>NZ_JBGCCR010000004.1:0-382136 GCF_041262485.1 Streptacidiphilus sp. BW17 | reverse complement strand
TGTCTCGCACGGTTGCTCATGGGTGGAACGTTGACTATTCGGCACACGGGTTCCTGAGGGGACTGCTAGTACTGCGCTTCGGCGCGTGGAACGCGGTGGTCTGATGGGTTTGTGTGTCGGGCACGTTGTTGGGTCCTGAGGGAATGGTCTCGCTTGTCGAGGCTGTCCTTCTGGTCGTTGTTTGAGAACTGCACAGTGGACGCGAGCATCTGTGGCCAAGTTTTTAAGGGCGCACGGTGGATGCCTTGGCACCAGGAACCGATGAAGGACGTGGGAGGCCGCGATAGGCCCCGGGGAGCTGTCAACCGAGCTTTGATCCGGGGGTGTCCGAATGGGGAAACCCGGCAGTCGTCATGGGCTGTCACCCGCTGCTGAACACATAGGCAGTGTGGAGGGAACGCGGGGAAGTGAAACATCTCAGTACCCGCAGGAAGAGAAAACAACCGTGATTCCGGGAGTAGTGGCGAGCGAAACCGGATGAGGCTAAACCATGGTGGTGTGAGACCCGGCAGGGGTTGCCATTGTGGGGTCGTGGGATTGTGTTTCAGTCGTCTGCCGGCGGCTGGGCGAGTCAGAAACCGTATGGGTAGTCGAAGGACATGCGAAAGGTCCGGCGTAGAGGGTAAGACCCCCGTAGACGAAATCTGTACGGCTCGCTTATGCAACTCCCAAGTAGCACGGGGCCCGAGAAATCCCGTGTGAATCTGGCGGGACCACCCGCTAAGCCTAAATATTCCCTGGTGACCGATAGCGGATAGTACCGTGAGGGAATGGTGAAAAGTACCGCGGGAGCGGAGTGAAATAGTACCTGAAACCGTGTGCCTACAAGCCGTGGGAGCCCTTTTGGGGTGACTGCGTGCCTTTTGAAGAATGAGCCTGCGAGTTTGCGGTGTGTGGCGAGGTTAACCCGTGTGGGGTAGCCGTAGCGAAAGCGAGTCCGAATAGGGCGAATGAGTCGCGCGCCCAAGACCCGAAGCGGAGTGATCTAGCCATGGGCAGGTTGAAGCGCGGGTAAGACCGTGTGGAGGACCGAACCCACCAGGGTTGAAAACCTGGGGGATGACCTGTGGTTAGGGGTGAAAGGCCAATCAAACTCCGTGATAGCTGGTTCTCCCCGAAATGCATTTAGGTGCAGCGTCGTGTGTTTCTTGCCGGAGGTAGAGCACTGGATAGGCGATGGGCCCCACCGGGTTACTGACCTTAGCCAAACTCCGAATGCCGGTAAGTGAGAGCACGGCAGTGAGACTGTGGGGGATAAGCTCCATGGTCGAGAGGGAAACAGCCCAGAACACCGGCTAAGGCCCCTAAGCGTGTGCTAAGTGGGAAAGGATGTGGAGTCGCAGAGACAACCAGGAGGTTGGCTTAGAAGCAGCCACCCTTTAAAGAGTGCGTAATAGCTCACTGGTCAAGTGATTCCGCGCCGACAATGTAGCGGGGCTCAAGTACACCGCCGAAGCCGTGTCATTGCAGCATGACTCCCAACGGAGGCTGTGATGGGTAGGGGAGCGTCGTGTGCCGGGTGAAGCCGCAGGGGAACCTAGTGGTGGACGGTATACGAGTGAGAATGCAGGCATGAGTAGCGATACAAGAGTGGGAAACTCTTGCGCCGATTGACCAAGGGTTCCTGGGTCAAGCTGATCTGCCCAGGGTAAGTCGGGACCTAAGGCGAGGCCGACAGGCGTAGTCGATGGACAACGGGTTGATATTCCCGTACCCGCTTTGAAGCGCCAACGGTGAACCTTTGAATGCTAAGGCCGTGAAGCCGCCCGGAGGTCTTCGGACCGAAGGGAGTGGTGGAGCCGCCGATCCAACAGGGTAGTAGCTGAGCGATGGGGTGACGCAGGAAGGTAGTCCAGCCCGGGCGGTGGTAGTCCCGGGGTAAGGGTGTAGGCCGTGTGGTAGGCAAATCCGCCGCACATTAAGGCTGAGACCTGATGCCGAGCCGATTGTGGTGAAGTGGATGATCCTATGCTGTCGAGAAAAGCCTCTAGCGAGTTTCATGGCGGCCCGTACCCCAAACCGACTCAGGTGGTCAGGTAGAGAATACCGAGGCGTTCGGGTGAACTATGGTTAAGGAACTCGGCAAAATGCCCCCGTAACTTCGGGAGAAGGGGGGCCACCGTTGGTGATGGCACTTGCTGCCTGAGCTGGTGGTGGCCGCAGAGACCAGCGAGAAGCGACTGTTTACTAAAAACACAGGTCCGTGCGAAGCCGTAAGGCGATGTATACGGACTGACGCCTGCCCGGTGCTGGAACGTTAAGGGGACCGGTTAGTCCGATTTCGGTCGGGCGAAGCTGAGAACTTAAGCGCCAGTAAACGGCGGTGGTAACTATAACCATCCTAAGGTAGCGAAATTCCTTGTCGGGTAAGTTCCGACCTGCACGAATGGCGTAACGACTTCTCGACTGTCTCAACCATAGGCCCGGTGAAATTGCATTACGAGTAAAGATGCTCGTTTCGCGCAGCAGGACGGAAAGACCCCGGGACCTTTACTATAGCTTGATATTGGTGTTCGGTTCGGCTTGTGTAGGATAGGTGGGAGCCTTTGAAGCATCAACGCCAGTTGGTGTGGAGGCGTCGTTGAAATACCACTCTGGTCGTGCTGGATGTCTAACCTGGGTCCGTGATCCGGATCAGGGACAGTGTCTGGTGGGTAGTTTAACTGGGGCGGTTGCCTCCTAAAATGTAACGGAGGCGCCCAAAGGTTCCCTCAGCCTGGTTGGCAATCAGGTGTTGAGTGTAAGTGCACAAGGGAGCTTGACTGTGAGACCGACGGGTCGAGCAGGTGCGAAAGCAGGGACTAGTGATCCGGCGGTGGCTTGTGGAAGCGCCGTCGCTCAACGGATAAAAGGTACCCCGGGGATAACAGGCTGATCTTCCCCAAGAGTCCATATCGACGGGATGGTTTGGCACCTCGATGTCGGCTCGTCGCATCCTGGGGCTGGAGTAGGTCCCAAGGGTTGGGCTGTTCGCCCATTAAAGCGGTACGCGAGCTGGGTTTAGAACGTCGTGAGACAGTTCGGTCCCTATCCGCTGCGCGCGTAGGAGTCTTGAGAAGGGCTGTCCCTAGTACGAGAGGACCGGGACGGACGAACCTCTGGTGTGCCAGTTGTCCTGCCAAGGGCATGGCTGGTTGGCTACGTTCGGGAGGGATAACCGCTGAAAGCATCTAAGCGGGAAGCCTGCTTCGAGATGAGGACTCCCACCACCATGAGTGGGTAAGGCTCCCAGTAGACGACTGGGTTGATAGGCCGGATGTGGAAGCCCTGTGAGGGGTGGAGCTGACCGGTACTAATAGGCCGAGGGCTTGTCCATAGTTGCTACGCGTCCACTGTGCTGTTCTGAGACAGCGACTTTATTGATCGCATGATCTCATCGTGTTTCGGTGGTCATAGCGTGAGGGAAACGCCCGGTTACATTCCGAACCCGGAAGCTAAGCCTCACAGCGCCGATGGTACTGCAGGGGGGACCCTGTGGGAGAGTAGGACGCCGCCGAACAATCTTTCCAGTGAAGCCCCCTGACCATGTGTCAGGGGGCTTCACTGCGTTGCGGGTGTTTCCCCGCCGCGTGCGTTGTACGCTCCGCAGGTGGAAGCGAATGCAGGCTACCGGCGTTCAACCGGCTCTCCGCGGGGTGAGGCCCGGCGGCAGGAATTGTTGGACCGGGTGACCGACGACCTGGCCGTCAACGGGCTGGTCGACTTCTCGCTGCGCCGCGCCGCCCGCGCGGCCGGGACCACGCACAAGGTGCTGCTCTATCACTTCGACGGCGCCGACGACCTTCTCCGTCAGGCTGTCGGGCGACTGCGGCAGCGTCGGATCGACCATGCGATCGCATCCCTGGGTGAGGAGGGCGAGGAAGGCGGAGCGTCGACGCTGGCGGAGCGGGTACGCGTGGTCTGGCCGATGCTGATGGGTGAGGAGCCCGGGCTTGCACGGGTGTTGGACCAGGCGATGGGGCTGGCCATGTACGACCCTGACCGTCACCGGCAGTTGGGCCAGCACGCGTCGGCGCAGTACCTGCCGATCCTGGTGTCGCTCTGTCCGCCCGAGTGGAGCGAGGAGCGAAAGCTCGGGGTGGCCGAGATGATCCTGGCCTGCCTGCGCGGCTTCCTGCTGGAGCGCCTGATCAGCGGCGACGAAGCCGGCGTAGGGGTCGGCTTCGAAGCGCTGATGCGCTCGCTGGAACGCGAGCAGCGGACTCCGTGAGGAGGCCGCGCAGGGGAACAGGAATCAGGACAGCAGGGCCTTCTCTCCGAGCGTCCAGGCTGTGGTGGTGAGCAGGTAGAGGCCTGCCGCGAGCGGGAGGAAGGCCGCGAAGACCGCCGTGGTGAACGAGAGGTAAGCCAGTGGCCCGGACTTCACGGCCGCACGGCGGGTGCGTCGGTAGGCGAGGTAGCCGAGCGCGAGCAGGCCGACGAGTACGGTGCCGAAGACGGCGACATGTGCCGCTCCGGCGAGGGCGGTCAGGTGGGCGCTGAGGGGGACACCGAGCAGCGTGTGCCCCAGCAGGGCCTGCGAGGCTGGGTCGCTGGTGCTGGTGAAGAGGCGGTACATCACGGAGGTGAACGGCACCTGCAGCAGGAAGGGCAGGCAGCCCGAGAGCGGCGAGACGCCCTCCTCCTGGTAGAGCGTGGTGAGTTCGCGTTGCATGCGGGCGGGGTCCTTGCGGTGCCGTTCGCGCAGCGCGGTGATGCGGGGAGCGAGGCGGTTGCGCGTCTTCTCGCCGCGTGCGGCGGCGCGGGCGAGCGGGTGCAGCAGCAGGCGCACCGCGAGGGTGAACACCACGATGCCCACGGCCACGGGCATGAGGTGGGACAACTGGCCGACGGCCTCGCGGGCGAGGCCGACCGCGGGGTCGAGGACGGTGAACGGCGACAGGGAAGCTGACATGACGAGTGGGCCCTCCGGCCTTTCGGCGCGCGGCGTTGTCAGCGCGGCGCGGCGTGTGACAGGTCCTGGCACGGGGGGCGACCGTCAGCAACGGCCGTGGGGAGACACGGAAGGGTTCGCGCAAGAGACGCGCAAGATGCGGGCGTGAGAGAAGAACGAGCTCTCAGGCCCGGGATGCTGAACCAGCCGCCCGGGAGGCGGCGGACGGTGCTCGTGGGCGGCTGCGACCGCGTCCGTCAGGGTCGCGCTGCGGCATGAAGGCGGTCAGCCACGCGTACTCGCGTCGGGCGGCCGGCTCCGGACCACCGGATGCCGTCGGGCCGAGCAGGTGGAGCACGGGGATCTGGCCGGCGACCAGGCAGACCATCAGGGCGAGCGTGGCCGTCGCGACGGCGGCGAAGCCCAGCGCGCCGGGGTGCGGGAGCAGGGCGTCCAGCACCCTGCCGAGAAGGGCGAGGACGCCGAGCAGAACGGTTGCGCGCTGCACGTTGTCCTCCCCTCCGAACTGGTGCCGCTGTGTGCGGCAGCTTCCCGCATCATGCCCCAGTCGGGACGGACGGGAGGGAGGAACGCGAAAGATCCATCCGACGGTCGGGCATCGGAGGGTCGGCCGTCACGGCCGTCACGCGGTCGGGGCTCCGGTGACGCGGCGCTCGCCGCCGTTGCGCTCCTGCCACAGCCGGTAGACGCTGACGGCGTCCTCACGCGGCTCGTAGCGCATGGGCAGTCGGCGGTCCTGGTAGGGCTTGGCGAACTCGTCGTAGAAGGTGGCGAGTTCGAAGTACTTGCGGTCGTCCACGTAGTGGGGCTCGTAGGCGTCGCGGCTGGTGAGGAAGACGACCTCGTCCGGCGAGCAGTAGTACAGCGAGCCCAGGCACATCGGGCAGGGGTGGGCGAGGACGTAGATGGTGGTGCCGGTCAGGTGCTCGGTGCCCAGCTTGGTGCAGGCCTCGCGGATGGCGAGGATCTCCGCGTGGGCGGTGGGATCGTTGGTCTGGGCGACCCGGTTCGGGCTCTCGGCGAGGATCTGGCTGTCCTTGGCGATGACGGTCGCGAACGGTCGGCCGCCTTCGGCGACGTTCTGGCGGGCGATGTCGATGGTGCGTTGGACGAAGTCCATGGGGATCTCCGGAGTGTGACGAGCGGGGGTCGGGGCGGGCCCGTAGGGTGGCCCGCCCCGGTGCCGATTGGCGTCCGATGCGGGGACGTCGTCAGAACGGCTTGGTCGGCAGGTACTTGCCGTCCAGGGTGATGACGGCGCGCTCGCCGCCCTCGGGGTCGGCGACCTTCTTCACGTCGAGCTTGAAGTTGATCGCGGAGATGATGCCGTCGCCGAACTGCTCGTGGACCAGGGCCTTGAGGGTGGTGCCGTAGACCTGGAGCATCTCGTAGAAGCGGTAGATGGTCGGGTCGGTGGGGATCCGATCGGTGATCGAGCCGCGGGTCGGGATGGTCTGGAGCAGCAGCGCCGCGTCCTCGTCCAGGCCGAGGAGCTCGGCGACCGCCTTCGCGGAGGCCTCCGGCAGGGGGTGCTGGCCGAGGACGGCGGCGGTGGTGAAGGCCACCGACAGGCCGGACACGTCGGCGATCTGCTGCCAGGAGAGGTCCTTGCGGGTCTTGGCGTCGACGGCGGCGACGGCCAGGGCCTGGCGGGCGGTCGGGTCGAACTGGGCGTGCACCATGATCGGTACGTCCTTCTTTCTGCGGTGGGGAGATCGGAGCGAGGCGGGCGAAATCAGAGCAGGGAGGCCGTTGCGGGTCAGGCCGCGAGGCCGGGGCCGGTGGCGGTCAGCTCCTCGACGCCTCCGGTGGCGATGTCGAAGACCCAGCCGTGCAGGGTGACCTGACTCTCCGCCAGGGCGCGGGCGACGGAGGGGTGGGTGGCCAGGTTCGCCAGCTGGGCCAGCACGTTCTGCCGGACCAGGGCGGGAACGTCGGCGTTGGCGGCGGCACGGGCCCGGGAGGCGTCCGCGTGCCGCAGCCAGGCGGCGACGGCCGGGGCGCCACTGAGGTCGTGGTCCTGGGCGAGCGCGGTCATCGCGCCGCACGCGGAGTGGCCGCAGACGACGATGTCCTGCACGCCCAGCACGGCGACGGCGTACTCGATGCTCGCGGTCACCCCGTCGCCGCCGGGGCTGTAGGCGGGAACCAGGTTGCCTGCGGTGCGGATGACGAAGAGGTCACCCGGCTCGGTGCCGGTGATCAGCTCGGGGACGACGCGGGCGTCGGAGCAGCCGATGAACAGCGTGTGCGGCGAGTGATGCGTGGCCAGGTGGGCGAAGAGCTCCGTCCTGGCCGGGAAGACGTCCCGCTGGAAACGCGCGACACCCTCGGTGAGGTCCTGCATGTGGGTCACTCCCTTCGGTGCGACCGGCCCTGGGGGCTGGTGAGATCCACCATGCATGACCTGTTCCTATAGTGTCCAAGAGCTGCTGGACATCGAAGCCATTGGTCTCATCTATGGTTGTACGCATGGCTGCTACGGAACTCCGTCATCTGCGCTACCTGCTCGCCGTCGCCGACCATGGCAACTTCACCCGCGCCGCCGACGACCTGCACATCTCCCAGCCCACGCTCTCCCAGCAGATCAGGCAACTGGAACGCACCCTCGGGGTGCAGCTGCTGGACCGCACCGGGCGGACGGTGCGGCTGACCGACGCCGGTGCCGTCTACGCCGACCACGCCCGTCGTGCGCTGCGCGACCTGGCCGCCGCAGAGCGTGCCGTCCACGACGTCCAGGACCTGTCCCGTGGCCGGCTGCGCCTGGGGGTCACCCCCACCTTCACCGCCTACCTGGTCGGTCCGCTCACCGCAGAGCTCCAGACTCGCCACCCCGGCGTCGATCTGACCCTCACCGAGACGACCCAGGACAGCGTCGAGGCCGCCCTGCTCGCCGACGACCTGGACCTCGGTATCGCCTTCGCGGGCCCGCACCTGCCCGGCATTGCCGCGACCCCGCTGTTCACGGAGACGCTGAGCCTGGTCACCAGCAGCCCGGTCACCGGCAGCCCGGTCACGGGCACCGCGCGGACCCGGGAGATGTCGGAGCCGCTGCCCGTCCGCGCCCTGAGGGACGAACAACTGGCGCTCCTCAGTGGTGACTTCGCCACGCGTGGCCATATCGACGGCTATCTCGCGGGCCACCGCATCGCGCCCCGTATCGCGGTCGAGGCCAACTCCATCCAGGCACTCACCGAGATCGTCCGGCGCACTCAGCTGGCCACCGTCCTGCCCGACGCCATCACCCACGACCACCCCCACCTCGTGCCCGTCGCCCTCGATCCGCCGCTGCCGACCCGAACCGTCGCCCTCCTGCGCCGAGAGGGCGCCTACGAGAGCGCCGCCGCCAGGGCGTTTGTCCGGCTGATCGACGATCTGGTCCGGGTGCGGGGCTATGCCCCACCCGCGTGAGGGAGAACCGGTGGACGTGATGTGAACCGGATGGTTCACTTGAAGCAGGCGGTCGGTGCCACAGGAGCGCAGCTCCCACAGGTTCCATAGGTGTCGCAGTCGTCGCAGGCGTCAGGCGTCGGAGTTCCGGAGGTCGGCATGCTCGAGTCCGTGCAGCGGGAGAAGGTCCGGTTCAGCAGCGGCGGCGAGGAGTGCGTCGCGTGGTACTACCCCGGGACCAACGGGGCGTGCGTGGTGATGGCGGGCGGATTCGCCGTGCCGAAGGAGCCGGGGACCGACCGGTTCGCGCGGCGGTTCCAGCAGGCGGGGTTCGGCGCGCTGGCCTTCGACTACCGGCGGTTGGGGGAGAGCGGCGGCAGTCCGCGGCTGGTCCTGGGGTTGCGGGACCATGTGGCCGACTGGCTGGCGGCGATCGCGTATGCGCGCTCGTTGCCCGGCGTGGACCCGGGCCGGATCGCCCTGTGGGGGTTCTCGGCGTCCGGTGGGCTGGTGATGGAGGCAGCGGCCCGGGCCCCGGAGGTGGCGGCGGTGGTCGCGCAGTGCGCCAACGTCGGCGGAGTGGCCGCGACACGGGCGCCGGCGCGGTACCAGACGCCCGGAGCGATGCTGCGACTGGTCGGGCGGGGCGTGCGGGACGCGCTCGGTGGGGTGTTCGGGCGTGAGCCACTGCTCGTCGCGCTGGCCGGGGCCCCGGGGACGGTGGCGCTGGTGACCACGCCGGACGGGTGGGTGGTTCCGCATCCGCTCGATCCGGACGGCCTCTACCCGGAGTGGCGGCAGGCGGTCGCGGCGCGCTCCGCGCTGACGATGCCGCTGCACCGGCCCGGACGTGCGGCGTCGCGGGTGCGCTGCCCGCTGCTGGTCGTGGCCTGCGACCAGGACCTGACGGCGCCGCCGGGACCGGCGATCGCGGCGGCGGAACGGGCCCTGCGTGGCGAGGTCGTCAGCCTTCCTGGCGGGCACTACGCCCCGTTCCTGGACGCGCACGAGCAGGCGGTCCAGGAGGAACTGGGCTTTCTGGAACGGCATCTGGGCCGCCGATGAGCCGACCGTGCTGACACGTCCTGACGCGTGCTCAGCAGCCGCCGCAGTCGCAGCATTCCAGACACTCACAGCATTCGCAGCACTCGCAACATTCGAGGCCGTCGCAGCAGTCGCCGCAGTCCATGTCGCTGCACGGGCCCTGCACGTGACGGCCGTTGCAGGGGTTGACGTAGTCCTCGCGGCAGCAGGCCTGGCAGGTGCAGCAGAGCAGCGCCCAGATCCCGCACGCGGCCAACGGGTTGCGGCGTCGGCCCGGCGGGACGGGCGGGATCGGCGGCCCGAAGGGGCTGTTGCCGAAGGGGTTCGGGCCCATGGGCGGTAGCGGCATGCCGGGCGGCGGCTGCGGCGGTGGGTAACTGCCCCGGGCGTGGCCGAAGGTGCGGCGCACCGCCGCGTCTGTCTCGTGGACCAGGAGGCGGTGGGCCAACACCCGGTCGTCCATCTCGACCTCGGCCAGTGCGAGCTTGATGCCGTGGACGGCGTCGCGGCAGAGGCGCTCGGCCTCCTCCAGTGACGTACCGGTGGCGGCCAACGGGTTCCATGCGCCGGTGGACTGATCCTCCGTCAGATCCTCGACCGCGTCCAGGAGATGGGCGAGGCGGCCGAAGTAGCGGCCGGCCTCGCGCAGCGCTGCGGCGTTGCCGGGGCGTCCCGCGAGGGCGGCGGTGTGCTCCAGTGCGAGGGCCGTGGCATCCTCGGTCGGGGCCGTCACCAGCAGCACCGAGGAACCGAGGCCCGTGGACCGCTCCAACGCGGTCTGGCGGGCCAGCGTGTCGAAGAGGACGCCGATGTCGAAGCCCAACTCCGCGCCGCCGCGCAGGCTCTGGCGTCGCCAACGGTCCGCCATGCCACCCGCTGCCGTGGCGACCGGACGCCGGGCGAACGCGCCGTCGCGGTCGTCGACATGGTCGCGGACCTTCGCCGACGCCAACGCGAGGGAGACGGCGGCGGCGAGCTGCGCGCCCTCACCGCGTGCGACGGATGCCGAGCGCATCCCGCGCAGCGGGCACGGACCGGCGGTACGGCGGTCGTCCGGGGTGGACGGGCGCTGCGCCTCGACCAGGACGGAGACGATCAGGCCGTCGTAGTTGGTCGCGGTCCGGGCCAGTTGGCCGTGGCCGTCGCGCAGTGCGAGGCAGAGCCCGCACAGATGCGCCATCCAGCTGCGCTGCAGCTTCTCGCCGAGCCGGTGACGGCACGGACGAATGATCCCGAACATGTGGAAGTCCTCCCCCGGACGCTTCGACCGATCACCTTAGCGGTGCGAGCTGACGTCCGTGGGTGCGGCTGTCCGGACATACAGCCGACTGACACAATGATCGTCACGACGAGTGCGGCGAGAACAACGCCCGCACCAGCAGCCGGAGGAGACCCCGATGGAAGCCAGGCGCCCCGCCCGCACGCCCGAACCGCCCTACTACAGCGTGGTCTTCACCTCCGTCCGGGCGGAGGGCGACCACGGTTACAGCGAGATGGCGAAGCAGATGGCCGAGTTGGTGACCCGGCAGCCGGGGTTCCTCGGCTCGGACGCGTGCCGTGGTGCGGACGGCCTCGGTATCACCGTCGCCTACTTCGACACCGAGGAGAACGTCAAGGCCTGGCGCGCCAACGCCGAGCACACCATGGCGCGGAACCTGGGCCGGGAGAAGTGGTACTCGTCCTACGCCGTGCACGTCGCCAAGGTCGAGCGCGCCTACAGCTGGGAGCGGCCCGAGTAACCTGGCAGGCGACCAGGAACGAAGCGCTAGAGCAGCACACGAGCGCAAGTGCAGCACGCGAACAGCGCAAGTGCAGCAGAACCGGGAGGCCCGTCCGTGGTGTACCTGACCGTGGCCGGGCCGGGGGTCCACGAGATCGAGGTGAAGAAGTCCCGCTTCATCTGCCATCTCGCCCGGGCCGAGGACGAGGCCGCGGCGCAGGCGTTCATCGCCCGGATCCGCAAGGAGTACTGGGACGCCCGGCACAACTGCACCGCCTTCGTGGTCGGCGACGACCCGCGCCGGGAGCGGTCCAACGACGACGCCGAACCGGCCGGGACGGCGGGCGCGCCGATGCTGGAGGTGCTGCGCCGGCGCGGGCTGACCGACACCGTCGCCGTGGTGACCCGGTACTTCGGCGGCGTCCTGCTCGGCGCGGGCGGCCTGGTCCGCGCCTACGGCGGCGCCGTGTCGGCCGCGCTGGACGAGGTCGGCGCGGTCGAGCGACGGCCGGTCGCCCTGATCGAGGTGACCACCGACCACGTCCGCGCCGGGCGGCTGGAGAACGACCTGCGGTCGGCCGGGTACGGGGTGCGTGACGTCGCGTACGACGCCGTCGGCGTGGTGATCGAGGTCGGGGTGCCGGAGGAGTCGGTGTTGAGCTTCGACGCCTGGCTGGCCGAGGCCACCGGCGGCGAGGCGCTGGCGGAGCGGACCGGGACGACCCGCGTCGACGTGCCGGTCGTCCGGTAGCGCGACTGTCGCTACCCCGGGCTGTCGCTGCCCGGGCTGTCGCTACCCAGGTTGTCAATACCCCACAAAGATTCGTAGGCAGACTCGCGGCATTGCCGTGCCCCGGTCCGGTCCGGTGATCGTGCCAGGCTGGGCATCAACGCCAGAGGGCGGGCCGCCCACCGAACTCGCCCTCTCGTGCCTTTCTTACGAAAAGGCAGCCTACGAACACAAGGGGAGAGCGCCGATGGGACAGCACAGCGTTGACAAGGCCCAGGCCCACGCCGACATCGAGGTCGTCGTCACCGGCATGGGTGCCAGCACACCGCTCGGCGGGGACGCGGCGTCGACGTGGGCCGCGATGCTCGCGGGCGAGTCGGGCGCGAGCGCGCTGGAGCAGGAGTGGGCGAAGGACCTGCCGGTGCGGATCGCCGCGCAGCTGGCCGTCGACCCGGCCGAGGTGCTGCCGCGTGTCGAGGCGCGCAAGCTCGACCGCTGCGAGCAACTCGCGCTGGTGGGCGCGCGGGAGGCCTGGGCGGACGCGGGGCGGCCGGAGGTCGACGGTGAGCGGCTGGCCGTGGTGATCGGGACCGGGACCGGTGGGGCCGGATCGCTCCTCGCGCAGGACGACGTGCTGGAGCAGTACGGGGCCCGCAAGGTGTCCCCGTACGTGGTGCCGATGCTGATGGCCAACGGCCCGGCGGCGTGGGTCAGCATGGACCTCGGCGCACGCGGGGGCGCGCGGACGCCGGTGAGCGCCTGCAGCTCGGGCGCGGAGGCGATCGCCATGGCCCTGGACCTGATCCGCCTCGGCCGCGCGGACGTCGTGGTCGCCGGAGGGACGGAGGCGTGCGTCGCGGCGCTGCCGATGGCGGGCTTCGCGCAGATGACCGCCCTGTCCAAGCGGAACGACGAACCCGCCCTGGCCTCACGGCCGTTCGACACCGAGCGCGACGGTTTCGTGCTCGGCGAGGGCGCCGCGCTGCTGGTGCTGGAGCGCGCGGACCGCGCCAGGGCGCGCGGTGCGCGGGCGTACGCGCGGGTCGCGGGCGCCGGAATCACCTCCAGTGCCGACCACATCACCGCCTCCGACGCCGACGGGCAGTCGCGGGCGATCCGGCAGGCGCTGACCGAGTCCGGGGTCGCGCCGCAGGACATCGGGTTCGTACACGCCCACGCCACCTCCACCCCGGCCGGGGACGCGGTCGAGGCGCAGGTCATCGCGGACGTGCTGGGCCGCCACCCGGTGGTGACCGCGACCAAGTCGATGACCGGTCACCTGCTGGGCGCGTCCGGGGCGCTCGGCGCGATGGTCACCGCGTTGGCGCTCCGCGAGGGCCGGCTCCCGGCGATCCGGAACCTCGACCACCCGGACCCCGAGATCAAGCTCGACCTGGTCGCGGGCGGGGTGCGGCACGGCGAGTGGCAGGCGGGGCTGGCCAACTCCTACGGCTTCGGCGGCCACAACGTGTCGTTGGTGTTCACGCGCGTGTGACCTGCGGGGTTGGCGCGCTGTGTACTGCGGAGGGTGTGAACTGCACCACTCCTGGCCTGGTTAACATGCAGTTCACAAACGGGCAACGAGTGGGAAATTGCGTGCTGTGAGGCTCCTGGTCCAACAGCCAAGGCCGTAACTCCCCAGCGCAGAGGAGCGACGCCGAGCGCCACAGCATCGTTTCCCCACCCGTGCACGTTCACCTGCGAGGTCAGCGCCCGTGACTTACAAGGCCGAGTACATCTGGATCGACGGCACCGAGCCGACCGCCGAACTGCGCTCGAAGACCAAGGTTCTGGCCGACGGCGCCGAGCTCTCGGTCTGGGGCTTCGACGGTTCCAGCACCAACCAGGCCGAGGGTCACGCCTCCGACCGCGTGCTCAAGCCGGTCTTCTCCTGCCCGGACCCGATCCGTGGCGGCGACAACGTGCTGGTCCTGTGCGAGGTGTGGAACACCGACGGCACCCCGCACGAGACCAACCACCGCGCCCGCCTCTCGGCCGTTGACGAGCAGTTCGCCGCGCAGGAGTCGATCTTCGGCATCGAGCAGGAGTACACCTTCCTGACCGAGGACGGCCGCCCGCTGGGCTTCCCCGAGGGCGGCTTCCCGGCCCCGCAGGGCCCGTACTACTGCGGCGTCGGCGCGGGCAAGGCCGTCGGCCGCGAGATCGTCGAGAAGCACCTGGACGCGTGCATCGAGGCGGGCCTGGGCATCTGCGGCATCAACGCCGAGGTCATGCCGGGTCAGTGGGAGTTCCAGATCGGCCCGCTGAGCCCGCTCGTGGTCTCCGACCACATGTGGGTCGCCCGTTGGCTGCTGCACCGCATCGCCGAGGACTACGGCGTCGTCGTCTCCCTGGACGCCAAGCCGGCCAAGGGCGACTGGAACGGCGCGGGCGCGCACACCAACTTCTCCACCAAGGCCATGCGTGAGGGCTACGACGCCATCATCACCGCCTGCGAGGCGCTCGGCGCCAGCCAGGACATCGTGATGGAGCACGTCACCCAGTACGGCTCGGGTGTCGAGCAGCGCCTCACCGGCAAGCACGAGACGGCCCCGTGGAACGTCTACACCTACGGCGTCTCCGACCGCGGCGCGTCGGTGCGCATCCCGTGGCAGGTCGAGGTGGACAAGAAGGGCTACATCGAGGACCGCCGCCCGAACGCCAACGTCGACCCGTACGTGGTGACCCGTCTGATGGTCAACACCTGCTGCGCCGCACTGGAGAAGGCCGGGCAGGTCTGAGTTTGCTTGCAGGCCTGGGGATTTGACCGGCCTGATGTCCTGATCTCCGGGTCGTGCTCGGCTGTCGCTCGTCGACGCGGCCCGGTGACACCCTTCCGCGCGCCCTCCGGTTTCCCGTACCGGAGGGCGCGCGGTTGTCGTCGTTCCGGGGCTGTCGTTGTCGTTCCGGTACTAGGGTGTGCCGCATGCGTGATCTTGATGCGACGCAGGTGAAGACGCGCGGTGGGGCGCGGGGGGTGCCGGCGGCCTTCTTCTTCCTGGTCTTCGGGCCGGAGATCGCGGTCGTCATGTTCGCCCACGGCAGCAGTACGGAGGGCACCGCGGCCCCACTGGGCGAGATGCTGCGCGCCTTCGCGCTCGGCCTGATCCCGTTCTCCGCCCAGTACTTGCTGCTGCGCGGCTTCTACGCCTTCGACGACACCCGCACGCCGTTCTGGATGGCGCTGTGGATCTCCGTCGCCGACATCGTCCTGGCGACCGCCTGCCACCTGTGGCTGCCGCCGCGCTGGGCGGTCACCGGCATGGCCGCCGCGTATGCGGTGTCGTACCTGTTCGGCATGGTGGTCACGGCCGTCCGGCTGCGGCGTCGGCTGGACCGCCGCCTCGACGGGAGGCGCCTGGTGCGCACCTACGGCAAGCTCGTCGCGGCGGCGGGCGCGGCCGGTGCGGTCGGGTGGAGCGCGGCGCACGTGCTCCAGGGGTCGGTGCTGCTGGGGTTGGTGGCCGGCGGTGCGGCGATGGCGCTGGCGTTCGTCGTGCTCGGCAAAGCGCTGCGGATACGGGAGTTCGCCGGTCTGCGGGCGCTGCGGGGAGCCTGACGCAGCGCCTGACGCAGGGCCTGGCAAGGAGCCTGATACAGCGTCAGGAACTGATGCCCCTCCCGCTTCGTCCTACGGGCACGACGCGAGGAGGCAGAGGGTGGCGCGAAGACCTGGCGGCAGACGTCGGCTGAAGCTGTGGCCCGAGGCGCTGGCGGTCGCGGTGGCGCTGGTGGCCGTGCTGTGGGCGCTCGATGCGACCGGCTGGTTCAGCGCGGACGCGCACTCGCAGACGCAGGACCCGACGGCGGTCGCGGCGGCCCTCACAGCGGTCCGGACTGGGCACTGCCCGTCGCAGGAGCCGCAGGAGCCGCAGGACCAGGCGACCGACGTGACCGGGACGCGTGACGTTCTCGAGCCCCTGGCGGCGAACCGGCTGTTGCTCTGCGGGTATGCGAACCTGTCGTCGAACGGGGTGCGGAGGATCCGCGTGACGTCGCGGGTGATCACGGACCAGGCGACGATCAGTGGCTTCCGCAGTGCCCTCAACGCGCTTCCGACACCGTCGGGAGGGACCTACGAGTGCCCCGACGACACCGGGTCGGCGGCGCTGGAGATCTTCACTGACGGCAGCCACGAGGTCGAGCTGCTCCAGGGCATGACCGGGTGCCAGATGGTCACGAACGGCTTCCGCGACGGCTGGGTGGGCACCTCGTGGGCCGGCCTCGACCTGATGAAACTGATGCCTCCCACGTTCTGCACTGCCGTCTGGCGCGGCAGTTGTCCCAAGGGGGTGTGACGGTTCCCGGAGCCCTTAGGGGTGCTGCGTGCGGTGGATCAGGGGACGACCCGGGCAAAACCCTGAGGCGCTCCGGGCGGCTCGTGGCTACGCTCCCGACTGACGGTCGTCGGTGGGGGAGCGAAGGGGGGAGCCGGATGCAGCACAACGGCAGCATGCGCGCACGGGTCGGGGCTGCGGTCGCGGCGGCGACGGTGGTGGTGACGGCTCTGTGCGGCACGGGGGTTGCCGCAGCAGCACCGGTTGCACCGGCAGCGCCGGCAGCGCCCGCGAGCGGGATCGTGGGCGCGCCGACCTTGATCGCGCACACGAAGGAGGGCGACGTCGCCTACCGCGAGGTCGGCGCGGGGAGCCCGATCCTGCTGGTGATGGGGCACGGCGGCTCGATGGATGCCTGGGCGCCCGCGTTCGTGGACGCGCTGGCCGCGCACCACACCGTGGTCGTCTTCGACAATGCGGGCGTGGGGGAGACCAGCGCGCTGCCCGGTCCGTTGACCGTGCCCGCGATGGCCGAGCAGACCAGCGCGTTGGTCTCCGCCCTGCGGCTGCGCCAGCCCACCGTGCTCGGGTGGTCGCTGGGCGGGATGCTGGCACAGGCGCTGGCGGTGCGGCACCCGGGCCAGGTCGGGCGGCTGGGGCTGGCCTCCACCCAGGCCGGGACGGGGCAGTCCCTGCCGATCCCGCCCGCCGCTGCGGCGGCGCTCGACAGCCCGAACCCTGCGGTCGTGCTGTCCGTCCTCTTCCCGCCCGACCAGCTCGCGGCCGCGCGTGCCTACGCCGAGGAGATCGGCCGGTACCCGGGCTTCTACGGCGTCTCCGACGCGGTGAAGGCCGAGCAGACCGCCGCTGTCCAGCAGTGGATGGCCGGCGCGGACCGCGAGGGCCAGGAGCTGGGGCGGATACACGTGCCGGTCCTCGTCGCTGACGGCGCCTCGGACGCCCTGGACCCGGCGGCCAACGCCGCGATCCTGGCCGACAGCCTGCGCTGCGCCCATGTCCTGCTGTACCCGGATGCCGGGCACGCCTTCCTGTTCCAGGACGCGGGACAGTTCGCGGCGACGGTCGACGCGTTCGCCTCCTAGGCACGGTTCAGGTGACAGCGGTGACACCGCTGACAGCGCTGTGCTTGCGGTCGCGCAAAACCGGGTGTCGTCGGAGGGCGGCAAAGCTGCGGCGAGGAACGGACATTTCGGTAGAGTCCGCGGCAGACGAACCGCTCCCACGGAGGCTACCGATGCGGAAGATCACGGCAGGTCTGTTCATCTCGCTCGACGGCGTCGTGGAGGCTCCGAACGAGTGGCACTTCCCCTACTACAACGACGAGATGGGCGCGGCCGTCGGGACCCAGCTGGCGGGGGCGGACACCGTCCTCTTCGGGCGCAGGACGTACGACAGCTTCGCCGGGGCGTGGCCGGCGCGGGAGCAGGCAGGTGGGGAGGACGCCGGGTTCGCCAAGGCGTTGGGGGACATGCGGAAGATCGTGGTCTCGAAGCAGCGGCTGACGTTCACCTGGCGCAACTCTGAGCAGCTCGAAGGCGACCTGGTCGC
This sequence comes from Streptacidiphilus sp. BW17, assembly GCF_041262485.1. Taxonomy (NCBI): domain Bacteria; kingdom Bacillati; phylum Actinomycetota; class Actinomycetes; order Kitasatosporales; family Streptomycetaceae; genus Streptacidiphilus; species Streptacidiphilus sp. BW17. Next base: position 364,512 of record NZ_JBGCCR010000004.1, on the reverse strand, counting down.
CACCGTGACCGCGCTGAAGGCCGAGCCCGGCGGGGACATCGGGCTGAGCGGTTCGGTCTCCGTGGTGCGGCAGTTGCTGGCGGCGGGCCTGCTGGACGAGCTGCACCTGCTGGTGCACCCGATCGCGCTGGGCAAGGGCATACGGCTGTTCGGTGAGAGCGAGGAGCCGATCCCGCTGCGACTGCTCTCCTCCGCGGCCTTCAGCACCGGCGTGCTCAACCTCGTCTACGGTCCGTCCGAGGCTCCCGGCGCGGCGGGCTACGAGGACGCGAAGCAGCACCTGGCGCAGAAGCCGGGCGAGTAGCCCCGAGCGGGCGAGTGGACTAGTCCTGTTGCAGCCAAGGCAATTTGGTCTAGTCCTATTGACGCAGCCTCACGGAGGTTGTTTGGTAGTGCTCACGCCAGGCCTGCGTGGCAACTCCTTCACACCCCACACCTCCGTTCCCGACGCACGCCGAGTCCAGCGGCGCCGACGCCCCACACCGTCGGCGCCGTCGCGTCGGGCACCCCCGAAGGGACTTGTGTCATGCACTTGGCAAGATTCACCGCCTCGGCAGGCGCGCTGGCGCTCGCCGTCGCAGGGATGGTCGGGGCCTTCGCGCCTACGGCCAGTACCGCGGCGACGAGCGTGTACTCGGTCGCTCCCTATGTCGACATGTCGAACGGTCAGGAAGGCATGCTCGACACGGCCATCACCGGGCACGGGTTGAAGGCCTACACCGCGGCCTTCGTGCTCGGTGAAGGGTGCAACCAGATCTGGGGCGACACGCTCCCGATCGGCGCCGACTCCTACACCGACCCCGAGATCGCCAAGGCCAAGTCCGAGGGCGCGTCGGTGATCATCTCCTCCGGCGGCGCCAGCGGTGAGCCGCTCGCCTGGACCTGTACGACACAGAGCAGCATCGACGCCGGCTACCAGGCGATCATCAACGACTACGGCGTCAACCAGCTCGACTTCGACGTCGAGGGCGCCGCCGTCGCCGACACCGCCTCCGCCGCGCGGCAGATGCAGGCGATGAAGGACCTCAAGGCGACCAACCCCAACCTGCAGTTCTCGATGACCCTGCCGGTCCTGCCCACCGGCCTGACCCAGGACGGCGTCAACATCCTGCAGGCCGCCAAGAACGTGGGCATCAAGATCGACGTGGTCAACATCATGGCCATGGACTACTACGCGGGCACCGGCGAGGAGATGGGCCAGGCGGCCGTTTCCGCCGCGCAGGCGACGCTGGCGCAGATGAAGGCGGTCGACTCGTCCTACACCTATGCCAACCTCGGCATCACGCCCATGATCGGCAAGAACGACGACGGCTCCACCTTCACGCTCGCCGACGCGCAGACGGTGGAGAACTTCGCCGCGCAGAACGGCGTGGGCCGGCTGGCCTACTGGTCGGTGGACCGGGACCAGGCGTGCAGCGGCAGCGCCAACTCGCTGCCGACGTGCAGTGAGATCAGCCAGAACCCGCTGGCCTTCACGGACGCGTTCGTGCCCTATGAGGGCACCTCGGGCGGCGGTGGCGGTGGCGGTGGGGGGACCAGCAGCGACTTCTCGTTGGCGCTCTCGCCCTCGTCCGCGTCGGTCGCGGACGGCAGCAGCGGCACGGCGACCGTCAGCACGGCGGTCACCGCGGGCAGCGCGGAGTCGGTCGGCCTGACCGCGAGCGGTGCGCCCTCCGGTGTCAGCGTGTCGTTCAGCCCGAGCTCGGTCACCTCCGGCGGCAGCGCGGCGCTGACGGCCACGGTCGGGTCCTCGGTCGCGGCGGGCACGTACCCGATCACGGTCACCGGGACCGCGTCCAGCGGCAGTCACAGCGCGATCTACAACCTGACGGTGACGGGCAGCGGCGGTGGTGGCGGCGGGACCGGCGGGGGATCGCTGGTCAACGCGGGCTTCGAGTCGGGCGCTCTGAGCCCGTGGACCTGCCAGTCCGGCAGTGGCGTGGTCACCAGCCCGGTCCACTCCGGGAGTTACGCCCTCCAGGTCACCCCGACGTCCTCCGCCACCGGCGAGTGCGACCAGACGGTGACCCTGCAGCCCAACACCAGCTACACGCTGAGTGGTTGGGTGCAGGGCAGCTACGCCTACGTCGGCGTCAGCGGCGGGGCGACCGCGTCGACCTGGTCCAGCAACTCCGGCTGGAACCAGCTGACGGTGCCGTTCACCACCGGGAGCAGCGGGACGGTCACCGTCTTCGTCCACGGCTGGTACGGAGAAGGCAACGTCTTCGCGGACAACTTCAACCTCAGCTGAGCGGTCAGCGGCGACATCGGGGCGACCGAGCAGGTGACGTACCCGCCGACGGGGCGTCACCTGCTCGGTCCCGCTGCGTGGCGGGGCGGATGCGGTGCGCATAGCGTGACTCCTGCCAGAACGTCAGATGGGGGGCAGAGTCGAGGAGATCGTACGTTGTTCCGTTCCGTGCTCCGGTCCGTCCCGGTGGCCCTGACCGCCCTGTCGGCGCTTGCTCTCACCAGCGCGCCCACCGCCCACGCCGTCCCGAACCACGCCGTCCCGAACGGTGCCACCACGGTGGTCTGCCATGGCGGCGACATCTCCCCCGGCTACTACTACGAGCTGGTGGTCGACGGCACCTGCTCCATCCCGAGTGGCAAGGTCACCGTGGAGACCCAGCTCTACGTCACGCCGCACTCCGTGCTCGACGCGATCACCGGCGCCACCGTCCACGTCAAGGGCAACATCCAGGTGGGCCGCGGCGCGGCGCTGGGACTCGGCTGTTCCCCGCACGCCAACTGCGACACCACGACCGACGACGTCGTCGGCGGCAACATCAACAGTGACCACGCGCTCGCGGTGATCCTGCACTCCGACACCGTCAAGGGTGACGTCACCACGATCGGCGACGGAGCGGGCGTCAACTGCGACCCGCAGCCCGGTCTGGCGATCTTCACCACGCTGGCGCAGGGCAACACTCCCACCCCGGCCTACGACGACTTCGAGGACAACACCGTCCACGGGTACATCACCAGCAGCCACCTGCGCTCGTGCTACATGGCCACCAGTCGTAACCACGTCGGCACCAACATCCTGATCCAGGACGACCGGACGCTCGTGCCGAACAGCAACGCGGTGGGTTCCAACACCGTGAACGGCGACCTCGGCTGCTACCACAACACGCCCGCACCGCAGTTCGGCACCTCCACCGGGCCGAACGACGTCAAGGGTCTCAAGCTCGGGCAGTGCGCCACGCTCTGATCCAACGTCAGTAGCTCTCAACCGTCGGGCCACCCCGCATGCCGGGGTGGCCCGACGCGTTTCGTGGGCCGTCGGTGATCGCATCTACTTGCAGAAAGTTGCCGAAATTGTTTGCACAGAGTTATTGACGGGGTCATCAGGGCCGCGAGAGGGTCTGGTACGCGGCAGGCGGCCCGCCACGGCCCAGAGTCGCGCCCCCACCCCCCTGGCTCTGGAGAGAGGGCCCATGAGGAAGCGCATTCACACCGGACGCAGCACCCCCACGCCCGGCAGCACGTCGAAGCACGCAAACGGGAAGGCGAACGGGCACGCCGCCCGGAGCACGGCCCGCTGGATCGCCGTCGGCGTGCTGGTCGCCGCCGCCGCGGTGGTGCCGCTGACCACGCAGGCGGAGCCCGCGCGGGCGGCGACCGGGCCCGACGGCGGCGACGTCATCGCGAACCTCTTCGAGTGGAACTGGAACTCCGTCGCCAACGAGTGCACCACTGAGCTCGGCCCGAAGGGCTACGGCGCGGTCGAGGTCGCCCCGCCCCAGGACTCGATCCGGCTCTCCGGCACCCACCCGTGGTGGGAGGTCTACCAGCCGATCGGCTACGACCTCAACAGCCGGATGGGCGACGCCGCGCAGTTCGCTGCCATGGTGACCACCTGCCACAACGCGGGCGTCAAGGTCTACGCGGACGCCGTGCTCAACCACATGGCCGGGAACAACAACACCAGCACCGACTCCTACGGCGGCGACACCTTCAACTCGTCGACGGAGAGCTACTCCCAGCCCGGCTACACCTCCGCGGACTTCCACGCCTACCCGGGCAACTGCCCCAACTCGGACCTGTCGATCCAGGACTGGAACAACCAGACCCAGGTCCAGGAGTGCGACCTGTCCAACCTGGAGGACCTGGCCACCGAGACAACCCACGTCCGGCAGACCGAGGCGGGGTACCTCAACAGCCTGGTCGCCGACGGCGTGGACGGCTTCCGGATGGACGCCGCCAAGCACATCAACCAGGCCGACATGGCCGCGATCCTGGCCCAGGTGAACAACACCACCTGGACCAGCCAGCGCCCTTACGTCTACCAGGAGGTGATCCCGGGCAGCACCAACAGCTCGCTGCAGCCGGCCGCCTTCGAGTCCAACGGCAGCGTCATCGAGTTCACCTACGCCCAGGACCTCAAGACGCAGTTCACCGGCGACATAGCCAACCTCAAGACGTTCGGCCAGAGTTGGGGCCTTGAGCCGCCGAGCGCGTCGACCTCGATGGTGACCAACCACGACACCGAGCGCAACGGCAGCACGCTCAACTACAAGTCCGGTGCGAGCTACATCCTGGCCAACCTCTTCGAACTGGCCTGGGGCTACGACGTCCCGCAGGTCTACGCCAGCTTCGACTGGACCAACAGCGACGACTCGCCGCCCGCCGACGCCAACGGCTACGTCACGGACACCGACTGCTCCAACGGCTGGTTCTGCACCGACCGCAACCAGGGCGTCGCCAACATGGTCGGCTGGCACAACGCGGTCGCCGGGCAGCCGGTCGCCAACTGGTACGACGACGGCACCAACCTGATCGCCTTCAGCCGGGGCGACCGCGGCTGGATCGCGATCAACAACGAGTCGGCGGCCAAGACCATCACCGTCGCCACCGGCCTTCCGGCGGGCAACTACTGCGACGTCGTCCACGGCGACCTGACGCCCTCGACCGGCGCGTGCACGGGCTCGACCGTCGCGGTCGCCGCCAACGGGACCGCCACCGTCACGGTCCCGGCGGACGACGCGGTCGCGCTCTACCTGCCGACGGCCGCCTCCGGTACGGTCGGTGAGAGCTTCAACGTCAACGAGACCACGACGTACGGCCAGAACGTCTTCCTGGTCGGCTCGATCCCGGCGCTGGGCAGCTGGGACACCTCGCAGGCGATCCCGCTCTCCTCGTCGGGCTACCCGGTGTGGAGCGGCACGGTCAGCCTGCCCGCCAACACCTCCGTCCAGTACAAGTACATCATCAAGAATCCCGACGGCTCGATCACGTGGGAGCCGGGCAACAACCACTCCTTCACGACGGGTGGTTCGGGCAGCGGGACCCTGAACGACAGCTGGTGACACGTCAGTTCTGAGAACTCCGAGGGCCGACCCACCAGGCAGCGTGGGTCGGCCCTCGGGCACTTGCTCCGGTGTGGTCAGCCGTCGCTGTCGCCGGTCGGCGCGATGTCGGCGCCCGGGACCTGGTTCGGCAGCAGCACCGTGGAGTCACCCGGATAGGCCTTGGCGAAGCCGTTGGAGGCGTACCAGATGTCCCGGTTCTCCTGCTGCATGTTGATCATGTCCTCGTGCGCGTAGTCCTGCTTGGCCGACCACTGCGCCCACGCCTTCGCCGCCGCGTTGGGTGCCTGTGCGGGCTGCGGGTTGGTCTGCGTCAGCGGGATGTTGTTCGGCACGAAGCTGTACGGCGTGAAGTCCGGCTCGTCGGTGAAGACGTCGTACATCGGCTCCGCGGCCAGGTCCTCCTGGTTCATCGGCGGCAGGCCGAGGATCTGCTCGATGGTCCGCATGAAGTTCAGCTGGCTGTAGTACGAGTCGACCACCGCGCCGCGCTTCGCGTACGGGCTGATGACCATGGCGATGTTGCGGTGACCGTCGACGTGGTCGACGCCGTTCTGCGAGTCGTCCTCGATCACGAAGATCGCGGAGTCCTTCCAGTACGGGCTGTGCGAGATGGTGTCGACGATCCGGCCGAGTGCCAGGTCGTTGTCGGCGACGTGCGCCTGCGGCGTGATCCCGCCCGGGTTGGTGCCCTCGGTGTGGTCGTTCATCAGCCACATCATGTTGAGCGCGGGCAGGTTGCCGCTCTTGACGTACTGGGCGAAGTCGCTCTGGAACAGGTCGGCCCGGTACTGGTCGGGGATGTTGAGGTCGAAGTTGGGGAAGTCCGGCTTGGTGATCTTCGCCAGCGAGGGGATGTCCGTCTTCGCGGTGTAGCTGCCCAGCGGGTAGTTGAGCGGACCCGACGCCTGGCCCTGCATCACCTCGGCGTCGTGGAGCCACTTGGTCCAGCTGCCGGCCTGTGTCCCGTTGCCCTGCGCGTCGACGTAACTGCCGATCTGCTCGCCCCAGTTGACCACCGACTTGCCGTGGCTCTGGGCGTTGTCCCAGATCCAGCCGGACTTCACGTCGCTGAGCGGGTCGCCGGTCTGGTAGGAGCGGGCGTAGTTCCCGTACATCTGCTGCAGGTAGTTGTTGACGAACGCCTGGTCCAGCCAGTGGTGGCCCTCGGCGGAGTTGGTGCCGTCGGAGTAGAGGTTGTCGATCAGCGGGAACTGGCTGACGATCGAGTGGATGTTCGGCGTGACCTGCTTGCCGAACTGCGCCAGGCTCGGGTCGCCGTTGCCGCGCGGATCGTCGCCGAGCACCTGGTCGTAGGTGCGGTTCTCCTTGACGATGAAGAAGACGTGCTTGATCGTCGACGGGTCGCCGACCCGCAGCGGGACCGCGACCGGCTTGGCCGCGCCGTTACCGGTCTGGTTGCGCTGTTGCAGGCCGTTCCACTGGTTGTTCTTGAACACCTGCTCGGTGTACTGGGCCATCTGACGGGCGTTCGGCTCGGCAACGGTCTGCACGGTGCCGATGAAGTTGTAACCCAGGTGGGACGTGGCGGAGTTGGTGCCGGTGCCCTCGTTGATGGTGCCGTTCGGCCCGACCGAGCCCACGCCCTGCTCGCTCGCCACGACCAGCCGGTTCAGCTGCGTGTCCTTGGCGATACCGGTGGGGAAGGAGCCGGTCGGGATCAGGCCCTCGAAGCTCGGCTGCGCGTAGGCCCCCTGGTAGGAGTAGACGGCGACCGCGTTGTCCCGGCCCAGGCTGACCGCGAGATGCGAACTGTCCAGCATCGCCAGGCCGTTGGGCTGAGCGCCGTAGGGCGCGCCGGGTGCCGGGTTGGCGCTGAAGGTGCGGCCGAGCCGCTGCTTGGCGGTGTCGATGGTGGTAACGCTGTCGTCGTCCGTGTTGGCGACCAGGACGTTGCCGCCGACGGCCAGCAGCGCGCTCGGCTCCAGACCGACGTCGAAGGTCCGCACCTGCTTCCCGGCGGTGAGGTCGACCTCGGAGACCGTGCCGGAGGTCGGGACGGCGTTGTCGTCGTTGGTGACGACGGGGGTGCCGTAGGAGTCGTCGGTGCGGTCGCCGGGCTTGGCGGGACGGCCGCCCTGGTTGGACACGTAGGCCTTGCCGCCGACGACCACCACGGTGTTGGGCACGTTGCCGACGGCGATCTGCTTGACCACCGTGTTGGTGACCGGGTCGACCACGGCGAGCGTGTTGTTCGCGCTGAGGGTGACCAGCAGGCTGCCGTCGGGCGCCCAGGCGAGCCCGGCCGGGACGGCCTGGCGGCCGGAGACGCCCGGCAGGGCGACCGTGACGGGCGCGGAGAGGGTCCCGTCCACCGCGACGCTGAACCGCAACAGGTTGGCCGACTGCGCGGCCCAGAGGTACTTCCCGTCGGGGGAGTAGAGGATGCCGCCGTCGGAGATGTCACCGTTGCCGACCTGCTGCAGCACGGTGTGGTGGACCAGGTCGAAGACCGTCACGACGCCCGTCGTCGCGCCGCCGGTGTTGAGCGCCGCGGCGGTCCTGCCGTCCGGGTTGAGGGCCAGGCCGAAAGGGCGGCCGGTCTCCTTGATGACGTCGCCCACCGGGGTGACGAACTGGTTGGTCTGCGTCAGGTAGGACCCGTCGGCCTGGAGGCCGACCTTCTTGTTGCCCAGCGAGGTGGTGCCGAAGCCGCCCTCGGCGAAGGTCACCCCGACGCCCAGCGCGAGCGCCGCCGCAGTGGACGTCAGGACCACCGCTCGCCTGCCCATCGTGCGTGTCCGCATGAACTCGCTCCTCGTGCACGGGAAGTGGCCACCACCCTTGGCGACACCGGTGGCCAACCCGTGACTGTGTACGGCCCATGAGAAGAGGATCAGAACACCAGGAGGATCGGGCACGAAGGTATGGGACGTATGGGGAGCCGATGGTGAGGGGTCATCACCATGCCGGTGAGCACGAGGTTCTGCCCAGGAGCCGCTCGGCGGCCCGGGGGTCTGAATGGATTGGACATGACGGGGCGGCGAACTGGCGTGGCGTCAGGTTCGCCGATTGTTCGTCCGGTCCGCGGTCGGGCTGTTGACGGAACGTCAGTTCTCGGACGGGGCCGCCGGGAGCGTGGTGTTCCAGTCCAGGGTGCGCTGCACGTCCTCGTCCACCCGCGTCGAGGGACCCTGGCGGCGGGTGGTGTCCGGCGACACGGCGGTGGTGCGGGAGGCGGTCAGCCGGGCGCTGTTCGTCACGTTCTGCTCGGCGCGCGGCCTGCGGTGCGCCTCGTAGGCGTCCAGCGCGGCATCGGCTGAGGCACTGTCCCGCAGCGCCTTCGCCAGCACCACGGCGTCCTCCAGCGCCATCGACGCGCCCTGGCCGGTCGCGGGCGAGGCCGCGTGCGCGGCGTCGCCGATGAGGACCGTGCGCCGGCCGCGCCAGGGCAGGCCGGGAGTGAGGTGCATGGCGTTGGTCGCCATCAGGCTCTCGGTGGTGGCGGCCACGATGTCGGCGGTGGGCGTCCGGTCCGGGCGCAGCAGAGGCAGCAGGCGCTCGCGCCACTCGGCGGGCTTCGTGCCCCCGATCTCCTCCGCCGTCAGCGCCGGTCCGGGAACACGAGCGAACCAGTACGTCTCCCCGGCGGGTGACACCGCGTAGCCGAACGCGGTGCCGCTGCCCCGGACCATGGTGATCCGTCCGTCGGCGTGCGGGGCCGGGCCTCGGTCGTGTAGCCGTAGAAGACCGCCTGCCCCGCGTAGTCCGGCTGCGTGTCGGGCGTCAGTGACGAGCGGACGACGGAGCGGAGCCCGTCCGCGGCGACCAGCAGCTCGCCTTGCGCCGACGTGCCGTCCGTGAACCGTGCGGTGACGCCGTCGTCCGTGTCGTCGACGCCGACGAGCCGCGCGCCGTGGCGGATCGCGATCCCGCGCCGCGACAGCTCGCGCTGCAGTGCGGCAGCCAGCTCGGCGCGGCGCAGGCAGCGGAACCGGGTCAGCGGGTGCTCCACGTCCCCCAGCGGCACCGAGGCGAGCTCGGCGCCCTCCGCGTCCAGCACGTTCATCCAGATCAGCTCGAAACCCTCGGCGGCGACCGCCTCGGCCGCGTCGAACTGGGCCAGCGCCCGCATGCCGTTGCTCGCCAGGGTCAGGAACGCCCCGATGTCCGCGCCGCTCACCGGGTGCGCCTCGTGGACCGTCACCTCGAACCCGGCTTTGTGCAGCGCCAACGCCGCCGCCGAACCCGCGATGCCCCCGCCGATCACGATGATCCCGCTCAACTGTGCCCCCGTTTCACCGGCTTGACGGTCCCTGACGGTCCCTGACGGTCCCTGACGGGCGAGTCTAGACGGTTCGTCCACGGGTGCACCGTCGTCCGGCCGCGGCCAGGGTGCGGTCGGGGGTACGGCCGGGGGCGCGACCGGGGAGCGGCCACTGGTTAGTGTGTGAGGGTGACAGCGACGGAAGAGGGCCTGGATGCGCTGGACCGGCGCATCGTCGCCGCGCTGCAGGTCGACGGACGGGCCTCGTGGCGGCGGATCGCCGCCGTGCTCGGCGAGGGCGAACGGACGGTCGCCCGGCGCGGACTGCGGCTGCTCGACAGCGGCCAGGTCGTGGTGACCGGGCTGATCACCCAGGGCGAGACGGCCATCGTGCGGCTGAACTGCCGCCCGGGAGCGGTCCGGGATGTCGCCGTCGCCACCGCGGACTGGGACGACACGATCTTCAGCTACGCCCTGGCCGGACCGGTCGACTGCGTCGCCGAGGTACAGTGCCCGCCCGGCCGGCTCGGCAACCTGATGCTGGACCGGATCCCGGCACTCCCCGGCGTGGTCTCCCAGCACGTCTCGCCGGTGCTGCGCTACTTCCGGACCGTGCACGAGTGGCGTCCCGCCGTGCTGACCCCGGCCGAGGAGGCCGAGCTGGACGGCGGCAGTCAGATCCCGGACCGCGTCGACCCGCCGGACGTCGAGGTCGGCCCGGACGAGTGGCGACTCCTCCAGGCCCTGGCCGAGGACGGCCGCCGTACCCACGAGGAGTTGGCGGCTGTCACGGGGATGTCCGAGGCCACGGTCCGACGCCGCCTGGAGACCTTCACCCGGCGCGGGCTGGTGAGCGTGCGGGCCTCCGTCGAGCCGGCCCTGCTCGGCCTGCCGGTCGAGGCGATGCTGTGGATCCGGACCAGACCGGACCAGGTCGAGGCGGTCGGCGCGATGCTCGTCGAGTCGCCGCTGGTCCGCTACTGCGCGACCGTGATGGGCGAGCACCAACTGCTGGTGGACGTCACGCAGCCGTCCAAGCAGGCCCTGCAGGAGTTCCTCACCGCCTCGCCCTGGGTCCACCGCGTCGAGGCGATCCAGTCACACCTGGTCGTCGAGGCGTACAAGCGCAGCGCTGCGGCGACCCCGCTGCTCCGCGCGGCGCACGGGGTCGGCCACCGAGCCGGCAACCGGGCTTGATCGGGCGCTGAGCGCGGCGAGTTCGGCGAGTTCGCCGCTCACGGCGGCGCTGACGGCGCGGATCAGGGCTGACGGCGTGTCGGGCTCGGCGATGATCCGGTCGACGGTGCCCGCCCGGAGGAGGTCGTGGGCACCGATGTGCTGGGCGCGGGCGAGGTCGGCGGCTCTGTCAGTGGTGCGGTGCAGGATGGCGGAAGCACCTTCGGGGGGCAGGGGTGCGAGCCAGGCGTGCTGCGTGGCGAGGACGCGGTCGGCCGGGAGCAGGGCGAGGGCCGCGCCTCCGGTTCCCTGCCCGAGAAGGAGACTGAGGGTGGGGGCCGGCAGCGTGATCAGCTGCTGGAGACAGCGGGCGATCTCGCCGGCGAGCGCCGCTTCTTCCTGGGCCGGGCCGAGCTGGGCGCCTGCGGTGTCGATCACGGTGACCACGGGCAGGCCGAGCTCTGCGGCGAGCTGCATGCCGCGCCGGGCGGTGCGCAGTCCGGCGGGGGTGATGTCGGTGCCCTGTGTGCGGGCCGCCGCGCGGTCGTGGCCGATGACGACGCAGGGGGTGGCGTCGAAGCGGGCCAGCGCGAGAGTGAGGGCGTCGTCGCGTTCGCCCGCGCCGGTGCCGTGGAGGGGGACGAGGGAGTCGGCGGTGGCGAGGAGGTCGGCAAGGCCGGGGCGGTCGGGGGCCCGGGTGAGGGTGACGGACTGCCAGACGTCGTCGGTGGGTTGACTGAGGTGTGCCTCGGGTGCGGCGGCGGGCTTGTCGGCGCGCGTCTCGGCCGCGCCCGGGGTGAGGATGCGCAGGATGTCCCCGGTCCGCGCGCGGAGTTGGTCGGTGGTGAGGACGGCGTCGACGATGCCGTGGTGGTCGAGGTTCTCGGCGGTCTGGACGCCGCCCGGGAACTCGCGGCCGTAGAGGGCCTGATAGACGCGGGGGCCGAGGAAGCCGACGAGGGCGTGCGGCTCTGCGGTCGTGGTGTGGCCGAGGGAGCCCCAGGACGCGAGCACGCCGCCGGTGGTCGGGTGGCGGAGATGGACGAGATAGGCGAGCCCTGCGGCCTTGTGGGCGGCGAGGGCGGCGACGATGGGGACCATGCCGACGAAGGCGGGGGTGCCCTCCTGCATGCGGGTGCCGCCGGTGGCGGGGCAGGCGAGCAGGGGCAGGCCCTCGGCGGTGGCGCGGTGGACGGCGAGCAGGAGCCGGTCGGCCGCGGCGACGCCGACGGACCCGGCGAGGAAGCCGAACTCGCCGACGATCACGGCGATCCGTCGGCCGTGGATGCGGCCCTCGCCGGTGAGAACGGCTTCGTCCGCACCGCCACTGCGCTCGCGGGCGCGGGTGAGGTCGTCGGCGTAGGGGCCGTGGACCGGGTTGCCGCGTGGTGGGGTGTCCCAGCACGTCCAGCTGCCCTCGTCGAGAAGCTGGTGCGCGAACTGCAACGACGCGGGCGTGGTGCGGGCGGTCGTCACTTCGAGCTCCCCGGGGTCGACGCGAGTGCGGCGACCTCCGTCGCCTCCGTGGCCGCGAGCCAGGCGCGGACGGAGGCGTCGTGCTCGCCGAGGGTGGGCGGCGCCTGGTGGACCGCAGTGTCGGCGGCCTCCTCGTCGAAGGACCACGGCGTACCGGGCAGGCTGATCGTACCGAGCGTGCTGTGCTCGACGTCGATCACCAGTCCCTGCTGTCGGGTCTGCTCCCACCGGTAGACCTCGTCGATGCTGCGCACCCGCCCGGCGGGTATCCCGGCCGCGTCGAGCCGTTCGAGCCAGTGGGCGGCGCTGTCGGTCGCGAAGGCGCCCTCCAGCAGCGCGGCGAGTTCCTGACGGTGCGTCACCCGATCGGCGTTGGTGGCGAACCGGTCGTCGTCCGGGTCCAGGCCGGTGACCTGCGCGACCGCGCGCCAGAGCGACTCGCTGCCCGCCGCCAGCTGGATCTCGCCGTCCGCGCAGTGGAAGAGCCCGTAGGGCGCGATCGACGGGTGCTGGTTGCCGGTCGCGCGCGGGACCTCGCCCGCCACGGTCCAGCGCGTGCCCTGGAAGCTGTGGATCCCGACCAGGGAGGAGAGCAGTGAGGTCCGCACGACCCGGCCGCGTCCGGTGGACTCGCGTTCCAGCAGCGCGGCCAGCACCGCCGTCGCGCCGAAGATCCCGGCCAGCAGGTCGGCGATGGGGGTGCCGACCTTGGCGGGCGCACCCGGCTCTCCGGTGAGGCTCATCAACCCGGCCTCGCCCTGGGCGATCTGGTCGTAACCGGCCCGGCCGCCCTCGGGTCCGTCGTGGCCGAAGCCGCTGATCGAGAGCACCACCAGGGCCGGGTTGAGCTCGTGCAGCCGCTCGACCGGGAAGCCGAGCCGGTCCAGCACGCCGGGCCGGAAGTTCTCCACCAGCACGTCGGCGCGCTGTACCAGACGGGTGATCAGATCCCGCCCGGCCTCGGACTTGAGGTCGGCGGTCACCGACTCCTTGTTGCGGTTGCAGGAGAGGAAGTACGTCGACTCCCGGGCGTGCTCGGGGCCGACGAAGGGGGGACCCCAGCCGCGGGTGTCGTCGCCCCGGCCCGGGGCCTCGATCTTGATCACGCGGGCGCCGAGGTCGCCGAGCATCATCGCAGCGTGCGGCCCGGCCAGGGCACGGGACAGGTCGAGCACGAGCCGTCCGGCGAGCGGGCCCCGCGGGCGTGGTTTCTGCGTCATGGATTGCTCCAGGCGTGGTGCGGCATGGGGGTCCCCTTGGCCAGAAGCAGGGGATCGCTCATAAGAATGACTAGAAACGTCATTTTGAGCAATCTATTGACGAGATTCGTCTCGGCCCACAGGATGGGCGACCCGAGGAACAACCGCGACCCACGTCACCCGCCGCACCGAGGACCCCATGAACGAGCCCCTCCACTACGCCGACGCGACCGCACTCGCCGCCCTGATCCGGCGTCGCGAGCTCTCCAGCCGGGAGGTGGTCCAGGCCCATCTCGACCGCATCGACCAGGTCAACCCCCGGATCAACGCGATCGTCACGCTCGACCCGGAGGGCGCGCTCACCGCCGCCCGCGCCGCCGACGACCGGCTCGCCCGCGGGCTTCCGGTCGGTCCGCTGCACGGGTTGCCGATCGCGTTCAAGGACACCCACCTCACCCGCGGGATGCGGACGACCCACGGCTCGCCGCTCTTCGCCGACCACGTCCCCGACGAGGACGAGCTGCTGGTGGAGCGGATCGGGGCGGCCGGCGCGATCCGGATCGGCAAGACGAACGTGCCGGAGTTGGCGGCCGGCTCGCACACCTTCAACACCGTCTTCGGCGCCACCCGCAACCCCTACGACCCCACCCGCTCCGCGGGCGGCAGCAGCGGCGGTGCGGCTGCCGCGCTCGCCGCCGGGCTGCAGCCGCTCGCGGACGGCAGTGACATGGGCGGCTCGCTGCGCAACCCCGCGTCCTTCTGCAACGTCGTCGGCTTCCGTCCGACGCCGGGGCGGGTACCGGCGTACCCGTCGGCGCACGTGTGGGAGACGCTCGCCGTGCCGGGTCCGATAGCGAGAACCGTCGCCGACGTCGCCTTGCTGCTCTCGGTCATGGCCGGGCCCGATCCGCGCTGTCCGACCAGCCTGGAGACGCCGGGGGAGGCTTTCCGAACGCTGGGGGAGGTTGACGTGTCCGGTCTGCGGATCGCCTGGGCGCCCGACCTCGGCGGCACCGTCGACGTCGAGCCGGAGGTACTCGCCGTCCTCGAGGCGCAGCTGAAGGTCTTCGAGGAGCTCGGCGTGCGCATCGAACCCGCCTGCCCGGACCTGCGTGCCGCCCACGGCGTCTTCCGGACGCTGCGCGCCCACGAGTTCGACCTCGCTCTCGGCGATCTGCTGGACCGTCACCGCGACGCGCTCAAGCCCAGCGTGGTCTGGAACATCGAGGATGGCCGGGGCCTGACCGGCACCGACATCGCTCGTGCGACGGCTGACCGTACCCGGCTGCACCTGGAGGCGACCGCCTTCTTCCAGCGTTACGACCTGCTGCTCGCCCCGGTCAGTCAGGTGCTGCCGTTCCCGGTGGAGTGGGAGTACCCGGCCGTCGTCGCCGGGCGTCCGCAGCACACCTATCTGGACTGGATGCGCTCGGCCTACCTGATCAGCGTCCTCGGCACGCCCGCGCTCTCCGTGCCCGCCGGGTTCTCCGCCGAGGGGCTGCCCGTCGGCCTGCAGATCGTCGGTCCGCCCCGCGCCGACCTGGCGGTGCTGCGCGCGGGCCACGCCTTCGAGTCCGCCACCCGGCACCACCTGCGGCGTCCGACCTTCGGCACGCCGACCTCACCCTGACCCCCACCCTGCGACCGACAGGAACTCCATGAAGCCGAAGCACGTCGTCTGGGCCTGCGTTCCGGTCCTCGGATTCTTCGCAGCGCCCTTCCTGCCCTTCGTCAACGGCCCACATCTGTGGTTCGGTCTGCCGTCCGTCCTGGTCTGGGCCGTGCTCTGGACGGTCGGCACGACCGTCGCGCTCTACGCGGTCGAACGCTCGGCCGACCACGCCGACCACGCCGACCACGCCGACGACGCCGACGACGCCGAGCACGCCGACGACGCCGACCCGAAGACCGCCACCCGGGCCGAGGAGGCCGCGAGATGAACACGAGCATGGTCATCACCGTCCTGGGCATGGTGGCGATCGCCGCCCTCGGCATCTCAGGGCGTCGGCGTCCCAGCAAGCAGCTGGGGGAGTGGACCGTCGGGCACCGCAACTTCTCCGCCGCCACCTCCTGGTTCCTGCAGGCGGGCGAGTTCTTCACCACCTTCAGCTTCCTGGGTCTGGCCGGTCTCGCCTTCGGCGGAGGTGTCTCCGCCACCTATGCCATCGGCTATCTGGCGATCAGTCTGGTGACGATGTACTGGATCGGCCCGCGCACCTGGCGTCTGGGCCGCGACCACGGCTACCTCACCCAGGCCGACTTCTTCGCCCACCGCTTCGGCAGCCCGCTGCTCGGCAAGGTCGTCGCCGTCGTCGGCGCGGTGTTCCTGTTGCCGTACCTGCAACTGCAGATCACCGGCCTGGGGTTGATCGTCCAACTGGCCACGGGCAGCCACGCGGGCGCGAACCTGAGCATGGTGCTGGCCACCGTGCTGACGGTCGGCTTCGTGCTCTGGTCCGGCATCCGCGGCATCGCCCGGGTCGCGTACCTCAAGGACGCGTTGATGGTGCTCGCCCTGCTGGTGCTGCTGGTCGCGGTGCCGATCTCCGTCAGCGGAAGCCTCGGCCACCTCTTCCACACCCTCCAGCACACGCACCCGCAACTGCTCACCCTGCACCCGCCGGGCTACGACGCGACCTGGTTCACCACGTCGATGCTGATCAGCGCGCTCGGCTCGGGCCTCAACACCATGCCGCACCTGTGGCTGCCGGTCCTGTCCGCCCGCAGTGGCAAGGCGCTGCGCAGCAACTACATCTGGCTGCCGCTCTACCAGGTGGCCCTGGGCATCCCGGTCATCGTCGGCCTGGCCGGAGTGCTGGCGCTGGCACCCGGCACGTCGAGCAAGTCGGTGCTGCTGACCATGGCCGCACACAGCCTGCCCGGCTGGGTCGTGGGCCTGATCGCCGTGGCGGCGGCGGGCGCGGCGATGGTGCCCTCGGCGGCGATCGTCATGGGCATCTCCACCCTGGTCTCGCACAATCTCGTCCCTGCCCGGAGCGAGCGGGCCCGTCTGACGGCCAATCACCTCACCGTCGTCGCAGCCTCCGGAGCGGCTCTGGTGCTCGGCCTCACCCGGCCCGACCTGCTCACCAACCTGCTGCTGCTCACCTACGGCGGCCTGGCCCAGCTCGCCCCCGCCACGGTGGCCGCGCTGGCCCGGCGCAACCGCCTCGGCGCGACCCCGGCGCTGCTGGGCATCGTCACCGGCGTCGCCTGCCTCACCTGGCTGACCTTCGGCAGCGTGGACATCGGCACCTGGGACCCCGGTCTGGTCTCGTTGGCCCCGAACCTGGCCGTCACGGGCATCGCGACCCTGGTGCTCGGCACGCGCCGCGACAGCACCGGGGCGCGGGCGGAGACCGCTGCGCCCGAGGCCGCCGTCCCTGCGTCCGAACTGGGCTGAATCCGCTGAACGCGTGGCGGCCGACCGGGCTTTGACGTCCGGTCGGCCGGTTTCGCGCCCGCGATGGCGCGGGTGGTCAGAACGAGAACGGACCGGGCGTCTGCGCGGAGGTCGCCGTGCAGGTGGCCGTGATCCCGAACACGGTGACCGTGAGCGAGGTGGCGGACAGGTTGTCACCAGCCGCCACCGTCCCGGTCAGCGGGCCCGTCGAGACGGCGCTGCCGGCCGGGATGTCGGGGTTGGCGTCGCCGGTGAAGGACACCGTGCTGCCGTCGGTGTTGGTCATGGTGAGGTTGGAGCTGACGGAGTCGGCGCCGATGTCGAGCGGGGCCGTGATGGCCGAGGTCGACAGCGTGATCGTCGCGGCGGTGCCGTTCTGGGAGGCCGTCAGCGTGGCCGTGCCCGAGCCGTAGGAGCCGCAGTCGAACGCGACGGTGGCGGAGTCGGGCGAGACCGCGCCGGCCAGGGGCGCCTGAGCCACGCCCGCACCGAGGAGGACCGAGACGGCAAGTGCCGTGCCGGCGCCGAGTCTTGCGTGCTTCATGAAGAGTCTCCTTCCGTGGTGCGCGAGGAAGCCTCCGGAACGAAGTCAGTCGGCTTCCGGATCGCGCCCATTGACGCATCCACGACAAGAGACAGCAAGGCTCGTGCACGAAATTTCCCGTTTGGCGCCTCCCCTCGGCGCGTCAGGGAGCGAAGCGAGCTCACCGCGTGCAGCAGGACGGCCGTCAGGGTCCCGGCCACCACGCCGCTGCCGAGGACCGTCCGGGCCCAGTCGGGGAGGTCGGGGTACAGGTCGGGTGCGACCACCGGCAGCAGACCTACCGTCAGGGCCAGGCCGACGACCAGCGCGTCGGGGGAGCTGCCGCCCGGCCGTATCCGGCTCAGCGCCCGGCCGAGCATCTCCACGCCCATCGCCGTGATCATCGCGTAGACCACCAGCGCCGAACCCGCGACGACCGCCGTCGGCAACCCGGCGACCAGCCGTGACAGCGGGGAGAACAGGCCGGCTGCGACCAGCAGGACACCGGCCGTCGCCGTCACGGAGCGGCTGCGGACGCCGGTCAGCCGGGTCAGGCCGACATTCTCCGAGCTGGTCACCATCGGTGGCGCGCCCAGGAATCCGCCGAGCAGCGACACCAGCGCGTCGGCGCGCGCCAGACGCGGGACGTCCCGGCCGAGATCGGGTTTCTCGCTGTTGAGGGCGGTCTGGCCGGTGGCTTCGGCCAGCGAGGTGAGGCTGAACAGCAACAGGGGCAGCGCCGCCGGGAGGTCGAACTCCGGTGTGCCGTAGGGCAGCAGGTGCGGCAGCGAGAACGCGGGCCCGGCTGCCGGGGTGAACGAGCCGAGTCCGGTGACGACCACCAGGACGGTGCCGCCGAGCATGCCGACCAGCACCGCCGACTGGCGCCAGGCACCCCGCAGCAGCAGGTGGGCGAGGAGGGTGAGCGCGACGGTCAGCCCTGCGGCGGCCAGGGTGTGAGACGAAGCGCTGCCGCTCGCGCCCACGAGCAGCTGCGTGGTGACCCGGACCATCGACACCCCAACCAGCAGCACGGTCACCCCCATGACCAGCGGTGGAAAGAGCCTGACCACCCGTCCGTACACGGGGGTGACCGCGAGCAGCAGCGCCGCCGCGAGTAGGACGGAGCCGGACGCAACGGCTGGTCCGTGGACATGGGCGATCTGCAGGAAGAGCGCGGTGGCGGCCCCGCCCGGCAGCATGACGAAGGGCAGGCGGGCCCCGAAGGACCACACTCCGAGCGACTGCAGTACCGAGCCCGCTCCCGACAGCACCAGCACCGTGGCCAGCAGGGACGCGGTCTGACCAGGCGTCAGCCGGAGCGAGGTCCCTACGAGGAAGACGGCGGAGACCGGCGTGGCCGCCATGGCGAGGACGTGCTGGCACGCGAGCGGGACCAGACGTCGGAGCGGCTGCCGCGCGTCCGCGGCTCCCATGTCCGGGGCTCTCATGTCCGCGGCTCTCATGTCTGGGGCCGTCACGGGCGCGTGTTCAGCCACGGGATCTCCTCGGGGGCGTAGCGGTAGGCGCGGAAGACGGCGTTGGGCTCGGCGGGGAACAGCGACCGGACCTCCGTCTCGGCGTATGCGCCGAAGTGGGGCACCACGTACTCCCAGCACAGGTAGCCGTCCGCCGTCACCTCGAAGAGGCGCCCCGCGGGCGAGTCGGTGACGAGGGTGTTGCCGCCCGGCAGCCGTTGGGCCGCACCCATGAAGGGCGCGAAGAACGCCTCCTTGGCCGGGTCGTGGTACTCCCAGGCGACACTGCCGTCGGTCCGGTCGATCTCGACGACCCGCGAGTACGGCACGTCGTGGCCGGGTCGGAAGACGCCGTTGTCGAAGACGAGCAGGCGGCCACCGTCCAGCTCGGTCGGGCAGTGCTGCTGGGAGACCGTGCCGGGCGGGGTCCGCCACAGGATCTCGCCGGTGCTGCGGCTGATCACCACCACCGCGGAGACGCTGCGCAGGCTGGCCAGCACGTTGCCGTCGGCGAGCGGGGTGACGCTGTTGATCAGCGGCCAGTGCTCACGGGCGTAGTCCGGGTGGAGCGGGAACGCGGCACGGTCCAGATGCTCGGCGGCACGCCAGCTCCAGCGCATCGACCCGTCCGGTCCGACCTCGGTGATGGTGTCGGCCCACACCGTCGCACTGTCGGCCTCCGAGCCGGACACCCCGCCGAGGACCGTCGACGCCTCCGCGCCCCGCAGGGGTTCGACACCGGTGTAGAGGACTCCGCCGTCGTCGAGGTGGTGGGCGTCGTGGTGCTGGCGCGGGTCCCGGTGCTCCCACAGCACTTCGCCGTCCGGTGCGGCGCGGAGCATCACCCCGCCCCGGTACTTGTGCCACATCGGGAAGAGTGCCGCCACGCCGGGCAGCACGCCGTTGTAGGCGAGCTCGCCGCCGCGCACGATCCGGGCGTGCCGCCCCGGCCGGTACGGGAACCGCCAGCGGTGCGCGGGCCGCCCGTGCAGGTCCACCAGGTGCACCTCGCCACCGCCGGTCAACGGGGCGAAGAGGGTGAAGCCGGGGAAGGCGGCGTCCGGATCGAGGGCGATCAGCCCGGTGCCGCGACGGCGTCGTTGGTTCTGGTCGACTCGTGCCACGAAACGCTCCCATCAAAGTTTGTTTGATGACGTCAAAGTGCTTCGACGATAGGAGCGTGGTGTGTCGGCTGTGTTGCAGCCGTACGAAACGTGCCGTGCGGGTGCGTAAGGTGGCCGCAGGGAGGTGTGGCGATCATGGGTGAATCGGCCTCGGGCGCGGGCATGGGCACGGGCGCGGACGCAGAGGCGGGGACGACCGGTGGCGGTGACGGCGAGCGCGCCGAGCAGCGCCTCGGCGGCGCGGTCCGCCGCCGACGCCGCGCCCTCGACCTGACCCTCGCCGAGGTGGCGCGGCGGACCGGCCTGTCCGTCCCCTTCCTCAGCCAGATCGAGAACGACCGGGCCCGCCCCAGCATGCGCTCGCTGCAACGGATCGCCGACGGGCTGGAGACCACCGCGGTCGACCTGCTCGCCACCGCCGATGCCGCCGACCGCCCGGTCGACGTCGTCCTGGCCGGGGCCGACGCGGGTCTGTCCCCGGACGCGGGAGTCCGCCCGCTGGTCCGTGGACGCCGTCAGCTGCACGCCCTGGAGTTCACCGGCGACCAGCAGGCCGACCGCGAATTCCTGCACCTGGGCGACGAGTTGATGTACGTCGCCGACGGCGCGGCGGAGGTCGAGGCCGAAGGCCGGATCCACCACCTCCGCCGCGGCGACACTCTCTACCTCTCCGGCGGCGTCCGCCACCGCTGGCGCAGCCTCAGTCCCGACACCCGCGTGCTGGTGGTCGCGGTCTCCGACCACGCCGCCGGAGGACCGCCACCCGCTCGCTGACCCGGCCGGTCCGGACCCCGTCCCGTAGGACAGCAAGCCCGTAGGACAGCAAGCCCGCAGCAGAGCAAGCCTGGAGCGGTGCAAGCCCGCAGCACCGCAAGCCCGCAGGAGAGCAAGGGAGTGCCGCCGTGAACGACGCCACCGGCGCACCGCTGCACGCGGCGGACACCGAGCAGGTCCGCCTGGCCGTCTACGCCCACTTCGCCCGCACCGGGGACGCGCCGTCCCCGGCGGACCTCGCCGCCGGGACCGGCCTGCCGCAGGCCGTCGTCCGGCGCGTGCTGCAGGCCCTGCACGGGCATCGCGACGTGGTGTTGGACGCGGAGGATCCGGACCGGATCGTCATGGCGCATCCGTTCGCGTCGATCCCGCTCGGCTTCTCGGTCATGGGTCGAAGCACCCTGTGGTGGGGCGGCTGCGCCTGGGACTCCTTCGCCGTTCCCCACCTGCTGCAGGACGAGCCGGACGTCCTCGTCGCCACCCGCTGCCCGGCGTGCGACACCCCGCACGCGTGGGTGGTCGGTCGTCAGGCCCCGCCGCCGGGGGCGCAGATGGCCCACTTCCTCACCCCGGCGGACCGCGTCTGGGACGACGTCGTGCACACCTGCGCGCACCAGCGCCTGTTCTGCTCGGCCGACTGCGTCGACGCCTGGCTGGAGCGCACCGGCCGGCCACGCGGCTACGTGATGGACCTGCCCACCCTGTGGCGTCTTGCCCGCCACTGGTACGCGGGCCGGATGGACCGGGGTTACCAGCGCCGCGATCCCGCCTCCGCCGCGGCCTACTTCGCCGAGGTGGGACTGCACGGCCCGTTCTGGGGCCTGCCCGACTGAGCCGGAACGGCAACGGCGGCCCCGATCGTCACTGCGCGTCCAGGGACGACGGTCCCATGACGATCACCGGATGGGCGGCGGGGTCGAGCCAGCGCTCGGTGAGCCGCATGTCGTTCTCCGGATTGGATACGCAGCCCGCGGTGTAGTTCCCGTCGCTGACATGGAACCAGATGCCGCCGCCGCGGTAGTAGCCCATCGGGCGGCGCTGGTCGGTCGGCGGGGCGCCGACCACCCGGTTGTAGTCGATGGCGACGACGTAGTCGAAGAGGCGGGACCGGGAGGCCCCGTTGGCGGAGTGGCCGCCGAGGGCGTAGAGGCCGCGGGAGTACTGGTAGCTGAGCCGGGTCCCGGGGTTGGGGAGTCGGCCGCCGGCGTTGTGCAGGGTGTAGACGCCGGTGGGGGTGTGCATGTCGCCCGCATAGTGGTCCGAGGTCCAGCCGCGCTCGCCGTTGTGGCCGCTCCACTGGGCCACGCGTTGCCAGCTGCCGTTGCTGAACTGCCAGAGCGACACGGTGTTGTGCGAGGAGTTCCAGCCCGCGCCCTGAACCAGGACGATCTGCCGGGCGGAGCCGGGCACCTGGCTCCAGGTACGCGGGCCGATGCCGTCCGGCCGCGCCGGAACCGCGTGCGCGCCACTCTGCGTACCGCTCTGCGCACTGCTCGCTGCACTGCTCTGCGCGGCCATGGCCGGGGCGCCGGCGCCCACCACGGCGCCGAGGGCGAGCGCCAGCCCGAGGGCCTTCCGGGCCAGGCGGGCTTGACGGTCGAGGTGCGGACTCTGCTGCATGAGGACTCCGTGATGTCCCGCCCCTGCGGGCGAACCAGTACGTCGGTCGGTGAGCTGCGTCGTTGCCCCCGATCGGGGTGATTCACCGTGACAGACGACCTGGTGGCCCAGCCGTCAACGCGCCATTACGGCGCGCAAGCTGCACCGGATGGCGGCATGGCGGGCACCCGTCCGAGTTGATGGGCCGTCAGCTCCGTCGCCGTCACGTCGGGGAACTGGCCTGCAGCGTGTTGCGTCAGTAATCGGGGATATGTCGCGTACGCACAGGTGGAGGAAGACATTCATGGAGTTGCACCCGAGCCGACGCGGCCTTCTTGCCGGTGCTGCCCTGACGGCGCTCACCGTGGCTCTTCCCGGCGCGGGGCCGGCCTTCGCCCAGGACGCGGACGACGCCGCCCAGGCGGGGATCGCTGGGCGGTTCCGCGCGCTCGAACGGGCGCACTCCGCCCGGCTTGGCGTCTTCGCACGCGACCTGCACACCGGCCGGGCGGTGCTCCACCGGGCCGACGAGCTGTTCCCGATGTGCTCGACGTACAAGGCGGTCGAGGTCGCGGCGGTGCTCCGGGACCTCGACCGTGACGGTACGTTCCTCGCCGAGCGGATCCACTACACGCAGGCGGACGTCACGCGCTCGGGCTACGCGCCGATCACCGGCCTGCCGGAGAACCTGGCCGACGGGATGACGGTCAGTCAGTTGTGCGCCGCCGCGCTCGACTACAGCGACAACGCGGCGGCGAATCTGCTGCTGCGCCTGCTCGGTGGCCCGACTGCGATCACCCGTTACTGCCGCTCCCTGGGCGACGAGGTCACCCGGCTCGACCGCTGGGAGCCCGAGCTGAACTCGGCGGAGCCGGGCCGGGTGACCGACACCTCCAGCCCGCGCGCCCTGGGCCGGACCTTCGCCCGGCTCACCCTCGGCGACGCCCTCGACCGGGCGGACCGGGAGCGCCTGACCGACTGGCTGCTGGCGAACACGACCGGTGGCAAGCGTCTTCGGGCGGGACTGCCCACCGGCTGGACTGTCGCGGACAAGACCGGCAGCGGCAGCTACGGCACCACCAACGACGTCGCCATCGTGTGGCCGCCCGCCCGGCGCCCGATCGTCATGGCCGTCCTGTCCACCAAACACGACGCCACCGCGCCGACCGACGAGCCGCTGCTCGCCGAGACGGCCGCGCTGCTGGCGACCGCGTTCGCCTGATACTCACCGCTCACTGTCAGGACTGGGCGGTGCTTTCGTCGGTGCGGCGGGCGCGGACGGTGGCGACCAGTACGAGGTGGCGTCCAGCCATGCCCTTGAGCTTGGTGACGCCGTGGGCGTAGCGGTCGACGGTTCCGGTCGCCTCGACGGTGATCTCCTCGCCGTCGACCTCGGCCTTGGCCACGGTGAAGGTGACGGGCGCGCGGACGCCGTGGGCGGTCAGGTGTCCCTGGAGGGCCCAGACGCCGGACCCGTCCAGCTCGGCCCCGGTCGAGGCGAAGACGATGTCGGGGTAGACCTCGGTGTGCAGCAGCGCCTTGGACAGGACCTGGCGGTCCCGGTTCTTGTTGCCGGTGTCGAAGCTGGCCGCGTCGGCGACGGCGTCCACCCGGGTCTCGGTGAGCGGCTCTGCCAGGGAGACGGTGCCGCCGCGCAGCCGGAAGCTGCCACGGACCGTGCCCAGCCCGAAAATGTGCTTGGTGGTGAAGGTGATCTCTGAGCGGGGGACGTCGATGGCGTAGCGTCCCGGCTTCGGCGTTGCGGTGGTCATGATGACCTCCTCTTTGACTTGAGCCTTCAACTAAAACCCTAGCCCCGCCGAATTGAAGGCTCAAGTTGCAGCGTGTCGGAGCGGGGTCGCATTCCCCGGATGGCTCAGGCGAGGCCGAGCTGGGCGGCGATGACCGTGCCGGAGGGGTAGCAGTCGAAGCGCTTGATCTTGCCGTCGACCAGCTCGAACACGTCGCAGCACGGGGCGTCCATGCGCCTGCCGGTCGGCGGGACGGTGCCGGTGGGCAGCTGGAGCGGGCCGTTCTGGGTGCCCTGCAGGCGCAGCTGCACGACCACGATGTCGCCCGTGACGTAGAACCGCTCCAGCGAGCGGTGCATGTCCGGGAAGGCCTCGGCGTAGACCTCGACGGTCTTGCCCAGCTCGTCCGGGCCCTTGTAGGTGAGCGGGAGGGACATGTCGGTGAAGGTGCCGTCCTCGGTGAACGACCCGATCCAGCCCGCGACGTCCTGCTCCTCGGCGGCCTGGTATGCGGCGCGGATGATCTTCTCGTTGTCGTGGGACATCTCGACTCTCCTGGTCCGTCGACGGCCGGATGAGTGGTCGCCGGGTGGCTTCCGCGTACGGATTAACTTTAACATTCAAGTCATCCCAGAACGCAAGGAGATGCACTGCAGAATTTTCAAGCAAGTTGATCGACGATGGCTTGACGCGTCAGGTCACCGCGCCGGCGAGTCGATGCGCTGCAGGATGCGCTCGGCGTCCTGGCCGAGGCGGCGCAGGCGTTCGCCGGAGAGGTTGTCAACGACGAGATGGCGGACGTAGGCCACGTGCGCCGGGGTGGCGGATTCGAGCTTCGCCATGCCGGCGGGCAGCAGGATCGCGTTGGTGAACCGGCCGTCGGCCGGATCCGGCTCGCGGCGCACGTAGCCACGGCTCTCCAGCCGCTTGACCATGTGCGAGAGCCGCGACAGCGAGGTGCTGGTGTGCTCGGCGAGCGCGCTCATGCGCAGGGTCCACTCCGGGGCCTCGGAGAGCATGGCGAGCGCCATGTACTCGACCATGCTCAGATCGGCGTCGCGCTGCAGCTGGGTGTCGATGGCCCAGGGGAGGCGGGTCATCAGGCGGACCACCGCCATCCAGGAGTCCAGCTCGCCGGAGCTGAGCCACGGGGCCGCATGCTCGTCTGACTGGGTGGTCGGCGCCTCGTCCTGAATGCTCATCCTGGCAGCGTATCAGCCGCATGCTGCGTACGACATGGGCGATGGGAAGGCATCGATTCCGCATGCTGTCACTTGAACATTCATGTCATGGCGGCATAGTCTGAAGTTGAATGTTGAATATCTAGCAAGGCGAGGCGCCCATGCCCGGACTACTGATACCAGCGATCGAGGTGCGCCGCGCCGACGCACGGCAGTCGAGCCGGCTGTCCTGGCTCGACTCCAAGCACTCGTTCTCGTTCGGCACTGGTCGGCCGGATCCGGCCAACAGCCACCACGGCCTGCTGCTGGTCAACAACGAGGACCTGGTGCAGCCAGGCGCGGGCTTCGAGACACACCCCCACCAGGACATGGAGATCGTCACCTGGGTGCTCCAGGGGTCGCTCGTCCACCAGGACTCCGGCGGCCACTCGGGCGTGATCTACCCCGGTCTGGCCCAGCGGATGAGCGCCGGCACCGGCATCCTGCACTCGGAGAAGAACGACAGCTGCCGACTGACCGGCGAACTCCCCACCGCCCCGGTGCACTTCGTCCAGATGTGGGTGCTGCCCGACGAGGCCGGCGTCACGCCGGGCTACGAGCAGTTGGAGATCGACGCCGAGCTGTTGAGCGGCTCACTGGTCACGGTGGCCTCGGGCATGGACCGGCATCGGGACGCCACCGCGATTCGGATCCGCAACCGGCACGCCGCCCTGCACGTGGCGCGACTGCGCCCGGGGCAGCAGGTCACGCTGCCCGAGGCACCGTTCCTGCACCTCTTCGTCACGTCCGGCGCGGTCGAGGTCGAAGGAGTGGGCCTCCTCGGCCAGAGCGACGCGGCACGATTCACCGCCACCGGCGGGCAGCGCGTCGTCGCGGTCGAGCCGTCCGAGATTCTCGTCTGGGAGATGCACGCGACAGCGGTGCTCTAACCGCATCCGCCGCCGCAGGGGCCCCCGTCGGCGGGGAGGTGGGTCTCGGCCCAGCGGCGCAGCTCCTCCATTGCGGGGCGCAGCGCGCGGCCGGGGGCGGTGAGGTGGTAGGCGACGCGGAGCGGCGGGCCCTCGTGGACCTCGCGGATGACCAGCCCGGCCGCCTGGAGCTCGGTGAGCCGGTCGGAGAGCATGCGCTCGCTGATGCCGGGCACCGTGCGCCGCAGGTGCGAGAAGTGGACGGGGCCGTCCATCAGCGAGGCGATGACGATCCCGGTCCAGCGCTTGCCGAGCAGCTTGAAGACGCGCTCGACCGCGGCGTCCGCGCTGAGGCACGCCTCTTCCCCCTGGGCGGCTGCCGTCGCCGCTGCTGTCTCCGCCATGGCACCAGCTTACCGCCGCTTGCCAAGCTGCTGAGAAAAAGTAAGCTAGTGCGAGAAGACAAGCCCCTAAGGGTTTGCAACTCACTTACTTTGAATGTCTTCGGACGAGGAGAACGGCCATGGCCACCCTGCTTCGCATCGACTCCGCAGCTCTGCCGGCCGGCGGCTCCGCCTCCCGCGAGGTGACCCAGGCGTTCCAGGAGAACTGGCTCGCCCAGCACCCGGAGGGCACGGTCGTCTACCGCGACCTCGCCGCCGAGCCGCTGCCGCACCTGGACGCGGTCGGCATCGGGGCCGCCTTCGCCGACCCGTCCACCCACGACGACGCCCAGCGCGCCGCGATGGCCCTGCGCAACGAGCTGGCCGCCGAGCTGGAGGCCGCCGACGTGGTCCTGATCGGCGCCCCGATGTACAACCTGAGCATCCCGTCCACGCTGAAGGCCTGGCTGGACCAGGTGATCATCATGGGCCGCACAGCCGGCGAGAACTCCTCGGTCGCCGGCAAGAAGGTCGTCGTGGTCGCCTCCCGAGGCGGCGCCTACGGCTCCGGCACCCCGCGTGAGGGCCTGGACTTCGCCGCGCCCTTCCTGCAGGGCGTGCTCGGCGCGCTGATGCAGCTGGACGTGCACGTGATCATCCCCGAGCTGACGCTGGCCAAGGTCAACCCGGCCATGTCCGAGCTGATCCCGCTGGCCGAGGCGTCGCGCGAGCAGGCCCTGGCCGAGGCCGCGGACAAGGCCAAGGAGCTGGCCGTGCTGGTCGCCGCCTGACGTCGTCCTCGCTCGAGATCGCTGAGAGATGCGCGGCTGCCCGGCAGCCGCGCATCTCTTCGTTCGCAGGGACAGTGGGCGCGCTAGCGATCCGTCGTCGCCCACACCTGGGCGTTGCGCTGCGCGAACTCCCGGAAGGTGGTCGGCTTTTGGCCGGTGACCCGCGCGACGTCGTCGTTGGGCGTGGAGCCGTGGCCGGTGCGGATGGTGCCGGTCAGCCAACGGAGCATCACCGCGTACTCGGCGGGCACGAATCCGGCGGCGACCGCGCCGCCGATCCAGGTCTCGACGTCGAGGTCCTGGTGCCGGACAGGCCGTCCGGTCACCTCGGTGATGATGTCGGTGACCTCGCCGACCGTCAGCGCCCGCGGGCCGGTGGGCGCGTACCGGGCCCCGGCGTGGAGCTCGGGGGCGAGCAGCGTCTCGGCCGCGACGGCCGAGATGTCGGCGGCGTCGACGAACGCCTCGGAGCCGTCGCCGGTGGGGACCGTGATCGCGCCGTCGACGACGGGCAGGTGGGCGTCACTGAAGTTCTGCATCACCCAGGCGGGACGCACGACGGAGTGGGTGAAGGTCGATCGGGCGGCGAGGTCGGCCTCGACGGCCGTGATGTCGATCTGCGCCGGGACGTCGTCGGCCCCGTAGGTGCCCAGGTAGGTGACGTGGCGCACCCCGGCGGCCTCGGCGAGGTCGAGAAAGGCCGCGACCTGGTCGGCGTAGGCGACCCGTAGGACGGGCGTGACGAGGTAGAGGCTGTCGACACCGCGCAGGGCGTCGGCGTGGGTCGCCGGGTCGTCCCAGTCGAAGCGAACGTCGGCGCCGTTGCGCGCTGCGGTGCGGGCGTTCCGGCCCCGCTCGGTGAGCCGCTCCGCCAGCAGTGAGCCGGTGCGCCCGGTGCCGCCGAGGACGAGGGTGGTCGGTGAGGATCCGTTCATGACTCCATCGTGAGAGAGCGCATAGGAGCGGATCAATGCGTGAATCGCTTACTTCTTTACGTCAAACGCTCGGATGATTGCCGGTGGCGATCGTTCTGCCGACACTGGTCGCATGGACCTTCTGCGTGATCACCTTGCGCGGGCACGCGCCGGCGGCGCGGTGTTCGCCCGGACGGTCGCCGAGCCCCCGTGGGGGCTGCGTCTGGCCGGCTCGATCCAGCTCTCCGTGCACACCGTCGTCCGGGGCCGGGCCTGGCTCTGGTTCGACGCCGACGACCCGGGACACGCGGTGGAGCTGGTACCCGGGGAGGTGACCCTCGTCCGTGGCGGCGCGGACCACCGGATCGGCCACGAGCTGGGCGCCGACTGCCTCGAACCGGAGGAGTTCCGCGCCCGGCACGCCGCTGACGCCGAGTCGGACGCCCCCGGGGTGACGGTGTTCCTCTGCGGCGCCTACCGCTTCTCGGGCGACATCGGCAACGGGCTGCTCGAAGCGCTGCCCCAGGTGCTGACGCTGCAGGCGGCCGTCGGCGATCCGCTGCGGGAGGTGATCGCGCTGCTCTCGTACGAACTCGCCACCCCGGAACCGGGCCAGGCCACCGTCCTCGACCGGCTGCTCGACGTCCTGCTGGTGCTCGCCCTGCGTAACGACTTCCGCCGCAACCCCAACGCGCCGCGCTGGTACCGGGCTTCGGCCGACCCCCGGCTCGGCCCCGCCCTCCAGGCCATGCACGGGGACGCCGGCCGTCCCTGGTCCGTGCCCGAACTCGCGGCGGTCAGCGGCCTGTCCCGGGCCGCCTTCGCCCGCACCTTCCACGAGGCGCTCGGCCAGACCCCGATGCAGTACCTGACCGACTGGCGCATGGCCCTCGCCCGCGAGCACCTCCGCACCGGCGAGCTCGGTATGGCGGGCATCGCCCGGAGCGTCGGCTACAGCTCGCCCTACGCCTTTGCCGCCGCCTTCCGCCGCCACCACGGCGAACCGCCCGGCGCCTGGCGGCAGCGGGAGTCGGTGCGCGCCCAGGAACTCCAGCCGGGCGGCAACCGGATCCACTGACGCGCGCAGAACCGGTTCCACATCCAGGACGGGCCCCAACGGTCAGGCCGGGGCCAGGAGTTCGTGGGCGAGGTCCATGACGGCGGTGGCGCGGGCGGTCTGGCGGACGCCGTCCATGCGGGCGAGGACCAGGTCGAGCGGCGGGTGCTCGTTGGTCAGGGCGAGGACGGACACGCGGGCGCCGCTGTAGGTGTCGTCAGTTGCGGGGCGCTGGTGCAGGACGGAGAAGCCGTGGCCCAGGGCGACCAGGGAGCGGACCGCCTCGTAGTTGTGGGAGCGGTGGCGGATCGCGGGGATGATGCCGGTGGCGGTGACCAGCGACCAGAAGTAGTCGCGGCTGTGCGGCAGGTCGAGCAGGACGAACGGCTCGTGGGCCAGCTCCGCCAGGTCGATGCTGCCGCGCCGGGCCAGCGGGTGGTCGGCGGCGACGAGCGCGTGTGCCGGGAGCGAGGCGACGGTCTCGCGGACGATGCCGAGCCCGAGGCCGAGGTCGTAGGTGATCGCGAAGTCGATCCGTCCGGTGCGCAGCGCCCGGTCGAGCTCGTCCGCCTCGCCTTCGACGACCTCGACGCGCAGGTGGGGATGGCGCTCCGCCGCCGCGGCCAGCAGGCCGGGGAGGACGAAGGGGGAGAGGGTGACGAAGCAGCCCAGCCGCACCGGCCCGGTCAGCCCGCCCTCGCCGCCGCGCGCCTCGGCGGCCACGTCGGACACGTGGGTGAGCAGCTCCCGCGCCTGCAGCAGCAGGCGCTCGCCCGCGGCCGTGGCCACCAGGCCCTTGCCCTTGCGGCGGATGAACAGCTGCACGCCGAGTTCGTGTTCCAGGTTCGAGACCGCGGTGGAGACGGCGGACTGCGCGATCAGCAGTCGCTCGGCGGCTGCGGTCATGCTGCCCGCCTCGGCCGCCACGACGAAGTACCGCAACTGCGTCAGCGTGAACCGGGCCGGTTCCGGCATGCCTGCTGCCACTTTCCGGACCTCCCGGCCGCTCGGTCATCTGAATTGGAGATGACCTAACACTAAAAGATCTGCTTTACCAAAGGAAGTGCCGCTTCCATAGTGGTGCTGCGGCCCCTTTCGGCCGAAACCCCCACCTCAGCCCCGGGAGCGGTCACTGATGGTCCATCACCGGCTGCGGCGCTTCAACACGGCCGCCACCTACCCCGAGCAGAGCCTTGCCAACGACCTGGCCCAGGCCGTCGTCGTCGAGGGAACGGTCTACCTGCGCGGTCAGATCGGCCAGGACCTGGACACCCGCGAGAACGTCGGCGTCGGGGACGTCGAGGCGCAGGCGGAGAAGGCGATGGCCAACATCGCCATGTTGCTGGAGGAGTCCGGCAGCGCGCTGGACGAGATCACCAAGATCACCGTCTACCTGACCGACATCCGCTTCCGCGAGCCGGTCTACAAGGTGATGGGCCGCTGGCTCAAGGGCGTGCACTACGTCTCCACCGGCCTGGTGGTCGCCGCCCTGGCCCGCCCGGAGTGGCTGGTGGAGATCGACGCCACCGCCGTCATCCCGGCCTCGCGCCGGGCCGAGGCCGCCGGGATCCGGCACGCCAAGGCCGCCGAGCGGGGTGAGCTGCTGTGACCTTCTCCCTCGCGGCCCGATGCGCCCGCACCGGGCAGGTCGGGGTGGGGATCGCCTCCTCCAGCCCGGCCGTCGCCTCCCGCTGCGCCCATGTGCGTGCGGGCGTCGGGGCGGTGTGCACGCAGAACGTCACCGACCCCCGGCTCGGCCCGTGGCTGCTCGACCTGATCGCGGCCGGTTCCAGCGCCGAGGACGCCGTCCGTCACACCGCCGAGACCGAAAGCCTGGTCGCCTGGCGCCAGTTGACCGCCGTCGGCACCGACGGCAGCCCGGCTGCCTTCACGGGCGAGCACGCGCTCGGGAACCGTGCGCAGGCCCTCGGTGCGGACTGCGTGGCCGCGGGCAACATGCTGGCGTCCGACGGCGTCACGCGGGCCATGGTCGACGCCTTCGCCGCGCAGCCCGAACTCCCGCTCGCCCAGCGGCTGTTGGACGCACTGACGGCCGGACTCGCGGCCGGCGGCGAGGAGGGCCCGGTGCACTCGGCCGGGCTGCTGGTCGCTGACACCGTGCCCTGGCCGGTGGTCGACCTGCGCGTCGACTGGACCGAGGGCGACCCGATCGCCGAACTCGGCGCTCTGTGGCGGCTGTGGCAGCCGCAGCAGGACGCCTACGTCCAGCGGGCCCTCGCACCCGAGTCGGCGCCCGGCTACGGCGTCCCCGGAGACCTGTGATGACGGCCCGCGCGCTGGCCCGACCGGCGGTCCGCGCAGCCGTCGGCGCCGCTGCCGGAACGCTGGAACCCGAGCTGACCGCCCTCTCCCACCGGCTGCACGCCAACCCGGAGACGGCCTGGGAGGAGGAGAAGGCGGCCCGCTGGACCGCCTCGCTCCTCGACGACCTCGGCTACACCGTCACGCCCGGCGTCTGCGACCTGCCGACCGCCTTCGCCGCCACCCTCGGCAGCGGGCCGCTGCATGTCGCGCTCTGCGCCGAGTACGACGCACTGCCCGGTCTCGGGCACGCCTGCGGACACAACATCATCGCGGCCTCGGCGGTGGGCGCGGCGGCCGGGCTCGCCCGGGTCGCGGACGACCTCGGACTGACCGTCACCGTCCTCGGCACGCCCGCCGAGGAGGGCGGTGGCGGCAAGATCCTGATGATGGAGCGCGGCGCGTTCGCGGGCGTCGACGTGGCGATGATGGTCCACCCCGGCCCCGTCGACGTCGCCGAGGCCGAGCCCTTCGCCGTGGCCCACCTGAACGTCCAGTACACCGGGCGGGCCGCGCACGCCGCCGCCTACCCGGAGCAGGGGCGCAACGCCGCCGACGCGTTCACTGTCGCCCAGGTCGGCATCGGGCTGCTGCGCCAGCAACTGCCGCAGACCGCCCGGGTGCACGGGCTGGTGACGCGCGGGGGAGAGGCGCCCAACGCCATCCCGGAACGGACGGAAGGGCGTTGGTACGTGCGGGCCGGAAGCCTTACGGAGCTGGAGCAGGTCCAGGGCCGGGTCGAGGCCTGCTTCCGGGCCGGCGCGCTCGCGTCCGGCTGTGCGCTGGAGATCGAGCCGGAGTCGCCGCCCTACTCGGAGTTCCGCAACGACGCGGAGCTGGTCGCGCTCTACCGCCGCAACGCCGAGTCGCTCGGCCGCCGTTTCGCCGCGCCGGGTGATCCGGCGGCGCGGATGAACCGGGCCTCGACCGACATGGGCAACGTCTCCCGGGTCGTCCGTGCGCTGCACCCGTACATCGGCATCGACTCGCTCCCGGCCGTCAACCACCAGCGCGAGTTCGCCGCCGCCTGCGCGACCCCGGCCGCGGATGCGGCCCTGCTCGCGGGCGCGCAGGCGCTCGCGCTGACGGCGGCCGATCTCGCCGCGGCGGGCGTAGCGAACGGGACTACAGGTCGGGACAACCCGTGATCGCCCGGGCGTAGGCGGTCAGCAGCGTCAGCGCCGTGGCGCGGTCGACGGCGGGGTTGCGGGCGACGATGTGGAGCCCGTAGCCGTCCTCCATCGCGACCAGGTTGCGGGCCAGGTCGGACACCGGCGCGGCGGCGAGCACGAAGGCGCCCGCTGCCACGCCGACCTGCAGCAACGTCGAGTAGAGGGCCACCTCGCGGGCGAACAGCGAAGCCATCAGCGCCGCGTGTGCGGCGCTGCGGTCGGCGACGCCGTGCAGCTCGAAGAGCAGCCGGTGCACGGGGTCGTCGGGTCCCTCCGGCAGCCCGGAGGCCAGCGCGGCGCGCATCCGCCCGACCGGGCCCTCCGGCTTGTCGCTGTGTTGCTGTCGCTGCGTCAGATACGTCTCCACGGCGTCCTGGTGGACGGCGAGGACGAGGTCGTCGAGCTCCGGGTAGTAGTAGAGGACCGACCCCGCCGAGACGCCTGCCTCGGCGGCGATGTCCTTGATCCGCAGTCCGGCCATGCCCCGGTCCGCGATGGCCCGTCCGGCGGCATCGATCAGTGCGCCGCGGCGGGCTTCCTGGTTCTTCGGTCGCGCCATGCCAGACATTCTCTGACACTCGCATCAAAAAATTCAACGATCATCCGCCGTAATCATTGACGCAGACTTCGCCCATTGTTTGAATCTCGCATCAAAGAACTGGCGAGCACACCTGAGGACCCCCTCCCATGAGTGACGCATCCCCCTCTCCTACTCACGCCGACTGGCAGCGCCGAGCCGCCGCGCTCACCCCGCAGACCCGCGCCTTCGTCGACGGCGAGCACCGCGACGCGGTCTCGGGCGCGACCTTCACCGATGTCGACCCGGCGACGGGCAAGGCACTCGCCGAGATCGCCGCCTGCGACGCCGCGGACGTCGACGCCGCCGTCCGCTCGGCCCGTGCTGCCTTCGCCGACGGCCGCTGGTCCGGTCTGGCGCCCGAGGCGCGCAAGAGGCGGCTGCTGCGGCTCGCCGAACTGATCGAGCAGCACGGCCCCGAGCTGGCCCTGTACGACTCGCTGGACATGGGCAAGCCCGTCGCCGAGGCGCTCGCTGTCGACGTCCCCGGCGCGGCAGGCTGCTTCGCCTGGCACGCCGAGGCCGTCGACAAGCTCTACGACGAGGTCGCACCCACCGCGCCAGGCAATCTGGCGCTGGTGCGCCGCGTCCCGCTCGGCGTGGTCGGCGCGGTCGTGCCGTGGAACTTCCCGCTGGACCTGGCCTCCTGGAAGCTGGCCCCGGCCCTCGCCGCAGGCAACAGCGTCGTCCTCAAGCCCGCCGAGCAGTCGCCGCAGTCCGTACTGCTGCTGGCCCGGCTCGCGGTCGAGGCGGGTATCCCGGAGGGCGTCCTCAACGTCGTGCCCGGCCTCGGCGAGACCGCCGGACGCGCGCTCGGCCTGCATCCGGACGTGGACGTGCTGGCGTTCACCGGCTCGACGGCCGTCGGCCGGCTCTTCCTCTCTTACGCCGCGCAGTCCAACGGCAAGCAGGTCTGGCTGGAGGCGGGCGGCAAGAGCCCCAACCTGGTCTTCCCCGACGCCGACCTGGATGCCGCCGCCGAGCGCGCGGCCTTCGGCTTCTGCTTCAACGCGGGCCAGGTCTGCTCGGCCAACACCCGGCTGCTGGTCCACGCCGACATCGCCGAGGCGTTCACCGCCCGCGTCGTCGAGCACGCCGCCGCCTACGTGCCGGGCGATCCGCTCGACCCGGCCACCCGGCTCGGCCCGGTGGTCGACGAGGCCCAGGCGCGGCGCCTGCTCGCGGCCGTCGACGCGGCCCGCGCCCAGGGCGGCCGGGTGGTCCACGGCGGTACCCGCCCCGACCGCATCGGCGCGTTCGTCGACCCGACCGTCGTCACCGGCCTCCCGGCCGAGGCACCGCTGGCCCGCGAGGAGCTGTTCGGCCCGGTGCTGACGGTCCTTCCGTTCCGGGACGAAGCGGAGGCCGTGCGGATCGCCAACGACTCCGACTACGGGCTGGCCGCGTCGCTCTGGACCAGCGACCTCGCGCGCGCCCACCGCGTCGCCGAGGCGCTCCACGCCGGGACCGTCTCGGTCAACACCGTCGACGCACTGAGTCCGGCGACCCCGTTCGGCGGCTTCAAGCAGTCCGGCTTCGGACGCGACCTCTCGCTCCACTCCTTCGACAAGTACACCGGCCTGAAGACGACCTGGATCTCCTTCGGCTGAGCACCACCCAGCTTCCACAGAAAGGCAGCACCGCCATGAGCCGCACCCCGATGACCCCGGACCAGCTGCGCGACGCCGACCGGGCCCGGATCATCCACCCCTACCTGCCCGGCTCGGTCACCGAGCGCGTCGTGATGACCGAGGGCTCCGGCTGCCGCCTCACCGACGTGGACGGCCGCTCCTACCTCGACGCGACCGGCGGCCTCTGGCTCGCCCAGATCGGCCACGGCCGTGAGGAGGTGGCCCGCGCCGCCTACGAGCAGATGGCCAAGCTGGAGTACTTCACCAGCTTCTGGGAGTTCTCCAACGACCCGGCGATCGAGCTGGCCACCAAGCTCACCTCGATCGCGCCCGAGGGCCTGAACCACGTCTACTTCACCTCCGGCGGCTCGGAGGGCAACGAGGCCGCGATCAAGATGGCCCGCTACTACCACCACCGCCGCGGCGAGTCCTCCCGTACCTGGATCCTGGCCCGCGACAAGGCGTACCACGGCATCGGTTACGGCGGCGGCTCGGCGACCGGCTTCCCGGTCTACCACGAGGGCTTCGCCCCGATGATGCCGCACGTCTCCCACCTGACCCCGCCGTGGCCGTACCGCAGCGAGCTGTTCGAGCGCCAGGACCCGACGGACTTCCTGATCGCCGAGCTGGAGCAGCGGATCGCCGAGATCGGCCCCGGCAACATCGCCGCGATGATCGGTGAGCCGATCATGGGCGTCGGCGGCATGCTCGTTCCGCCGGCCGACTACTGGCCGCGGGTGCGCGAAGTGCTGGACCGTCACGGCATCCTGCTGATCCTGGACGAGGTGGTCACCGCCTACGGCCGAGTGGGAAAGTGGTTCGCCGCGCTGCACTTCGGCGTCCGCCCGGACATCATCGTCACCGCCAAGGGCATCACCTCCGGCTACATCCCGCTGGGCGCGCTGCTGGTCGGCGACCACGTTGCGGAGGAGCTGCTGGCCGACCACGGCTTCCCGATGGGCTACACCTACAACGGCCACCCGGTGGCCGCCGCCGTCGCCCTCGCGAACCTGGACATCATCGAGCGCGAGGGCCTGCTCGTCCGCGCCGTCGAGATCGGCGGCTTCCTGCACCGGGAGCTTACAGCCCAGTTGGGCGACCTGCCGGTGGTCGGCGAGATCCGCTCCGTCGGGATGATGCTCGCCGTCGAGCTGGTCGCCGACCGGCAGACCCGCGAGCCGCTGCCGATGCTCCAGCCACTGCTGCCGGACGTGATCCGCCGCGAGACCGGCGTCATCGTCCGCGACTGCGCGCACAGCCTGGTCCTCTCCCCGGCGCTCATCATGACCGAGGGAGAGGCCAAGGAGACCGTCGCCGCCATGCGCCAGGTCCTGGAGCGCGTCCAGCCGAACGGCGAACTGCGCAACTGACGAAGAGTCAACTGTCGGGCCGGGCCGTTTCAGCACCCCCACCGTGCGCTCCGGAACGGCCCGGCCCGCTCACCCCGTGCTGCACAACTCCCTCTCCCCACACCCCCGAGGAGTCCTCGTGCCCACAACTCCCGTGCCGGACGGCCAGCTTCCGGACGACAGAGCCGACTCCGTGCCGAACCTGCACCGCAGCCTCGGCCGTTTCGACATCATGGCGCTCGGCGTCGCCGCCGTGATCTCCGCCGACGTGATCGGGCAGATCGCCACCGGCGGTGGTGAGGCCGTCACCTGGACCGCCTTGCTCGGCCTGCTCTTCCTGGTCCCCTACGCCCTGCTCTTCGCTGAGACCGGTGCCGCGTTCCCGCAGGAGGGCGGCCCGTACGTGTGGGTCAGACTCGCCTACGGCCGTACCGCCGCCGCGCTGACCACGCTGTTCTACTGGGTCACCAACCCGGTCTGGCTGGGAGGTTCGCTGGTCTTCGCCGCCGCGGCGGCCTGGGACGGGCACGTCACCCACCTCGGCACCGGCACCGTGGCCGACTACGCCTTCAAGCTGGTCTTCATCTGGATCTCCATCCTCACCGCCGTGGTCTCGCTCAGGCGCGGCAAGTGGATCACCACCGTCGGCGCGATCGCCAAGGTCGGTGTGATGCTGACCGTCACCGTGACCGCGATGGTCTACGGCGTCCAGCACGGTTTCGACGGCCTGTCAGGCACCGGGTTCGCGCCCACCACCGGCGGGTTCCTCGCCCTGGTGCCCATCCTGCTCTTCGCCTACGTCGGCTTCGAGGCCCCCAATGCCGCCGGTGAGGAGATGCGCAACCCCAAGCGCGACGTCCCCGTCTCCATCGGCGTCTCCGGCGGCGTCGCCGCCTGCTGCTACCTGCTGCCCGTCTTCGCGATCCTCGCCGTGGTGCCCGCCAAGCAGATCACCGGCGTGGCCGGCTTCCTCGACGCGGCCTCGCTCGTCTTCGGCAGCTACGGCAGCGCCGGGCATGCCCTGTTGACGGTGGTCGCCGTCCTGTTCGTCTTCGTGCTGATGACCCAGGGCAGCGCCTGGATGATCGTCAGCGACCGGATGCAGGCGATGGCAGCGGCCGACGGCGGCTTCTTCAGCCGGGGGCTCGGCGCTTTCCACCCGCGCCTGGGCACTCCCGTGCGGATGAACCTGGTCTCCGGCGTCACCGCGACCGTCTTCATGCTCGCCGCGACCCTGCTGGTCCAGGGCACGGCCGCGGCCGACTTCAAGGTCGTCCTCACGGTCGCGGTCACCACCCTGCTGCTCTCCTACCTCGCCGTCATCCCGGCCCTGGGCGCCCTGCGCAGGAACCACCCCGAGGTGCAGCGCCCGTACCGGGTGCCCTTCGGTACCTGGGGCTTCCGGATCAGCCTCAGCCTGGTCTACGCCTGGATCGTGCTCGGCTCGTGGATCGCCCTCTTTCCGGGGGTGTTGGAGAAGGTGCTGGGCGTCGGCTACGACTTCACCGGCACCTGGGGCGTCTCCCGCACGGTCTTCGAGGCGTTCACGCTCGGCACGGTGGCCGTCCTGCTCGCCCTCGGCGTCCTCGGTCGCGTCACCGCCGCCCGCCTGGACCGCCGCGCCCCGCAGGCCCTGGCCGCCGACGACGCGGCGCTCCCGACGCGGAGTCACGTCAGTTGATGTACATCGCCATCTCGTTGATGCAGCGCGCTGGTACGGACTTCGGCCCCTGGCCGGCGAGCCGGTCTCAGAGCTTTTGCACGCTCGTGCAAAGGCCTGGCAGCGGGGGTACCGACAGTCGATCGTGGATCTACGTCCGGCGGGCTGGTGCGCAGAGCTGCGCTCGGCCGATCACCAAGGCCCTCGGTCGGAATTCCGAAGTCCACTCAAGCAAGGGGGAAACATGGGTACATGGTTCAAGCGGACCGCCGCGTCCGGCGCGGTGCTCCTCGCAGCGGCTGCCGCCGTCGGTTTCGCGGGCGGAACCGCCCAGGCAGACGACTTCATCGGCGTGAACTCCAACGTCGGCGTCTACTCCGCGCCCAACGCGAGCTCCAGCAAGGTCGCGCCCGACCTGCACGCGGGTGACGCGGTCCAGGTCAACTGCTGGACCGCCGGCGGCAACGTGGGCAGCTCCGGCGACGTCTGGTACCACGCGGACGCGGAGGTCTACCCGACCGGAGAGACCTACATCGAGGGGTGGGTCTTCGGGCCCTACCTCGACGGGGCCGCCGCGTTCCACAACGGCGCCATCCCCAAGTGCCCCTGATCCCCTCGGTTCCGGGGGCTTGACCACCGTGTGCCCGGCGAGCGGCTCTACCGCTCGCCGGGCACACGCGCCCGTGCGGGTGTGCGTCAACTCTCCTGCGCGAGATAACCCCGCTGGGTCGCGATGTGGTCGGCGACGTAACGGGCGTCGTGCCAGACGCCCCAGATGAAGCTCGACCCGCGGCGGGAGAGCCAGGGCAGGCCCAGGAAGTAGACGCCGGGCTCGGCGGATACGCCGCGCCGCTGCTCCGGGCGGCCCTTCTCGTCGAAGGCGTCGACCTCCAACCAGCTGTAGTCGGTGGCGTAGCCGGTCGCCCAGACGATCGAGGTGACCCCGGCCTCGGCCAGGTCGAGCTCCGGCAGGGGGTCGGTCACGCGGTCCGGATCCGGCCCGAGCACGTGGGCCTGCGGCTCCTCCGGCAGGTCGAGACCGTTGCGCTCGACGTATGCGTCGGCCGCGCGCAGCAGCGCGAGGTACGTGGCGTCGCCCCGCGCGATGTTGCTGCCCAGGTCCGCCGCGAAGCGCAGCACACCGTCGTCGTAGGACGCGGTCAGACCGACGAGCTCGATGCCGTCGGCGGCCAGGGCACGGAAGTCCACCGTGTGGCCGCCACGGGCGCCGCTGACCGCGATGGTGACGTGTTCGGCGCCCTGCGGCGGCGTCTCCGCGTCCCAGAGTCCGAGGACGCCGAGCCACCAGCAGAAGTCCCGGCCGCGGTACTCGCGCGGCGGACGGTCGTGGGGGCCGACCGAGAGGAGGACGCGGCGGCCGGACCGGCGCAGCTCGTCGGCGATCTGGACCCCGGACGATCCGGCGCCGACCACCAGCACGGCGCCCTCGGGCAGTTGCTCCGGATTGCGGTAGCCGTTGGAGTGGATCTGCACCGGGACCGCGCCGTCCGGGACGATCGGCGGGATCACCGGCCGCTGGAACGGCCCGGTCGCGGCCACGACGTAGCGGGCGTCGATGGCGCCCTCCGACGTCTCGACGCGGAAGCCGGGCCGCCCGGCGTGCCTGCGCACGGAGGTCACCTCGACCCCGCACCTGACGGGGGCTCCGATCTTCTCGGCGTACGCGGCGAAGTAGTCCGCCACCCGCTCCTTCGATGCGAAGGCGTCGGGGGCGACGTCGTGGAACTCCAGCCCCGGGAACCGGTCGTGCCAGGCAGGCCCGTTCGCGACCAGGGAGTCCCACCGCTCCGAGCGCCACCGCTCGGCGATCCGGTGCCGCTCCAGGACGAGGTGCGGGATGCCGTGGGCCCCCAGGTGCTCACTCATCGCCACGCCTGCCTGGCCGGCCCCGACGACGACTACTTCGGTCTCTTCACTCGGCATCTCAACCTCCGCTCATGCGGCAGACCTTCCGGTGGTCCGGAGTCGCGTCGACCGACCGTGCTACCGCACGAGAAATCCTCGGTCGCCCTTCGAAGTTCTGTCCAATAGAGGTTTTCGTTGTAGGACATCTGATTTGGAGATGAAGAGAGCGGGCACACCGTCAGCGCAGCGGGCGTCGGCCGGTCACGGTCAGCAGGACGTCCTTGACCGGCAGGTCCACGGGGTCGCCGGTGCCCAGAGCGATGTCCGCGTCCGTGGCCCGAAGCGTGACGCCGCTGAGGTCGACGCCGAAGTAGGCCAAGGCATGGGGCTTGGCCTGGGCCAGGACGGTCGCGATCCGCTCCGGCGGGGCGGACGGCAGGCCGAGGGGTTCGGTGATGTCGAGGCCGTGGATCACGTCATGGCTGAGCGCCCCGGCCGGGCCGCCGCCCGGGGGTTGCCAGGGATGGCGGACGTTGTCGCGCAAGGCGCGCAGCAGGTCCGCGTCGCCCATCCGGTCGCCGTCGCGGCGGGCCGCCGCGTCCGCGTAGCGGTTGAAGTCGAAGCGGTGCGCCGCGAGCCCCGCCAGGAAGCGCGGCGTGCTGACGCGGAACGGCATGGTGATGTGCGCGACGACCTCGCGGACGCGCCAGCCGGCGCACAGCGACGGGGCGTCCCACTGCTCGTGGGTGAGGCCTCCCAGCAGGTCCGCCAGCCGTTCACGTTCGGCACAGGTCTCGGCGCGAGGGTCGGTGTCGCTGCGGTTCACGTCCGGATTCATGATCTCTCGTTCCCGTTGCGGAAGAAGTGTCGGTCACTGCTCCTACGTCGCGGGAGGCCGGAACTCATCGCTTCACACGACGGGAGTCTCCAGCAGCTGCGGCAGGCCGAACTCCGCGAACCGCTCGCCCGCGCCGAAGAAGGCGAGAAAGGTGACGCACTCCGCCACCCGGTTGCCGCGCAGCTCCAGCACCAGCAGCGCGAAGGGACGCAGGACACCGTCCGCGTCCGGCCGGTACTGACCGAGCGTCAGGGAGCCGTTCGCGGGCGCGCCCGGCACCAGGCGGTCCGCGGCGCAGGCGTCGGCCCCGAAGGTCATGGCCGTGCCGATGCTCTGCGGTCCGTCGAGCCACCACAGGAACGGCGGCATGCCGGAGCGCACGTCGTCGGCGAGCAGTCCGACCAGTCGCTCCACGTCGTGGGCCTCGAACGCGTCCACGTAGCCGCGCAGCAGGTCCCGCTGCGCCGGGTCGTCGGGGTCGGGCGCGTCGGTCGGGTCCGGGCGGTGCTTCTCCAGGGTGGCGCGGGCCCGTTGCAGGGCGCTGTTGGCGGCGGCGAGCGAGGTGTCGAGGACCTGCGCGGTCTCCTCGGCGGTGAAGCCCAGCACGTCCCGGAGCACCAGCGCGGCGCGCTGCCTCGGCGGGAGCCATTGCAGCGCCGCGACGAAGGCGAGCCGGACCGACTCCCGGCGCACCGCGAGCTCGGCCGGATCCGCCGCCCGGTCGAGCCGGGAGTCCGCCATCGGCTCCACCCACCGGTCGGACGGCAGTGGCGTCCCCAACGCGCCGCCGGTCGCGGCTGGTCCCAGGTCCCAGGGCAGCGCGCGGCGGCGCGCCCCGCGCAGCAGGTCCAGGCAGACGTTGGTGGCGATCGTGTGCACCCAGGTGGACAGGCTCGCGCGCCCCGGGTCGTAGCGGTGGAGATTCCGGTGCGCGCGGATCATCGTCTCCTGCACCGCGTCGTCCACCTCGGTGGCCGCTCCGAGCAGGCGGTAGCAGTAGCCGGTCAACGGCGTGCGGAGCGATTCCAGCGCTGCTTCGGTGGACATGTGCCCATCCTGCCGATTCACACGGGCTGCGGGGTGGTGTACTCGCGCCAGTCGGCGGGCTTCTGGCCGACGCGGAGGGTGCGCAGTCTGGCCAGGACGGACGGGTCCTGTGCCTCCAGCCAGGCGACGAGCTGCCGGAAGGAGACGAGCCGGACGTCGGGCTTGCCCGCGATGTCGCGCAGGGCCTGCTCGACGGACTTCATGTAGATGCCGCCGTTCCAGCTCTCGAAGTGGTTGCCGATGAAGAACGGCGCCCGGTTGGTGGTGTACGCCCGGTTGAAGCCCGCCATGTAGGAGAGGTACGACTGCTGCTGCCAGTACGGACGCTTGGCTGGATTGCCGTTGGGAGTGCCGCCGGTCTGGTTGGCGAGCATGTTGTAGTCCATCGACAGCACCTGGAAGCTGTGCCCGGGGAACGGGATCGACTGCAGCGGGAAGTTCCACAGCCCGTGCGCCGTCTTGCCCGGCCACATCTGCAGCCCGCCCGGCGAACTCGCGTCGTACTTCCAGCCCATCGCGGCCACGGTCGGCAGCAGGTGCTTCTGGCCCAGCAGGCAGGGCGTCCGGCCGCCGATCAGCTCCTTGCGGTAGTCGAACGGGAGCGGCTCCAACTCGGCGCGGCCGGTGTTGGTCTTCCAGGTCTCGACGAAGCCGATGGCCTGCTCCAGCTCGCTGCGCCACTGCGCCGGGGTCCAGGTGCCCACGCCGGTGGCGGGGCTGCAGAAGTGGCCGTTGAAGTGGGTGCCGATCTCGTGGCCCTCCAGCCACGCCCCCCGCACCTGGTCCAGCGTCATCTTCACGTGGTCGTCGGCCAGGTAGCCGATGTCCGACGCGCCCGGCCGGTGGCCCGGCGGCAGGTAGAGGTCCTTCTTGCCCTCCGGCAGCACGTAGATCCCGGAGAGGAAGAACGACATCGTCGCCTTCACCTCCTGCGCCACTCCACGGAAGTGCGAGAACAGCTTCTTGCTGTCCTCACCCGCACCGTCCCAACTGAAGACCACGAACTGCGGCGGACGCTGGCCCGGCTGCAACTTTTCCGGCACCGGCTGGAACGGCTGCGGACCCGTGTCCGCCATCGAACCGTCACCGATCAACGTCACCGGCCGCGCCTGGTCCTCCTGCCCGCTGCCCGCGCGGTCGGCGTGGTCCGCCGCCGACGGAGCGCGGCCCCACGACAGCCGCCGTGTGGGGGTAGACGCCCCGTTCGAGCAGCCGGCCAGCCCGGCGGCCGCGGCGGCGGCCGACGCGCAGGCGGCCGTCAGGATCGTGCGTCGACCGACGGGCTCCATGCGGGCCTCCTGTCTGCGTCCTGCTGCTGTCCGATCATGTGGTGATTCCCACCATTGCGGACGCCACGCTGCGTGATATCCATGAATGACCCGAATGTGCCGAATGTGGAGAGTGGAGGCGGTCCGTTTGGCGGAGCCGGGTCCGCGGGCGACATCCCGGATTGGCATTCTTGACCTGTGAACCAGACTGAGCAGCTGTCGCCTCTCGCCGAGCCGGACCTCCGTACCACGCAGCAGTTGGTCGAGCGCGCCCGTCGCGACGGCATCACCCGGTTCCAGGTCGTCGCCCTGGTGCACCCGGGCGACGCCGACGACTACGTGCTCCTGCTCGACCACCAGGGCGACGACGTTTGGGCCCTTCCCGTCGCCGAGGTCCGTCCCACCGAGAACGTGGCGCTCACTCTTGACTGGCTCTGCAACGAGCATCTGGGCCTGCGCTCCTGGAGCGCCGAGTTCGCCACCTCCGCCGGCTACACGACGCCGGACGGCGACGAGGTGCTGCAACTCGCGTTCGACGTCCCCGTGCCGGAGGGGAACAGGATGACCTGGAAGGGCGCGTGCCAGTGGTGGCACGTAGGTGCCGAGCCGTCGTCCCTCCACCGCCTCGCCCGGCCGATGTTCGACAAGTTCGAGCAACTCCAGCACGTCCAGCAGGTCGCGCAGCTCCGGAGCGCCGAATGACACCGCCGGTACAGCCGACACCGCCCACCGACGTCTGGCGGCTGATCCACGCCGAGCGGGCCGCCCTGGCCGCCGACCTCGCGGACCTGACCGAGCAGCAGTGGGCCGTCCCGTCGCTCTGCGAGGGGCTCACCGTCCGCGAGGTGCTCGCGCACCTGACGGCGGGGGCCAGCCTCAACCCGGTGCGGTGGATGGTGGGCGTGATCCGCTGCCGCTTCGACTTCGACCGGCAGGTCGCCGTGCGGCTGGCCGAGCAGCTGGGCGCCACTCCGGATGAGACGCTCGCGCGGTTCCGCCGGGTGATCAGCGGAACGACCAAGCCGCCGCTCTCGAAAGTGGCGATGCTCGGCGAGAACATCGTGCACGGCGAGGACATCCGCCGACCGCTCGGCATCGAGCGCGCCTATCCCGTCGCCACCCTGACCACGGTGGCCGAGTACTACGCGGGCTCCGACATGCCCGTCCTCTCCAAGACGCGCGCCGAGGGCCTGCGGCTGACGGCCACCGACGGCCCCTTCGCCGCCGGCGACGGGCCGCAGGTGTCCGGCACGACCCTGGCGCTCATCATGGCCATGGCCGGCCGCGCGTCGTACTGCGACGAACTCGACGGTGAAGGCGTCGCCACCCTGCGCGAGCGCTGCTGAGCCCCGTCGTGCTCCCGCACGGCCGAAAGCGACCGCATCCCGACCGGACCGGCCGGGCATAGGTGAAGAGGGGGCCCCGCGGCGGACCGAGGAGTCGCGGCGACGGGGGAGCCGAAGGAACGGAGCGGACCGCGCGAGCCGGGCCCCGGTGGCGGCGTCGACGAAGGGGAGACCGTGGTGACGCTCGCGGTGACCGGGCAC
Organism: Streptacidiphilus sp. BW17; assembly: GCF_041262485.1. NCBI lineage: Bacteria > Bacillati > Actinomycetota > Actinomycetes > Kitasatosporales > Streptomycetaceae > Streptacidiphilus > Streptacidiphilus sp. BW17. The sequence continues at coordinate 319,958 of NZ_JBGCCR010000004.1, read as the reverse complement.
AGGAACCTGACCGAGCGGACCGCCGAGCTGGTCCGGATCGAACTGCGCAAGCTGCTGGCCTCCCTCGCCGAACGGGGGCCGCTCACCGGGCTCTCCTGTCTGGCCAGGGGCGCGGACACCATCTTCGCCGAGGAACTCGTCGACGCCGGGGGGAGGTTGGTCGTCGTGCTGCCGTCGCGGCACTACCGGGAGAACAAGGTGCGGGCCGAGCAGGCCGAGACCTTCGACCGGCTGGTCCTGGCCGCTGCGGAGGTGCACGAGCTCTCCTACGCCCAGGTCTCCGAGGAGGCGTACCAGGCGGCCAACGAGGTGCTGCTCAGCCGCGCCGACACGGTGGTCGCGGTCTGGGACGGCGAGCCGCCCGCCGGTCCCGGCGGCACCGGGGACGTGGTCCGGCGCAGTCGGGCGGCGGGCCTGGCGGTGGTCCGGGTCTGGCCGGAGGGCTCCGCGCGCGGGGGCGTCTGACCGGGCGGGGACGCCCGGAATCGTTACCGCACCCCGGCCAGGATCTTCCCCTCGGTGGACAGGATGCCGGTCCGGTAGTCGAAGCGCGGCGTGCCGGAGAACATCAGCCACAGGTACTTGAGGTTCTCCGCGAACCAGTAACCCGGCGTCAGGTCGCCCAGCACCGGCCGGGCGGGGCGCATGTCGTCGATGACGGTGTAGCCGCCCGCCACGCGATGGTGCGTGCGCATGTTCTCGAACCACCGCCAGGCCGCCGCCTTGTAGCCGGGGTCACGGGTGAGCCGCCACAGGTCGAACGCGGAGTTGGCGTACTCCGGCCGCAGTTGGGCGCCGCAGTCGACGACGCCGAACGTCGCGTAGTCGATCGTCTCCGGCAGCACGGGGTGCCGATCCAGGACGGCGGTCCACGAGCGGAAGTAGGCCTCGCCGCGCGGAAGATCGCCGCCCTTGCCGAGCAGACCCGCGTAGAACGAGGCGAGTTCGGACTGGACCGTGCCGCCGGTGCGGGCGCCGGTGGTGGCGTCGACCGGGTGGTACCAGGGCAGTCCGCCGCGCACGTCGGTCTGGTGCGTCTGCACCGCCCGGGTCAACATCCGGTACCACTGCGTCAGTTGGGCATCGTTCAGCAACTTGCCGCCGCCCCACAGGTACTCGCAGAAGGAGTCGGCGGGCGGGTTGGGTGCGATGGAGGTGCGGTCGAGCCAACGGCCCGTCTCCGCGTCGATGGTGGTGCCGAGCAGGTCGAGCGCGCTGCGCCTGGCCAGCACGGCCCGGTAGGCGCGCAACGAGGCGTCGTAGTAACGGGAGTCGCCCACGAGTCGGGAGAGCAGGCCGAACTCCATCATGCTGGTGCCCGCCTCGGCGAGCGGCACCTCACGGCCTTGCACTTGACCCGTACGCAGGTTGACGTGGGTGTAGGGGATGCCGGTCGGCGAGGAGGTGAACGCGGGCAGCAGCCGGTCGGCCAACTCGCGGGCGCGGGTCAGCAACGCCTTGCTGCGGGTGGCCAGATGACTCGCCAGCAGGCCGCCAACCAGGCGGATGACCGCCTCGAAGACGTGGATGTCGACGTCCTGTGTCGGGTCCAGGTGCGCCTCCACCCAGGCTTGCGAGCGGGCCAACTCCGCGTCGCAGCCCATCACGTAGAGGGTGTCGAGGGCCTCGACCATGGACAGCCCGAAGGTGTGGCCCGGGGCGAAGAAGTCGTTGTGCCCGCCGCTGAGCGGCATGAGCTCGTCGTGGCCCCAGGCCTTGGCGCAGTAGCCGTTCCAGCCGTGCAGGTACTCCGCCTTGATCGCCGCGGCGGCCTGCGCGTCGGCGGGCACGGCGGGCACGGCGGGGCGCTTGGCACCGGGCTTGGCCGCCACAGGCTTGACGGGGCGCCTGGCGGCGCCGGGCGTCGGGCGGGCCGGGATCGGACGTCCGACGGCGAACGCCGGCGCGGCGAGGACCGAGGAGGCAGCGCCCAGCAGGACGCCCCCGGCGGCCGAGCCGAGCAGCAGACGGCGCGAAGGCAGGGACGGACGCGGCAGGGACTGCGCATGCGTGAAGTCGTCGGACATGCACGCAAAGTTATGACCTTCTGTCTGTCAGGCCGGTAGCGCCGTTCGTGTCGCGTCGAAGTGCGCCAGGACGGGTGACATGACTGCATGCCCATGCCAGAATTGGCGCGCCCTGGACGGCGCAGGTCACAACCCGCCGCCCAGGGCGTCCGCTCGTAGGAAGGCCCTACTTCCTGGCCTCCAACTCCGCCGTGTACTCCCGGATCTGGTCCTTGGTCAGATACGAGTCCGTGTACTCGAAGTCGCGCAGCCGGGCGGGCCGCCGGGACTGGAAGCCGGTGCGCACGAAGTCGTCGCCGGCAGTCGCGTTGAGCAGCCAGTTCGTCATCACCCGGACCTTGGCGACATTGGTCCGCAGCGCCATCAGGTGGTAGCCGCGCGCCACGCCCTGCGCGGCGACGCCCTGCATCTCGATGCCGAGCGGCTTGGACACCGCGTCCGCGCCGCCGAGGTCGACGACCAGGCCGAGGTCCTTGTGGAAGTACGGCTTCAGCTCGTGGCCGCGGATCAGGGCGATGACGTTGTCGGCCACCGCCTTGCCCTGACGCTGCGCGTGCTGCGCGGTGGGGGGGCAGACCGCGCCGTCGCCCTTGGCCAGGTCGGGGACGGCGGCGGCGTCGCCGAGCGCGAACATGTTCTCGAACTGCGGCACCCGCATCTCCGCGGTGACCGCGAGCCGACCGCGGACCGTCTCCGCGTCCAGGGTGTTGACCAGCGGGCTGGCGGCGACGCCCGCGGTCCAGATCAGCGTCCGGGAGGGGATGACCCGGCCGTCCGTCAGCTTGACCGACTCGTCGCCGACCTCGGCGACCGAGACGCCGAGCGAGATCTCAATGCCGCGCTTGCGCAGGATCTCCATCGCGTCGTCGCCCAGCTTCTCGCCGAGCTCGGGCATCAGCTTCGGGGCGATGTCGATCAGGTGCCACTTGATCAGGTTCGGGTTGAGCCTCGGGTAGCGGCGGATCGCGGACGTGGTGACGCGCTGCAGGCAGGCCGCCGTCTCGGTGCCGGCGTAGCCGCCGCCGACCACCACGAACTGGAGCCGGGAGATCCGCTCCTGCTGGCTGGTGGCCGCGTCGGCGAGGTCCAGCTGTGCGATCACGTGGTCGCGCACGTAGGCCGCCTCGGCCAGCGTCTTCATGCCGCGCGCGTGCTCGACGAGGCCGGGGATGTCGAAGGTGCGGGTCACGCTGCCGGGGGTCAGCACCAGGTAGTCATAGGGCTCGGCCACCAGGTCGTCGGTGATCTTGCGGAGGATCACCATCTTGGCTTTGGGGTCGATGCCGACCGCTCCGCCGGGGATGATCCGGGTCCGCCGCAGCATCCGGCGCAGCGAGACCGCGACCGACTGCGGCGTGAGCACACCGGCCGCGACCTGCGGCAGCAGCGGGAGATAGAGCTCGTAGCTGAACGGCGCGATCAGCGCGATCTCCGCCTCGATCGGCGCGAGCTGCCGCTCCAGCCGCCGTGCGCACTCGACGCCGGCGAAGCCGCCGCCGACCACGAGGATCCTGGGTCGTTCCATCGTGCCCATCCCTTGACGGTCGAGGTCACCATTCCTGGCCACACTCGCACGGACCAGGAGTGCCCGCCACCGGTCGGACAGGAACGGTCGTCCGACCGGCACGAGGCCGCTGTGGCCGGGCTCGGGCCCGCTGCTGGATAGGGTGGGGCGCATGTTGCGTGAGGTGTCGGCGGATCGTTATGTGACGCCGCTGAGGGAGGGCGGCTCGCTGCCGGGCCTGGTCGAGTCGGAGCGCGGGACGCTCTTCGTCGCCAAGTTCGTCGGGGCCGCGCAGGGGCGCAAGGCGCTGGTCGCGGAGGTCGTCGCGGGCGAGCTGGCCCGACGGCTGGGGCTCAGGGTCCCCGAGCTGGTGCGGCTGGAGGTGGACCCGAGGGTTGCCGTGGGCGAGCCTGACCAGCAGGTCCAGGACCTGGTAAGGGCGTCCGGTGGCACCAACCTCGGCATGGCCTTCCTGAGCGGCGCGCTCGGCTTCGACCCGCTGGCGTTCCCGGTGGACCCGGCCCTGGCCGGACGCGTGGTCTGGTTCGACGGGTTGATCGGCAACGTGGACCGCTCCTGGCGCAACCCCAACATGCTGGTCTCCGGCGGCGAGCTGTGGCTGATCGACCACGGCGCCAGCCTGATCTTCCATCACAACTGGCCGCGCGCGGCAGCCTCCGCACAGAAGGCCTACGACGCGTCCGACCATGTGCTGCGCTCCTTCGGGCCGGACCTGGCCGCAGCCGACGCCGCGCTCGCGCCGCAGGTCACCGAGGCACTGCTGACCGAGGTCCTGGCCCTGGTCCCGGACGTCTGGCTGGCGGACGAGCCCGGCTTCGGCTCCCCGGACGAGGTCCGCGCGGCGTATGTCGCGCAGCTGACGGCGCGGGTGCGGGCCTCGAAGGAGTGGTTCTGATGGTTCCCGAGACGGTTTCCGGGACGGTGTCCGGGCGGGTTCCCGGGCGGACGGTTCCCGAACTGGGCGAGAAGCTGGTCTACGAGTACGCGCTGGTGCGGGTGGTCCCGCGGGTCGAGCGCGGCGAGCAGATCAACGCCGGGGTGCTGGTCTACAGCCGCCAGGCGGGCGTGCTGCGGGCCGCCGTGCACCTGGACGAGGCGCGGCTGCTGGCGCTCGACCCCGACGCGGACGTGGCGGGCGTGCGGGCGGCGCTGGACGCCGTCGCCGGGATCTGCGCCGGCGGCGCGGCGGCCGGGCAGGCCGAGGGCGAGGAGCCGGGACGCCGCTTCCGCTGGTTGACCGCGCCGCGCAGCACCGTGGTCCAGCCGGGCCCGGTCCACTGCGGCCTCTCCGCCGACCCGGCGGCTGAGGCGGAGCGGCTGTTGGAGCTGCTCGTCAGGTAGGCGGGCCGGGTAGAAGACCAGGTCAGAGCCGGGGTCGCGATGCCGGAAATAATCCGTGGCGTTTGCCGTGCCCGTTCTTCTACAGTGTAGAAGTCTTGTACGCCGTAGAAGGGGTGGCCGCAGTGTCCGTCAGTCAACCGGATCAGGTGGGGACCGCAGGGGCGGGCGCCCACCGCAGACCGGACCGCTGGGTGATCCTGGCAGTGCTCTGCCTGGTCCAGCTCGTGGTGATCCTCGACAACACCATCCTCAACGTCGCCGTCCCCTCCCTGACCAAGGAGCTGGGCGCGACCACCTCACAGACCCAGTGGGTGATCGGCGCCTACTCGCTGGCCCAGGCGGGCCTGCTCATCGCCGCGGGCGGCTTCGCCGACCGCTACGGGCGCAAGCGGACGCAGCTGCTCGGCCTGGTCTTCTTCGGCCTCGGCTCGGCGGGCGCGGCGCTGTCGTCGACCGCAGGTGAGCTCATCGCCGCCCGCGCGGGTATGGGCATCGGCGGCAGCATGCTGCTCGCCACCAGCATCGCCATCGTGGTCCGCACCTTCGACGCGGAGGAGCAGCCCAAGGCCATGGCCGCGGCGATGGGCGTCGGTTCGCTGGGCTTCGCCCTCGGCCCGGTGATCGGCGGGCTGCTGCTGGCGCACTTCTGGTGGGGGTCGGTGTTCCTGGTCAACCTGCCCGTCTGCGTGCTCGGGCTGATCGCCGTCGCCCGGCTGGTGCCCGAGTCCAAGGACCCACGTGGCGACCGTCCCGACCTGCTGGGCGCCTCGCTGTCCACCGTCGGCCTGGTCGCGGGCGTCTACGCGATCATCCAGGGCCCCGGCTACGGCTGGACCTCGGGCCGCACCCTGCTCCCCGCCGCGGTCTGCGTCGTGGTGATGACCGGCTTCGTGCTGTGGGAGCGTCACACGCCGCATCCGCTGCTGGACATGTCGTTCTTCCGCAACGCGCGCTTCCGCGGCGCGGTCTCGGGCGGGGTGCTGGTCTCCTTCGGCATGGGCGGCTCGCTCTTCCTGCTGACCCAGCACCTGCAGTTCGTGCTCGGCTACGGGCCGCTCTCCGCCGGGCTGCGCACCGCGCCGATGGCGCTGACCGTGGTGCTGCTCAACCTGACCGGCACCGGCATGCGGCTGACCACCAAGCTGGCGCCGCCCGTCGCCATCGCCGTCGGGCTGACCCTGATGGCGGGCGGTCTCGCGGCCATCGCGGTCCTCGGGCACAGCGGGTCCTACCCGGGCATCCTCCTCGGCCTGGTGCTGATGGGCGCGGGTATCGCGTGCGCCCAGCCCGCGATGGGCGGGGCCGTGATGTCGTCGATCCCGCCGGAACGGGCCGGTATCGGCTCCGGGCTGATGGGCACGATGAGCGAGCTCGGCAACTCGCTGGGCGTCGCGGTCCTGGGCGCCGTGCTGACGGCCGGGTTCGCGGCCTCGCTGCCCGCCGGCGTGCCGCAGGCCGCCGCTCGCTCGCTGCCGGACGCACTGGTCGCGGCCGGACCCGCGAAGGCCCACCAGGTGCACAGCGCCTTCGCCGACTCGCTGACGAATGCTCAGTTGATCGGTGCGATCGCGGTGCTGGTGGGCGGGCTGGTCGCGGCCTGGCTGATCGGCCGGGCGGGCACGGCTCCCGTGGGCGGCGGCCCGGTCCCCGGCCGGCCGGAGACGCGCGAGCCGGAGCCCGCCCCGGCAGCCTGAGCCCCACGCTGACTACGATCGATGTGCGGGCAAAGGCGGCCTGTCGTGGCCGACGGCCGCCGCCCGCACATCGATCGGCCCGGGGCAGGCGAGGGAAGGCAGAGGCGCCGCATGGCGAAGGAGAGCGCGCAGGAGGACAGCGCGCGGGACGACAGCGCGCAGGACGACAGTGAGTCGGAGGGCGTCGCAGCTGAGGGCGGTGCGTCGCGGGAGAGCGCGAAGCGGCGGACCGCGTTGCCGAGCGTCAGCGTCTGGGCCGCGCCGCCCAAGGAGCGCAAGCGCGGCACCGCCCCCAGCGGCCTGACCCGGCAGAAGATCGTCCGCGCTGCCATCGCCCTGCTCGACGCCGAGGGTGAGGCGGGCTTCTCGATGCGCCGCCTGGCCACCGAACTCGGCGTCACTCCCATGTCGGTCTACTGGTATGTCGACAACAAGTCCGACCTGCTGGAGCTCGCCCTGGACGAGGCGCTCGGCGAGATGCGGATCGCCCCGCTCACCGAGGAGACCGACTGGCGCGACCACCTGCGGGCCATGGCGCACGAGTACCGGGCCTTCTACCAGCGCCACCTGTGGGCGGTCCGGATCGCCGGTGAGGTGCTGCCGCTCGGCCCGAACGCGCTGTTCTTCTCCACCAGCGCGATCAGCGCCATCGAGCGCACCGGTCTGCCACCCGAGCAGTACGTGGCCGTGCTCGGGCTGGTCTTCCAGTTCGTCTACGGCTTCGCCACCTCCGAGGGCCAGCAGATGATCCGCATCCGCGCCGCCGGGGTGACCGAGGACGCGTACATGCAGGAGGTCAGGGACCTGGCGGCGCACGTCGACGAGACCTTCGTCGAGAACTCGGACCGGATCAGCCCTCCCGTCGAGGGCGAGCCGATGGCCGCCAAGCGGAACCGCTACTTCGCGGACTCGCTGGAGCTCGCCCTCGACGGCATCGAGGCCCGGGTGGTCCGCGACACCGCAGGTCCGGCGGCCCGGTCCGCGCGGCGCTGAGCTGGACCGTTAGAATGGCGCAGCGTGAGCGCCAAGCCCTTCATCCCCGATGTCCTGGCCGCCCGCTACGCCTCTGGCGAGCTCGCGCGGCTGTGGTCCCCCGAACACAAGGTCGTCCTCGAACGGCAGCTGTGGCTGGCCGTCCTCAAGGCCCAGGCCGACCTGGGGATCGACGTGCCCGAGGGCGCCGTCGCCGACTACGAGCGCGTGGTCGACCAGGTCGACCTGGCCTCGATCGCCGAGCGCGAGCGGGTCACCCGCCACGACGTCAAGGCCCGCATCGAGGAGTTCAGCGCCCTCGCCGGGCACGAGCAGATCCACAAGGGCATGACCTCGCGGGATCTGACCGAGAACGTCGAGCAGCTGCAGATCCGCCAGTCCCTGGAGCACGTTCGCGACCGCACGGTCGCGCTGCTCACCCGTCTGGCCGCGCTCGCCGCCGAGCACGGCGAGCTGGTCATGACCGGCCGCTCCCACAACGTCGCCGCGCAGGCCACCACCCTGGGCAAGCGCTTCGCCTCCGCCGCCGACGAGTTGCTGGTCGCCTTCACCCGGCTGGAGGAGCTGATCGCCCGTTACCCGCTGCGCGGGATCAAGGGTCCGGTCGGCACCAGCCAGGACATGCTCGACCTCCTCGGCGGCGATCAGCAGAGGCTGGCCGAGCTGGAGCAGCGCGTCGCCTCCCACCTGGGCTTCGACCACGCGTTCACCAGCGTCGGACAGGTCTACCCGCGCTCGCTCGACTACGACGTGCTGACCGCCCTGGTCCAGCTGGCCGGTGCGCCGGGCAGCCTGGCCAAGACGATCCGGCTGATGGCCGGCATCGAGCTGGTCACCGAGGGCTTCAAGGAGGGCCAGGTCGGCTCCTCCGCCATGCCGCACAAGATGAACACCCGCTCCTGCGAGCGCGTCAACGGCCTGGCCGTGATCCTGCGCGGCTACGCCTCCATGGTCTCCGAGCTCTCCGGCGACCAGTGGAACGAGGGCGACGTCTCCTGCTCCGTGGTGCGCCGCGTGGCGCTGCCGGACGCGTTCTTCGCCTTCGACGGCCTGATCGAGACCTTCCTGACGGTGCTGGACGAGTTCGGCGCCTTCCCGGCGGTCATCGCCGCCGAGCTGGACCGTTACCTCCCGTTCCTCGGCACCACCAAGGTGCTGATGGCCTCGGTGCGCGCCGGCGTCGGCCGGGAGACCGCGCACGAGGCGATCAAGGAGCACGCCGTCGCTTCCGCGCTGGCCATGCGCCAGGGTGTCCGCGAGAACCAGCTGCTGGATCGCCTGGCGGCGGACGAGCGGATCCCGCTGGACCGGGCCGGTCTGGATGCGCTGCTGGCGGACCGGCTCTCCTTCACCGGCGCCGCGTCCGGCCAGGTCGCCGAGGTGGTCCGCCGCGTCGAGGAGGTCGCCGCCCGCTACCCCGAGGCCGCCAAGTACCGCCCCGGCGCCATTCTCTGACGGGCCGACGGCTCACCGCCTCCTGATCGCCCGCGTCGCTCCGCTCCAGATGCCGACGCGGGCGATCGGCGTTAGCTTCGGCTGTAGCCGATTCGCCACGAAGAGTGACTGATTCACGTCGTTCTGGTGGGCGGACGGCGAGGTCGAGTCGAACGAAGAGCGAAGGAGTGCGGGGATGCCCGGCAAGTTCGAGGTCCACCAGGACAAGGCGCAGGAGTTCCGTTTCACGCTGAAGTCGGCGTCCGGCGAGGTCATCGCCCTGAGCGAGGCCTTCGAGAGCCGTGAGGCGTGCGAGAAGAGCATCGAGGCGGTGCGCAAGAACGCGCCTTACGCCAAGCTGGTCGAGGCGGCCGGTTAGGCGAGCCGGCGTGGCAGCGGCCTGCGCGCCCACGCCCGCGCCTCCGCCCGCCGTCGGGACGGGAGCGCGGGCGCGCGCCCGGCGTGCCGACTGGAACCGAGGGCCTTGCGGACGGATGATTGGATCATGACGGGACAGTCCGGTACATCGGTGCGGGTCTGGGTCAAGATTGAGATCGACCCCCGCCAGGTGGTCGCCCAGGTGTTCGACGCGCTGAACAACCCGGTCGGCGACGAGACGGTGATCACCGAGCGCCACGACCTTTACGAGATCGCGCGCCGCTACGGCGTGCCGCTGGAGAACTTCGAGTTCGAGGGCGACTCCGCCGAGGTGATCGAGGCGGAGTTCCCGCCGCAGGTCTGACTGGCGGTCACCTCGCCCACATCGTTACCCGGCCGGACTTGCCGAAAAGTCCGGTGTGGTCGATTCTCTGACGCATGTACGACAGGGGAGTCGACGGGAGCATGCGGTGAGGAACCCGGCCATGTGGTCGCGCGCGGCGCTGATGGTGGCCTATCTGGGACTGATGGCGGCGATGGCCGGGGTGGCCTGGGAGACCGAGAAGATCGACCTCTCGGGCGTGGCCAAGGTCTTCACGGCTCTGGCCGCGGGCCTGATGGGCGCGGTGATCAACCCGGCCACGTCGAAACAGGCCCAGAAGGGCCTGACGCAGCCGCACCCGCCCGTCATCGACGGGGTGTGGGCCGCCCACGCGGTCATCGGCTGCGTCGCGTTGCTGGTGGACGCCGCCGCGCTGGTTGTCGACGGTGGCCGGCATGTCAATGCCTCGGACGCCTTCGTGGCCATGGCCACGGCCTTCGGCATGCTCTTTGTGGACACCAGCTCCGCCACGCACGAGCTCGTGGGCGGGACGACTCCGGCTGCGGTTCCCACAGCGGTGCCCGGCGCGGTTCCGGCTACTGCGGCGGCTTCTGCTGCTGCGACGGCTCCGGCCGCGGCGGCTGCCGCTTCCGGGAGCGCTCAGTCCTCGACGCCGAACGCGTCGGCGTAGCGGATCGATCCGGTCGGGACCGGGCGGCCCGGGTCCAGGGCGAGGGCCATCATCGCCTCGTCCGGGACGTCGAACGGCGGCTTGATGCCGTAGCCGGAGGCGGGCACGAACCCGAACCGCGTGTAGTACGCGGGGTGACCGAGCACCAGGACCAGCTGCTCGCCCGCCTTGCGCGCAGCGTCCAGCGCCGCGTGGACCACCGACGTGCCCGCACCGAGACGCTGCCGCTGCGGCAGCACGGCCACCGGGGCGAGCGCCAGCGCCGGGGCGCCGTCGACATGACAGCGCGTCAGCAGGGCGTGTCCGACGACGGTCCCGTCCGGGGCCTCGGCGACGAACGAGGAGTCGGGCAGCCAGGCGCGGGCGTCCGTGCGCAGCGCGTCGACCAGGTCCGCCTCGTTGCGCGTCGGGAACGCGGCGAGGTTGACCCGGCGGACGGCCGCGGCGTCGGAGCCGTCGACGGCCTCGGCACGGGTCGGCCAGGGGCTCGGCTGCGGTGTGGAGATCATTTCGGGCATGCCTCACCCTAGCCGGACGCGGACACGGGCTCATCCGGCCGCGCCGCCGGGCGTGGTGAGCTCGGCCCAGATCACCTTGCCCCCGTCGTCGGTGAATCGGGTGCCCCACCGGGAGGCCAGCTGCGCGACCAGGAAGAGGCCACGTCCGCTCTCGTCCTCGCTGCGGGCCCGGCGCAGTCGGGGGGAGACGCCGCTGCCGTCGGCGACCTCGCAGATCAGCGAGCGGTCGCGGAGCAGCCGCAGCTCGACCGGGCCGTCGGTATGTCGGATCGCGTTCGTCACCAGCTCGCTGACCAGCTGTTCGGCCGTGGTCGCCAGCGAGTGCAGGCCCCAGCCGGTGAGCCGCGCGGACACCTCGGCCCGCAGCCCGGCGACGGCGGACGGCTCCAGCGGGACGGACCAGCGGGCGACCCGGTCGTCGTCCAGGCCGCGGGTCTGGGCCACCAGCACCGCCACGTCGTCCCTGGGCCGTTGCGGCAGCAGCCGGGAGAGGACCGACGCGCACAGCTCCTCGGGCGAGCGGTCGCGTCCGACGAGGGACGCGCCCAGCCTGGCCATGCCGATGTCGATGTCCTGGCCGCGGTCCTCGATGAGGCCGTCGGTGTAGAGGACGATCCGGGAGCCTTCCGGGAGCGGCAGCTCGATCGCCTCGAACGGCGTCGAGCCCAGGCCGAGCGGGGGACCCGAGGGCACCTCCGCGAAGCGGACCGTCCCGTCCGGCAGGATCAGCGCGGGGGCGGGGTGCCCCGCCCCGGCCATGGTGCAACTGCCGCTCACCGGGTCGTAGATGACGTAGAGGCAGGTGGCGCCGATGATGCCGATGCCGCTGTGCAGACCGGCGTCCGGATCGCCGTCCAGCTCCCGGTCCATGGTGTCGACCAGGGCGTCGAGATGGCCGAGCAGCTCCTCCGGCGGCAGGTCGAGCGCCGCGAAGTTGCGCACCGCCGTGCGTAACCGGCCCATGGTGGCGGCGGCGTGGAGGCCGTGGCCGACGACGTCCCCGACCACCAGGGCGACCCGCGCGCCGGAGAGCGGGATCACGTCGAACCAGTCGCCGCCCACGCCCTCCTGGGCCGGGAGGTAGCGATGGGCCACCTCGACAGCGGGCAGTGCGGGCAGGGCGTGCGGCAGCAGGCTGCGCTGCAGGGTCAGTGCGAGGGAGTGCTCGCGGGTGAAGCGGCGGGCGTTGTCCAGGCAGACGGAGGCGCGTTGCGCCAGCTCCTCGGCCAACCGCAGGTCGTCCGCGCGGAACGGCCCGGCGTCCCGAGAGCGGTAGAAGGAGGCCACGCCGAGCACCGTGCCCCTGGCCCGCAGTGGGACGGCGATGACGGAAGCCATCCGGTACGCAGCCAGGCCCGGTTCGGCGCCGGTGACGCGCTCCGAGCACTCGTCCAGCACGGCCCGCCCGACGCGCAGCGCCCGGGCCTGCGCCCCCTCCTTCGCGAACGCGACCTCGGCACCGAGCGGGAGCAGCGGCCCGCCCGCGCGGATCGTCCGGGTCGCCGCGCGGTGCAGGGGCTCGCCGGTCTCGGCGGGCGGGGGCTCCTGGCCCGCGCGGACCCACTCGGCCAGGTCGACGGTGGCGTACTGGGCGAACTCCGGCAGTGCGACCTCGGCCAGCTCCTCGGCGGTCTGCGCCACGTCGAGGGTGGTGCCGATCCGGACCCCGGCCTCCCAGAGCAGTGCGAGCCGGTTCCGCGCGGCGACCGCGAGTTGCGCGTGGGTGGCGCCGGTGTTGCTGGTGGTGATGCCGTGGGTGTCGTCGTCGGCCCTTGCGGTGGTCCCGGCCATCTTCGTTGCCCTCCCGTCCTGCCGTGCCTGCCTCGCCTGCCCGGCCCGCTCTGGCGGTGCCTCCAGCGCTGCGGGTGGAGGGTCGGGTGGGCGAACGCGGGCGGCGCCGATCGGACGCACCGGCTCGTCGGTGAGGGCCTGGCCTAAAGCGCGGCCGTACGGTGCGCCCCGGGCGCGGCCCAGGGCCTGCCGCCGGGACCGGTCGCGGGCGGCGGCCGAGCGGCTATCGGCTCCCAGGAGCGCCCAGACGCTCGCTGCGTCACCAGGGGTAGCTGGGTCCTTGGGGCGTGACCGCCGACCGTGCACCCAGGACGTCACCATCACGGCACCCTCCCCGCAGTCAGCGCCAGCTCCTTGCGTTCCTGTACCTGCACCCGCATCTGAACCCGCCCTGCCCCGGCGGGCTCTGTCCCGACGCTAACCCCATGGCACGCGGCGTGGGCCGAGTCGTCTGCGAACCACTCGTTGGAGTGATGGGACGTCATATCTCTTCGGAATCAGCTGTCGTGACGGATACTGGCCACGCGTCCAGGCAGGGCGGGCGGGAGCAGTCGCCTTGCAGGCTCCCTTGTCGGGCACGGCCGGGGCGTTGTAAATGGATGACGTGAGTGCTGGACGCGTGCGGGCGGGCAGGTCGGCCGGGACGGCCGGACAGGTGGCGACGGCGGCCGGACTGCGGCGGCGCCGTGCCGAGTTGGAGCGTGCCTGGTCCGGGCTGGCCAGACCGGAGGAGAAGGCCGAGAGCCTACGCGTCGAGGTGGCCGAGTCGTGGGCGCGCAGCGGGGCGAGCGTGGACCGGGCCTGCGTGGAGGCACCGGTCGGTGACGCGGACGCGGCCCGCTCGCTCTGGGCGCACTCGCGGCTGCGCGAGCCCATCACGGCCGTCGCGGACGAGCTGCGCCGGATCGCCGACGACGCGGGCTTCGTCGCGGCGGTCACGGACGAGTCCGGGACCATCCTGTGGACCTGCGGCGGGCGGCACATGCGAGCGCAGGCGGAGAAGCTCAACTTCGCGCCGGGCGGCCGGTGGGACGAGCAGGCGATGGGGACCAACGCGCTGTCGATGGCCCTGCTGCGCGGACAGGCCGCCACCGTCTTCTCCGCCGAGCACTACCTGGCCGCGCTGCACGGCTGGGTCTGCTACTGCGCGCCGATCCGCGACGCGGCGGGCCGGGTCCTCGGCGTGCTGGACCTGTCGACGACCTGGGACCGGTCGCACCCGCTGGCGCTGTCCACGGTGCGGTTGCTGGCCGCCGGGATCGAGGAGCGGCTGCGCGAGGACGAGCCGGGAGCCCGTGCTGCCACGCTCCGCCTGCGGGCCCTCGGCGAGACGCCCGCGCTGCACCGCGCTGGTGTAGAACTACCGTTGCGCCCACGCCAGTTGGAGATACTCGCGCTGCTGGCGCTGGAGCCCGAGGGCTTCACGCCGGAGCGGCTGCACGACGCACTCTACGGGGACCGCTCGGTGTCCGCCTCGACCTTCAAAGCCGAGGTCTCCCATCTGCGCAGCGCACTGGGCGGCGGGATCGCGACCCGCCGCTACGCGCTCACCGCAGCGCTGGCCTGCGACGCCGTCGAGGTCGTGGCAGCCCTCCGACGCGCCGATCCGGCGGCGGCCGTCGCCGCCTACTCGGGACCGCTGCTGCCGCGCTCGGAGGCTCCCGGCGTCGTCGAGTGGCGCGACCACCTGCACGTCGCGCTGCGCGAGGTGGTGCTCAGCGCCGTCGACCCGGCGCTGGCCCTCGACTTCGGCCACCACGCCCGCTACGACGCTGCCCTGCACCGCCATGCGCTCGCCCTGCTCGACAGCCACGACCCCCGCCGCGGCATCGCCGCCGCGCGGCTGCGTGCAGCGGGAGGGTGAGCAGGCGGGTGAGGCGGGGTCAGTGGCGGCGACCGCGGCGGGAAAGCCGGGAGAGGGCCCGGCCGCGAACTCACCCCAAGGGCGGCGCGGGCAGGGGCAGCTCCGCCCAGATCGCCTTGCCCCGCAGGGCCGGGCGGACGCCCCAGCGTTCGGAGAGCTGGGCGGTGATGAACAGGCCACGTCCGCCCTCGTCGGTGTCCAGGGCGCGGCGGAGGTGCGGCGCGGTGCTGCTGTCGTCGCTGACCTCGCAGATCAGCGCGCGGTCGCGGATCAGCCGCAGCAGGACGGGACCGTCTGCGTGCCGGACGGCGTTGGTGACCAGCTCGCTGACGACCAGGGCCACGTCGTCGACCAGCTCGGTCAGACCCCAGTCAGTCAGCTGCGCCGTCGCCAGCGCGCGTGCCTGCCCCACCGACTCGGAGCTGTTCGGCAGCTCCCAGGTGACGGCACGGTCCGGCCCGAGTGCGCGGGGCCGCGCGATCAGGACGGCCGCGTCCTGGCGCGTTTCGTGCGGGGAATGCGGGGCGAGGGCGTCGAGGACGGTCACGCACAGGTCGCGCAGCGGGAGCTGTGTGTCGGCGAGCGCCGGGCCGAGCAGGTCGGCGTAGGCCGAGGCGGTGTTCGCGTCATTCCCGTCAACGCCGCCAATCCCGCCGCTAATCCCGTCGCGCCGGTCGAGGGGAGCGAGCGCGCCGTTCCGCAGGACGACCAGGCTGCCTTCCGGGAGCGTGCGACCGGCGACGGCGTAGTCGCCGACCCCCTGGCCCAGCGCCGGGCCGGGGTCGACGTCGAGCAGCTCCGCTCCGTCCGGGGTGACGACCACCGGGGCCGGATAGCCGGCGCTCGCCGCGCGCAGGCGCCGGCTGACCGGGTTGTAGACCGCGTACAGGCAGGCGGCCGGGACGGGCCGGCCCGGATCCGCTCCCGCATCCGCTCCCGCATCCGCTCCCGCATCCGCTCCCGCATCGGCGGGGCCGCCGCCGCGGGTGTTGCGGCTGACGATGTCCTGAAGCCGCGTCAGCAGCTCGTCCGGTGGCAGGTCCAGCTCGGACAGGGCCGCGACCGCCGCGCGGAGCTCGCCCAGGGCCGCGGCCGCGTTGGCGGTCGGCGCGAGGGCCTCCCCGGCGACCAGGGCGACTCGAGCGCCGGAGAGCGGCAGCACGTCGAACCAGACGTCCGCGGCACCGGCCGGGCGGTAGGCCTGCGCGGCCTCGACGGCGGACTGGGAGTAGGTCCCCGTGTCCCTGGCGGTGTGCTGGACGACGCCCGCGACCCACCGCTCCCGGCTGTAGAGGCGGGCGTTGTCCATGGACAACGCCGTCCGCGAGGTGAGCTGCTCGGCCAGCGTCAGATCGTCGTGGTCGTACGGCGCGGGGCTGCGCCAGCGGTAGAAGGACGCCAGACCGAGCACCACGCCACGGGCCAGCAGCGGCACCACCATCATCGAGTGCGCGCCGGAGGCGAGCAGCAGCTCGTCGCGCCGGCTCCGGTCCGGGTCCAGCCACGGCTGCGAGTCGGGGTCCAGACGGTCGATCAGCAGCGGCTGCAGCTCCGTCAGCGCCCGGTGGAACGGGCTGCCGGCCAGGTACTCGCCGACCTCGTCCTTGCGGGTGACCGTGGTCCTGGGCGCCTGCTGCGCCCGGGTGTCGGCGCGGCGGAAGACGGCGCGGCGGAGGGGGAGCGTCGGCAGGTCCGTGTCCGACGGGGGCGCCTCGCCGCGCAGCACCGCGTCGAAGACGTGCACCGAGAAGGTGTCGGCGAGCTGCGGGACCACGACGTCGCCGAGCTGTTCGGCGGTCCGGAAGAGGTCCAGGGTGGTGCCGACGGTGTTGGCGGCCAGGTCCAGCAGCTCCAGCCGCTCCTCGGCGCGCACGCGCTCGGTGATGTCGACGATCGCGGCGGCGACGCCGAGCACGGTGCCGTCGGCGTTCTGCAGCCGGAAGCTGGACACCGAGGCCACCCGGACCGGCGCCGCCGGGTTCGGGTCGTGCAGCCGCACCCGACGCTCCCGCACCGGAGTGCCCGTGGCGAGCACCTCCCGGCAGCCCGCGATCAGGTCCTCCACGTCCTCGACGTGGAAGGCGTTCAGCACCTCCGCCATCGGGAGGCCCAGCAGTTCCTCGACCGGGAGGTCGCTGCGGAACCGTGTCGTGGTGTGGGCCCGGAGCAAGCGCAGCCGTGGATCGTAGACCTGGAGCCCCACCGGGGACTGGGTGAAGAGCGCACCGAGCACTGCCTCGTCCAGCCCGGGACCGGACGCTCCGGCCTCCTGGGGGGATCTGGTCACGTCGCCACGTCTCCTGCGCATGCTGCTCGGCGGGCCGGATGGAGCGGGCCAGGGCTCATGGCGATGAAACCACGGTGTCCGAGCCCTTCGCCACCGCAGCCGGTCCCGGTGTGGCGGGCGGATCGAAGCGTGCCCGGCGCACGAGAAGCAGGGCGACGACCGCGGCGACGACGGAGGCGGCCCAGGCGGTGCCGAGGGCCGCCGGGTATCCGTGGGTCGCGGCGAGTCGTCCGGCCGCCACGGCGGCGGTCCCCTGGCCGACGATGAGACCGCTGCCGAGCAGGGTCATCGCTTCGCCCATCCGGTGGGCCGGTGCCACGGTCTCGGCGAGCCCGAAGATAGCGATCAGATGGGGTGCGACGGCCACCCCCACCGCCGCCACGGCGAGGGCCGCCGCCGGGAGCCCGTGCACGGAGAGGAGCGGCAGGGCCAGCACCGCCTGGCCCACGACCGCGACGCGCAGCAGCGAGGTGAGCCGGACCGCGCTCCGGCGGAGTGTCACCACCAGACCGGCGACACTGCTGGTCACCGCCATGCTGCTCCAGACGAGTCCGGCCATCCCCGGATCGTCCAGTGTCCTGGCGAGGGCGTTCACCCCGGCGTTGGCGGCACCCCAGACCATCCCCTGGAGCAGCGCCAGGGCCAGCAGCACGACCAGGGGCGTCGAGAGGAGACGCGGTCCGCTGCCGCTCCCGGAGCGCGCGCACGGGCCGGGCGCGGACCGATGCCGCGCGAAGGCCGTTCCGGCCACGGCTGTCAGCAGCGCGGCGAGGGCCACGCCGGCGGCGGGATGGGTGCCGACGGCGAGCACGCCTGCCAGCGCGGGGCCGACCATGAAGCCGAGTTCGTCCAACAGGGTGTCCAACGACAGGGCGCGGGCCACGAGTTGACGTTCGCCGGGGAGCCCTGCGACCAGCGCGACCCAGCGGACCCGGGAGAGAGGCCCGATCTGAGGGACGGTCAGCCCGGCCGCCAGGGAACAGAGCGCCTCGACGGCGAGCGACCGCCCGGTGGTCACGGCGGCCACCAGGGCGGCCGTGGCCACGGCGTTGACCAGGGACGCCGTGACGAGGGTGCCCCGATGGCCCCGGCGGTCGGCGATCCGGCCGATGAGCGGGCCGCCGACGGCCTGACCCACCCAGAGGAGCCCGGCCGCCAGACTCGCGTTCCCGATGCCCGAGCCGGCCGTGATCATGATGAGCGTGCCGGTCGGGGCGAGGGCCGCCGGCAGTCTGGCGAGGAACGAGGTGACCGGAAGCCACGGCCCGGTGAGGACCAGCAGTTCGCGCACGCCAGCCTCGTCCGGCGCGCCGTCGACCGGGCTCGGGCTCGCGCACGGGCTCTGGACCGGGCTCGGTAGAAGGGCCTTTTCTCCGCTCACTGCCACCCCAACGGATCGAGAGAGCCGGAGTCTCGCACGCGGATCCGGGGGTCGGGCGGCTCTCCGGCCAGCGTTGGAGGACCCTATGAACCACGTACGGCCACGAACTGACGCATCGTCTGTTCCGACGATGGAACTGCGCCCGGCATCCCCTCAACTACGCCGTGCGAAGAGAACCGCCTGCGACGACTGTTCGCCCGGCCCCAGCACCAGCTGAGCCTCGACCGCGAAACCGGCCTCGCGCAGCCAGGCCGTCACCTGCTCCGGCTGACGGCGATGGACCTGGACCCGCATCGGATGGCCGCCGTAGCCCTCGGTCTTCGTCCGCGCGCCGTCGCCGATGTGGAAGAGGAGCTGGAGTGGCGCGCCCGGACGTAGCGCCCGACGGAACTGCCCGAGGACGACCGGCACCTGGTCGTCGGGGATGTGGATCAGTGACTGCCAGGCCAGCAGGCCGGCCAACGAGGCCTCGGCGAGGTCGAGTTCCGTCATCGAGCCCACGTCGAACCGCAGGCCGGGGTGGTCGCGCCGGGCGACGTCGACCATGCCGGGGGAGAGGTCGATGCCGAAGGCGTCGAGACCGAGGCCGTGCAGGTGGGCGGTGACGTGCCCGGGGCCGCAGCCGACGTCCGCCACCGGCCCGTCGCCTGCCGCCCGCACGCTGTCGGCGAACAGTGCCAGGGCGGCGCGGACGTAGCGGCCCTGGGTGAGGGAGTCGCGCATCAGGTCCGCGTAGTCCGTTGCAACGGTGTCGTAGGAGGTGCGGGTGTCGGTCAGCCAGTCGTCCGTCCACATGGCAGACACGGTAGTGCTCTCACCGTGGCGCCTGTTGCCGTCCCGTCCGCGCGGAGAGGACGGAACGGCATCGGCGCTAACGGCCGCGCGTCACTTGAGCTCGGTCCAGGCGAGGACGGGGCTGACGAGTTGCTGGACGGTGGCCAGGAGGGCGAGGCGGTTGGCGCGGATGGTGAGGTCCTGGTCCATCACCATGACGCCGTCGAAGAAGGCGTCGACCGCCTCCACCAGCGGGCTGCTCTGCTGGAGGAACGCCGCCAGGTCGGGCTGGTCGCCCAGGATGGTGCGCAGCTTGAGGACGATCTGGTGCAGGTCGTGCTCGGGCCCGGCGGAGAACAGCGCGGGGTCGGGCGTGGGCTCCGTTCCGGTCGGGACGATGCGCAGCACGCGCTGGACCGCGGCGGTCGCCAGCGCCAACGGCGCGGTGCCGTGGGCTGCTTCGAGTTCCGCGAGTCGCCCGGCGGCCCGCACCGGACGGTCCGCCTGCGGCAGGACCGCGCGGACGTCCTGGACGGCGTGTCCGGCCTCCAGCAGCTGCTGCTCGAACCGGCGGACGACGAACTGCTGGGCCTCGTCAAGGCTTTCGGCGGTGACGTCCAGCGGCTGCCGCTCGGCGGCGATCCGCAGCATGCCGGAGACCGTCAACGGCGAGAGCGCCGGGTGGGCGCGCAGGATGTTGACCACGCCGAGTGCGGCCCGGCGCAGGCCGAAGGGGTCGGAACCGCCGGTCGGCGCGCCGCCCAGGGGCAGCAGGCCGGCGAGCAGGTCGGCGCGGTCGGCCAGGGCCAGCAGTGCGCCCGCTGTCGACTCCGGCAGCCGGTCGGCGGAGTGGCGGGGCAGCTCCGTCTCGAAGAGCGCCTGGGCGACCTCCTCGGGCTGGCCCGCCTGCCGGGCGTAGACCTCGGCCATGACCCCGGCCAGGCTGGAGAGTTCGGTGACCATCTGCGAGCCGAGGTCGAACTTCACCAGCCCGGCGGCCTTCTCCAGGGTGATCAGGTCGCGGGCCCCGATGGGCAGCTGCGAGGCGAACTCGGTGGCCGTGGACGCGATCCGCTGCGCCCGGTCGGCCATAGAGCCCAACTTGTCCTCGAAGGTGAGCAGTTCGAGCCGCTCCTGCATCGACGCGAGCGGGGTGTCCAGGTCGGCGCGCCAGAAGAACGCGGCGTCCTCGTAACGCGCCCGCAGCACGGCCTCGTTGCCGCGCCGCACCACGTCCTGGTCGCAGGCGCCGTTGGCGACCGTCACGAAGTACGGCAGCAGCTTGCCCTCGGCGTCGAGGACGGGCAGGTAGCGCTGGTGCTTGCGCATGACCGTGGTGAGGATCTGGTCCGGCAGTTCCAGGTACTTGCGGTCGAAGGTGCCGAGGATCGGGGTCGGGTACTCGACCAGGTTGGCGATCTCGTCCACCAGCGCGCGGTTGGCGTCGAGGTCCACCACGCCGCCGACCTCGGCGGCCAGGCGCGTCGCGGCGGCCCCGATCGCCGCGCGGCGGGCAGCGGTGTCGGCGACGATGCCGTGGCGGGCGAGCAGCTCCAGATAGCCGTCGGCCGCGGGGACCTCGATGACCGGCTGCTCGGCGGTGCGGTGGACGCGGGTGGTGCGGCCTGCGGCGAGGCCGGACACCTCGAAGGGCACGACCTCGTCGCCGAGCAGGGCCAGGATCCACCGGATCGGGCGGCTGAAGGACAGGCCGGAGGCGTTCCAGCGCATGTTCTTCTCCGCACGCAGGCCGGAGACGACGGCGGGCAGGACCTGCGCGAGCACCTCCTCGGCCGACCGGCCGCGGACCGGGCGGGTCAGCACGACGTGCTCGCGTCCGCCGAACTCGGCGCGGGTCAGCTCGGCCGGGTCCGCGTCCTGGCTGCGGGCGAAGCCCAGCAGCGCGGGCGTGGGCGCGCCCTCGGCGTCGTAGGCGGCGGAGACGCGCGGGCCGCGCACGGACTGCTCGTGGTCGGGCTCGGTGGCCTCGACGCCCTCCAAGGTCACCACCACGCGGCGCGGGGTGGCCGCGACGTGCAGGGTGCCGTGGCCGAGCCGGGTCGCGCCGAGCCCGGTCTCAATGGCCTCCCGTACCTGGTCGACGACGCGGTCGGCCTCGGCGGGCGGCAGCTCCTCGAAGCCGATCTCGAAGGCGAGCGTCCGTCGTCCGTCCGTGCCGGGGGCGGGAACGGGCTCGGCGGTGTCCTGGGTGGCGGCGTCGGCCGCGCCCGCTCCGGTGCCCAGCGGGTGGCCCAGCTCGGCGCGGCGCTCGGCCCACAGCTGCGCCACCTCGTGGGCGAGGCCGCGCATCCGGGCGAAGGAACGCGCGCGCTCGGTGGTGGAGATGGCGCCGCGGGCGTCGAGCACGTTGAAGGAGTGCGAGCACTTGAGCACGTAGGAGTAGGCCGGGACCGGCAGCCGCAGGTCGAGCAGGCGACGGGCCTCGCGGGCGTAGGCCTCGAAGAGCTCGCGGTTGGTGTCCACGTCGGCGTCGTCGAGGTAGTACCGGCTCATCTCGTACTCGGCCTGGCCGAAGACCTCGCCGTAGGTGACGCCGGGCGCGTAGACGATGTCCTTGAAGTGGCTGACCC
Source organism: Streptacidiphilus sp. BW17 (assembly GCF_041262485.1). Taxonomy (NCBI): domain Bacteria; kingdom Bacillati; phylum Actinomycetota; class Actinomycetes; order Kitasatosporales; family Streptomycetaceae; genus Streptacidiphilus; species Streptacidiphilus sp. BW17. The sequence continues at coordinate 298,347 of NZ_JBGCCR010000004.1, read as the reverse complement.
CCTGAAGGGCCATCAGGATGCGCTCCAGGCCGTAGGTGATCTCCACCGACACCGGGTCCAGCGTCAGGCCGCCGGCCTGTTGGAAGTAGGTGAACTGGGTGATCTCCAGGCCGTCCAGCCACACCTCCCAGCCGAGCCCCCAGGCGCCGAGCGCGGGCGAGGCCCAGTTGTCCTCGACGAAGCGGACGTCGTGCGCCTCGATGTCGATGCCGAGCGCCTTGAGGCTGCCCAGGTAGAGCTCCTGCGCGTTGCCCGGCTCGGGCTTGAGGATCACCTGGAACTGCGTGTGCGTCTGCAGGCGGTTGGGGTTCTCGCCGTAGCGCGAGTCGTCGGGGCGCACGCTGGGCTCGACGTAGGCGACCCGCCACGGCTCCGGGCCCTGGACCCGAAGGAAGGTGGCTGGGTTGAGCGTTCCGGCGCCGACCTCGCTGTTCATCGGCTGGGCGACCAGACACCCCTGCTTCGACCAGTACGTGTTGAGGGCGAGCAGAGCTTCCTGCATCGTCAGCATTGGTGCAACCCCACAAGTTGGTGAACTGGCCTTCCGGGGCCGCACCCTGCGTTGCGGCAGAGTGCGGCCCCGGAAAGCCGACGGTCCCGTGATTGTATTGACTACGGCCGGTCACCGACCTCGGGGTTCGCGCGCGAGGTGGGTCAGACCGGCAGGGACCAGATCTGGTTGAGCTGGTTGCTGCCGCAGGGCCAGGCGTCGAGCGGGGTCGCGTCGGCGGTGCCACCGCCGTTGACGTCGAGGCAGAGGCCGGAGTGGGTGTCGACCAGGTTGCCGTTCTGCTGGTAGCTCCAGGTCTGCCCCGGTGCGCCGGTGCAGGTCGCCAGCACGACCGCGGTGCCGTCGGCGGTGCCGCCGTTCTGCACGGAGAGGCACTTGCCGAGCGTGCGAACGGTGACGTCGGAGCTGCCGGCGCCGTCGGGGGCCAACTGCCAGCGCTGGTTGGGATTGCCGGTGCAGCTGTACAGGATGACCGGATTGCCGTCGGCGGTGCCGCTGCCGGAGTCGTCGACGCATTTGCTGCCGTTGCCCACGAGCTGCCCCGTCGGGACGGTGGCCCCGCACCCCGAGGCCGGGCTGACGCGGAGGATCGCCGTGCCGTGGGAGGGGATGGTCGCGGTGAGGGCGCCGGTGCTGGTCGTGCTGGTGCCGGTCCACAGGTCCTTGACCGACCAGGTGCAGCCACTGCCGCCGGTGAAGCCGACGTCGGCGGTCGTGGTGGTGACCGTCTCGGCCGTTCCGCCGCGGTTGAGCAGGGCCACCGCGCGGTCACCGTTGGCCAGCGGCTTGGCCAGGATGTCGGTGGTCCCGTCGGAGGAGAGCACCGCGCCCTGCTTGCCCAACGGGTCCTGGTCCACCGCGACGACGTCGCTGTTGCCCAGGTCGGCGACCGACTGCGCGGACAGTGAGGACACGTCGGAGGAGAGGATCATCGGCGCGCTCAGCATCGCCCAGAGCGCGATCTGGCTGCGGGACTCGTCCGGGGTCATCCCGGAGTCGCCCGCGATCAGGAAGTCCGGGTCGTTCCAGTCGCCGGGCCCGGCATAGCGGCCGAGCCAGCGGTCGTAGCCGTAGTTGTCGAGGACGCTGTAGAAGCGGTCCGCGGTCGGGTTGCTGGCATCGTACGTGGCGATGTCCCATCCCTCGCGCCAGAGTTGGCCGTACTGGCCGGTCCAGCCGAGGACGCTGTACCAGTCCGGGGTGCCGCGCTCTGCGCTGCCCTGGAAGTAGGCGGGCGCGGACTCGGAGAAGACGATGTCCCGGCCCGACGCCTTGAGCGCGGCGTTCTCCGCCGCGTACGCGCCCTGGTAGGCCTGGAGTTGGGTCTGGCCCTTGGCCTGGTAGAGGTTGCAGCCGTCCAGCTTGAGGTAGTCGACGCCCCAGGAGGCGAAGAGCTTCGCGTCCTGGGCGAAGTGGTCGGCCCCGCCGCCGTTGGGGACGCCGCTGCCCGGGTAGCCGCCGCAGGTCTGGTAGCCCGCGTCCTCGTAGATCCCGAACTTGAGGCCGAGGCCGTGCAGGTAGCTGCCGAGCGCGGCCATGCCGTCCGGGAAGAGGGTCGGGTTGGCGACCAGGTTGCCGTTGGCGTCCCGGCTGGAGGCCAGCCAGCAGTCGTCCACGGTGACCGTGTTGTAGCCCTTGGCGGCCAGGCCCGAGCTGACCAGGGCCTGGGCGTTGGCCTTGACGACCGCCTCGCTGACCCCGCACTGGTAGTGGGCCCAGTCGTTCCAGCCCATCGGCGGGGTGACCGCGAGCGCCGCGCCGTCGCCGGAGGTCGCCGTGGTCGACGCCTGCGCGGCACCGCCGCCCGCCAGGGCCCCGGTCAGCGCGAGCGCGGCTCCGAGCGCGGCGCGTGCCGCGCGGATGCGTAAGGTGCGCATGGATCAGGCTCCTTTCTGCTCACTCATGTTCACTTGGTCATGAACATGAAAGCGAATGCGCTGTCAGGCGGCAAGAGCTGGGACAGGTCGAGGGCGCGCGGGATCAACCGCCGGACACGCCAGGCCACTTGCGCCGTGGGCGCGCACGTCGCCGTGCTCGCCCAGGACCGCGGCTGGCGGGTGACCGGGCTGGCCCGAGCGGCCGACGAGCCGTTCGTCCGGGGTCTCGGCGTCGACTTCGCCACCGATCTCGGGCAGGAGCGGGACTGGGATGCCGTTGCCGACGCCGGAGCCCTGCAGGAGCAGGCCCTACGGGCGGTGCGCGACGGTGGCCGCTTCGTCGGCGTGCAGCCGGCCGCGCGACTTCCCGAGGAGCGCGGCATCGCCGTCGAGGTCGTGTTCGCCCATCCCGACGGTGCGCTGCTCGCCGGATTGCTCGCACGGGTGGCCACGGGGGAACTCCCGGCTCGCGTCCACGCGGTCGTGCCGCTCGACGAAGCAGCCGGTGCCTACCAGGCGATGGCCAAGGGCGGCGTCCGCGGCCGGATCGTTCTTGTCCCTTGACAACCGATTCGTCAAAAATGATTCCCTCAACGGACAGGACAGCCCATGCTCACCACCAGTGCCACTGTCCTCGCCGGCCTGATCGGCGCGGCCCTCATCCTCATGGGCGGGAATGCCGTCACCAGGCCGCGGACCGCCGCCGGCTTCGGCATTCCCGACGCACCGGCCGACGACCCCGCCTTCTGGCCCTGGCTGCGCGTGAAGGGTCTGCGCGAGATCGTGCCCGGGGTGTTCGTATTCGTGTTGATGCTCGTCTCGACCACGTCAGTGCTGGGTTGGTACATGCTGGTGTTCGCCGCGATACCCGCCGGAGACGCGGTGGTCGTGCTGCGCAGCGGTGGGCCGAAGGCCATCGCGTACGGCGTCCACGCCGCAACGGCGTTGGTGATGCTGGCGACCGGCATCGGTCTGCTGGTCTGACTCGCCGGTTCCTGGCGCGAGGGCCGGGACTTCGGGGGACTTCTGGGCCGTTACGGCTTGCGGGCGATCGCGCCGTGCATCTGGACGTGTGCGTCGAGCAGAGCGGCGGACTCCTCGTCCGGGTGCCAGCGGTGCACCAGCTGCACGCCGGGGTCGAGGACCTCAAGACCGGCGGAGGTCAGGAGCGCCGCTACCTCGTCCCTGGTGCGGGCGCGCTCCGGGATGCCGCGCGCGGCGTAGACCGCGAGGCCCTCCTCGACCTCCTTCGGGTTGCTGTCCGCGGTGACCGTGGACAGCGCCAGGAAGCTGCCGGAGGCGAGCGGGGCGACCAGGTGCCGGATGATGGCGCGGGCGGCGTCCTCGTCGGTGACGAACTGCAGGATGGCGAAGAGGCTGACCGCCACCGGCTGCGTCAGGTCCAGGATCCGGTGCAGCTGCGGCGAGGCGAGGATCGCCTCGGTGTCGTGCAGGTCGGCGTCGATGTAGCTGATCCGGCCCTCGCGGGTGCCGGTGAGCAGGGCCCGGGCGTGCACGAGCACGAGCGGGTCGTTGTCCACGTACACCACTCGGGCGTCCGGGTGCACGGCTTGGGCGACCTGATGGGCGTTCGGCTCGGTCGGCAGCCCGGTGCCCAGGTCGAGGAACTGGCGGACGCCGTGCTCGGCGGCCAGTCGGTGGATGGCGCGCCGCATGAACTGCCGGTTGGCGCGCATGGACACGGGCAGGCTGGGCCACACCCGGGCGATCTCCACCGCGGCCGCCCGGTCGGCGGGGAAGTTGTCCTTGCCACCGAGAAAGAAGTCGTAGATGCGCGCGGAGTGCGGCACCTCCGGACGCAGCGACGGCGCGGGCGCGGTCTCCGGTGCGGTTGCCCGCATCCAATCCTGACTGTGCGTCATCGTGCGCCAACTCCTGATCCGCCGGTCCGCCGTCGAGTCGATCATGCCCGTCGTCGGCAGCATGCTACGCCTGCGCGAGCGGTTGGTCCGGCCCGGCAATCGGACGTGCCGTCAGTTATCCGGTCAGACGGGTCAGACGTAGTCGGTGACGTCGGCGACGGTGAAGCCCTGGGCCTGGATGTGCCGGTACAGGTTGGCCATCATCTGGACCATGGTCTCGCCCTTGAGCTGGGCCGGTCCGCGGAAGTGGCAGAGGATGATGTCGCCGGGGTGGAGCCGGTGGGCGGGGTCCTGGTACTGCATGTCGTGGATCTCCATCGACTCCTTCCACAGCATCATGCCCCGCAGGCCCGCCTGCCTGGCCGCCGTGACGGTCGCGGTGTCGTAGTTGCCGCCCGGCGGCCGGAACAGGTACGGCGCCACGCCGTACTCCTTGCGCAGCTTCTCCTGCTGCCCGGCGATCTCCGCCAACTGCCGTTCGGCGGAGAGGCGTGGCATGTCCAGGGGGTGGGTGAGCGTGTGGTTCTGGATCGACACGAACCCGGTCGCGTGCAGCTGGGCGAAGTACCGGTAGTCGTCCTTGATGAGCGTGTCGGCGAGGCTGACGGTCAGCGGGACCTGGAAGTCCTTGACCATCTGGATGAACGCCGGGTCCTTCTCCAGGCCGTCGTCGATGGTGACGAAGACGACCTTCTCGGTGATCGGCACCCGGGAGAAGACCTGCGGGTGCGCCAGGCTGAGCGTGATCGGTTTGACGGCGGGCGGCGGAGGAGCCGGCGCGAAGGGCTTGAGCCCCGGATAGCGACGGGCGATCAGCTCTGCGTCCACGGAGCTGCCGACGGGGAGGGACGGGCTCGCGGACGGCGCGGTGGATGCGCTCGCCGCGTCACCCGATGGCGAGGAGGAGTTGCCACCGCACGCGGTGGCGAACGATCCCAGGGCGGCGAGGCTGACCGCGCCGCCCAGCAGACGCCGACGGGTCCAGGTAGAGGTGGACCAGGTAGAGGTGGATGAGACAGACGAGGAAGACGAGGCAGGTGAAACCGTCACAGGTCTGAGCATGTCAGGCGGCCCGACCGGTGATCAACTCGCACTCGGCCGGTCGGTGTTGTCACGACTGCTGCTGCTCCGGCCCGACGGAGGGTGCCATCCGCCCGCCGGACACGGCCTGAACGCGGTTGACGGCCGGCTGAACTGCGGGTGTACAGAGGAAGCCGCCACGCTGGTGCCGATCGGGAACGGCGCGAGAATGGGAACTGACGAACGTGAATTCCTGCCTGTCGCAGCGTGGTGGCCCGCAGTGGGTTCTGCGGGCCACGACGTGCGTCTCAGGCGCCGCGCCGCCGCAGGACCGCACCGCCGAGCAGCAGCGCGGCGCCGGTCCAGAGCGCCAGCACGCCCAGCCCCGTCCACGGACCGATCGGCAGCCTGTCGAGGCCGGTCGTCGCCTGCACGGCCAGCCCGGCGGGCATCGGGCCGACGCGGGCCAACTGCCGTTGCAGCCAGGGATCCGTCACGACGTGGGTGAGCAGCGGAAAGAGGTACAGCAGCGCCAGCACCGTGCCCGACGCCACCCCGCCGTCCCGGACCGCGAAGCCGACGCCCAGCGCCAACAGCGTGACCAGGACCAGGTAGAGGACGGACCCGAGGGCAGCCCGCAGCGAGGACCCGTCGGTGAGGGCAGGTCCGCCCGCCAGCAGTAGGTGGCCGAGGAGCAGCGACCCGAGGACCGCGACGCCGCCCGTCACCGCGACGGTCGCACTCAGCACCGCCGCCTTCGCGGCCAGAACCGTCGTCCGCGCGGGCACCGCGGACAGCGTCAGCTGGATCAGCCCGCTGCCGTACTCGCCGCTCACGCTCAGCACCGCCAGGACCACGGCCACCGCTTGACCCGCTGTCACCCCGCTGAGCGCGAGCCGTGCGGGGTCTCCGACGCTCCGTGCCCCGTCACAGCTCGCCGCGCCCACGGCCACCGTGACCGCGACCAGGCCGACCAGCAGCCACTGGAAGCCCGTCTCCGTCCGCAACTTGGTCCACTCCGCGCGGCAGGCACGCCCCAGCACGACGGTGTTCATGCGTCCCTCCGGCGCAGCACGAACGCCGCGGCGGCCAGGGCGGCGAGTGCCCACCCGGCGAGTACCGCGAACCCACCCCAGGGCGGCAGCGGAAAGTAGCCGTTGGCCGGGGTGTAGACGGAGAGCACCTGCTCGTAGCGCGGCAGGGCCTGCTGGACCGCGAAGCCGGCCGCCGGGGTGAGGCGGAGCAGCCACTGGGCCGGACCGGTCGGCAGCATGCCGCCGAGCGCCAGCAGGTAGGGCAGGACGGTCACCGCGACCAGGGCCGTGATCGCCGTGGCACTGCGGCGCAGCAGCACGCCGAGCGACAGCGCCAGGACCGCTGCCGCAGCCAGCAGCAGGCCGGTCCCGAGTACGGCTCGCAGCTGCTCCGCCGCCGGCACCGTCAGGACCGCGAAGTGCACGGCGTGAGCGCGTGCTTCGCCCAACGGCAGGGTCACTGCGGCCGCACCTGCGCCGACCACGAAGGCGACCGCAGCGACCAGGACGGCCTTCGCACCCAGCACCCGGCCTCGCTTCGGGGTGGCGGCCAGAGTGAGGCCGAGCAGTCCGCGTCGGTACTCGGCGGCTGCGAACTGCGCGGCCAGCACGCCGAGCACGATCAGACCGACGAAGGTACCGACCAGGAACGTCTCGACGGTGAACGCCGGACCACCGGCCGGTCCGCCGACGACCGGCGCGATGTCGCCCGCGCCGGTGATGCTGAAGCCGACCCCGGCCCCGTCCCCGTTCGCGCGGTAGCCCCCGGTCGTTCCGGGCACGTAGCTGCCGGAGGCGCCCGCGTCCTGGCCGACCTGCGCGTAGGCCCAGCCGCCCTGCCACGCTCCCGTGAGCGCGGGCCGACCGAAGGTGCCCGTTGCCGTGGCGGGGGAACTGCCGCCGCCTCCGTCCGTCTGCACGGCGGCGGGGGAGGTGACGAAGAGCCCCGCCTGGACGGCGCCCCCCGGGACCGAGGCGGTGCCGATCTCGGTCCAGTGGGTGCCTTCCGTCGAGTCGTAGCCAGTCACGTTTCGCCCGGCCCGGACCAGCCGCAGCCACTGCGGTGTGGCCGGGGACGGAACACCTGTCAGGTCGGCGGCGCGGTCGTGGACATAGTCGTCCTGCATCCGGACGCCGTGGGCGCCGGTCGCCGTCACCGCCACGTACGAGGAGCCCGGCGTGAGGCTCGGCGTGACGATGATCCCCGCCTTGGCCCACGGCGTGACGCCCGGTGACGTGCGACCAGGGCCGCCGTTCGGGTCGCTGAGCACGCCGGTGAGTGCGGTGACCTGCACGGTGAGCGAACCGTCGCCGGTCAGCGTGCGGTGGACGAAGGAGTAGCTGTCGTCGACCGCCTCCCCGCCCGGTCCGACCGGGAGCGCGGCGGCGCCGCCCGGGTGCTGGTTCGACGAGACCGTGCCGATCAGCACGAACAGCACCGTGGCCAGCGCCGCGCCGACGCAGCCGAGCACCCAGCCGCGCACGGTGCGGAACTTGGTCCACTCCGCATGGAGCGTTCTCATCGACCTCATCGGCCTCATCTTCCTGACCTCCCTCGTCGTCCTCATCGCCCGGCCTCCGGGTCGGACGAGGCGCGGAACTGCACGGCCTCCCTGGTCAGTTCGAGGTAGGCCTCCTCCAAGGTGACCCGGTGCGCCGACAGTTCGGCGAAGGAGACACCGTTGCCGGCGAGCAGGGAGACGATCGCCTCGCCGCTGACACCCGTGACGGTCAGCGCGTCCGGCCCGGACGGCCGCACGGTGGCCCCGGCCCGGGCGAGGACCGTCGCAGCCGCCGTCGGGGAGGTGGTCCGCAGGATCACCCGGCCCGCGGCGACGCCGTCCAGCAGCTCGCGCACGCCGGTGTCGGCGACGACACGCCCTCGACCGACCACGACCAGGCGGTCGGCGACGCCTTCGAGTTCACTCATCAGATGGCTGGACACCAGCACGGCGCGACCTTCTGCGGCCAGCGAGACGAGCAGCGCGCGGATCCACCGGATGCCCTCCGGATCCAGGCCGTTGAAGGGCTCGTCCAGCATCAGCGTGGGTGGATCGCCGAGCAGCGCGGCCGCGATTCCGAGCCGCTGCCGCATCCCCAGGGAGAAGCCACCCGCCCGGCGCCGCGCCGCGTCGGCCAGCCCGACCTGGCCGAGCACGTGGTCGACCCGGCTCTGTGGCAGGCCCTGTGTGTGAGCGAGCCAGAGCAGATGGTTGCGGGCGGTGCGGCTCGGCTGCAGCGCACCCGTGTCCAGCAGCGAGCCGAGCCGGCGCAGCGGCTCCGCAAGACTCCGGTACGGATGCCCGCCGACCAGCGCGCGGCCCGCGTCGGGCGCGTCCAGCCCCAGCACCACGCGCATCGTGGTGGACTTGCCCGCTCCGTTCGGCCCGACGAAGCCGGTCACCCGGCCCGGCCGCACCACGAAGCTCATCCCGTCCAGCGCCTGGGTCGCGCCGAAGCGCTTGCGCAGGCCCTCGATCTCGATCCCGCCGTCCATCGGTCACCTCTCCGACTCGTCCGTCCGTACTCGGTGTCGCCAGGCTGCGCGAGCGCGCATGACAAGGCCGGAACGGCCGCTGTCATGCCGCTGTTAGGTCGGCTCGCCTAGCCTGATCAGGCGTGACCGTGACCGTGACCGTGACCGTGAACGAGTGAGGAGCGCTGGTGAGGGACGAGGGAGTGTCCGGGCGTGGGCCGCGTCGCCGCAGCGTGCGTTGGCGGTTCACCTACCTGTACGCAGGGCTGTTCCTGGCCTCCGGAGCCGCGACGCTGGCCGTGGTCGCCGCCTTCGCGGGCGGTTCCGTCGACGTCGGGCCGGGGCCCGGCTCCGGTGGCGCGTTGTACGGCGCGTCGGCTGCGGCGCTGGCACGGATCGCGAGCCTTCAGCACCAGCTCGCGCAGGCGCAGGCCCGGCAGAACGAGCAGTTGCTGCTCGGCTCGGCGGTCGGACTGCTGGTGATGGGTCTGCTTTCGCTGCTGCTCGGCTGGTACGCCGCCGGTCGGGTGCTGCGCCCGCTGAGCGCCATGACCGCCGCCACCCGACGGATCTCCGCCGACAGCCTGCACGAGCGCCTCGCCGTCGACGGCCCGCACGACGAACTGCGCGACCTGGGCGACACCGTCGACGAGTTGCTCTCCCGCCTGGAGAACTCCTTTGCCGCACAGCGGCGTTTCGTGGCCGACGCCTCGCACGAACTGCGCACCCCGCTGGCCACCCTGCGTGCGGCGGTGGACGTCACGCTGGCCAAGCCCGGCCCGCTGCCGGAGCAGACCCGCGTCCTGGCGGGCCGGGTGCGGACCGAACTCGACCAGGTCGACCGGCTGTTGGACGGGCTGCTGACCCTGGCCCGCGCCCAGCACGACCTGCCGGAGCCGGGGTCCGTCCCGCTGAACGACCTTACCGAGGAGGCGCTGGCCGCGCGGGGACTCTCCGTCGATCAGGTGCTGGATGCCGCGCCCGGCGCTCTGGTGCGCGGAAACCGGACGCTGCTGCGGCGGTTGGTGGAGAACCTGGTCGACAACGCGGTCGTCCACAACGAGCCGGGCGGTTGGGTCCGCGTCGCCGTCAGTGAGGCGGGGACCGAGGTCGAACTCGTCGTCGAGAACGGTGGTTCCATACTGACGGAGGATCAGGTGGCGGAACTCACCCGCCCGTTCCGGCGAGCGGGGCCGGGGCGAACGGACACCACCGGATCGGGGCTGGGGCTGGCGATCGTCGCGGCCGTCGCCGCGGCGCACGACGGCCGACTGGAGCTCACGGCACGGGTCGGCGGCGGTCTTCGCGTCGTCGTCACCCTGCCCGCCGAGGTCGAGGTCGAGGTCGAGGTCGAGGTCGAGGTGGAGGCCAAGGTCGAGGAGGCGGACGCGCCATGAGGGTGCTTGTGGTGGAGGACGCCCGCGCGCTGGCGGAGATCGTCGTCGAGGGCCTGCGTGACCAGGGGATGGCTGTCGACGTCGCCCATGACGGCTTGGAGGCGGCGGCCAAGCTGGACGTCAACGGCTACGACGTGGTGGTCCTGGACCGGGACCTGCCGGGCCTGCATGGCGACACCCTGTGCCAGATGATCACCGAGCGGGACGAGCGGCCGATGGTGCTGATGCTGACTGCCGCGGACTCCGCTGCCGACCGCGTCGGCGGCCTGGGCCTGGGCGCGGACGACTACCTCGTCAAGCCGTTCCACTTCCCCGAACTCGTGCTGCGGCTCCGTGGGTTGGCGCGCCGCCGCCCCTATGCGAAGGCCCGGTTGCTGCGCGCCGCCGACATCGAACTCGACCCGGTCCGGCGCAGCGCGACCCGCGACGGGCGCCGACTGGACCTCTCGGTCAAGGAGTTCGAGGTCCTGGTGGCACTGCTCCAGGCCAGCCCCGCGTTCCTGAGCGCGGAAGCCCTGCTCGAACAGGTCTGGGACGAACACGCCGACCCGTTCACCAACACGGTCGCCGTCACCGTCGGCCGACTCCGCCGCAAACTCGGCGATCCGCCGGTCATCACCACCGTCCCCACGGTCGGCTACCGGATCGCGGACGGGCCGGGCAGTCCGGGTCGGTGACGTGGTCGACGGAGCAGCGCCTGCTGCAGTCGTAGGCAGTCGCTGCTCCGTCGCCGGCTGGGTCGCTAGGTGCAGGGCTCGTCGGCGGTCCACACGGCCCAGGAGGTCGCGGCACCCGGCACGGCGTTGGTGGAGCCGTAACTCGCGGTGTAGTTCTCGCCGCTGTAGGAGACCACGGCACCTGTCACGTACGTGGTGGAGGCGCTCCACGCCGTCGCGCAGGTTGCCGCACCGCTCGATGTCGGGGAGGGGGACGGCGAAGCGCTGGCCGACGGCGACGCGGACGGGCTCACGGACGCGGACGGGCTGGCCGACGGGCTCGGTGAGGCCGACGCCGATGCGGACGCCGACGCCGATGTCGAGGGGCTCGGCGAGCCGCCTCCGCTCGCGTACGGATCGGCGATCACCGTGACTGTCCGGTCCTGCACACCCCAGTTGTTCGCCTGGTCGCCCGGAAGCCAGACGTCGACGGTGTCGTTCTGGATCCAGGTGCCGAGATCAGCGGCGTAGCAGGTGCCGTAGCCCGGAACCGTGAAGTAGGTGCCCCACGGGATCACCCGTGGATCGGTTGCACAGACGCCGAGTTGGGAGTTGTATCCGGAGGCCGTCTGGCCGGTGTTGTCGTAGGAGGTGACCATCATGGGGATCTGCGTCCCCACCGGCACGTCACCCGCGCCCGGAGCGAGCGTCCCGTCCGCGCCGAGCCAGTACGGAACGGAGAGCTGGCCGAGCGAGGCGTCCGAGTTGCTGGTGTCGTACATCGCCACGACGTCGTAGTACGCGCCCTCGCACGGCGCGGTGTCGGTGACGGTCAGCGGGCCGGTCTGGCCCCAGTAGCTGATGTAGCCGATGTCCACGCCGTCGCGCCACACCTTGTAGGCCACGGCGTTCGGCACCGGGTTGACGGTGACGGTGACCTGACCGTTCGTCAGTGTGCCGCTGATCGTGGGCGCGGCCGGCCGGGTGGAGAAGTCGACGGCGGAGGCGGTCTGCAGCGGTGGCACCCAGGGGGTGGTGGTCCGGGGCGGCGGCGTGATCCCTGAGGCCCAGAACGGGCAGGCGGGCAGTGAGCTCGCCGCCTGCGGCTGCCGGGTGGTGGTGCTGGCCGATGCGGGCGACCCGAGCAATAGGGAGGACAGGGCGACGACCACGGCGGCTGCGGCCATCGCGGCGAACCATAACCGCGCGCGCGTGATGAGTGGAGGCATGGCTGTGCTTCCTTCTCGGCGAGGTGTGGGGGAGGGCGGGCGGCGGGTTGCATGGCATGTACATCGCTCCCGGCGTTGCGCCCAGTGAACCGGATGTGCTGAGTCGTCGTCAATAGGTTCAGACCAATAACGTCTAGACCAATTCGTGGGCGGAGCAGGCGAGCGCGTTGATCGGTTCCACGCCGTCTGGAGCGCGCGTACGCTCGGAGGCATGGGTGCGAACGTGGGCGAACGGCTGCGGGAGATCCGCAAGCGGCGCGGGCTGACGCAGCGTGAGCTGGCCGCCGAGTCCGGCGTTTCGCTGTCCCTCATCCGCAAGCTGGAACAGGGCGAGCGCCAGGACACACGGCTGGAGACGGTCCGGCAATTGGCCGTCACGCTTCGCGTACCGACCACGCGCCTGATCGTCGACGCCCACGAGGAGACAGCCGGCACCGCCACCGTGGACCGGTGGGCACCCGTTCGGCAAGCCCTGCTCGGCCCGCCGCAGCGGCCCGGCGACATGAACGAGGCTCCGACCGTCGTAGGCGTGCAGGCGACGCTCGACGCGGCACTGCCCTTGTTCTCGGGGGACCGGCTCTCCGAGCTGGGCAAGCTGCTGCCCACGCTGTTGCGCGACGCCGACGAGGTCGCCGGCATGGGCCCGGAGGGTCGGGCGGTACGGGCGCGCCTGCTGCACCTCACGGGCTGGCTGCTCACCCAGACGCGGCAGTTCGACGCCGCCGAGGAAGCACTGGAGCGCGCCCTGGACGAAGCGCCGGACCGCGTGCAGGCAGCGACGACGGTCAGCACCATGTGCTGGCTGCTGTTGCGCAGGGGACGACTGGCTGACGCGCGTCAACTGGCGACGCAGTGGGCTGACGAGACCGAGCCGCGGCTGTCGAAGGCCACGCCGGCCGAGCTGAGCGCCTGGGGCTGGCTGCTGCTGCGCGCCTCAGCCGCGGCCATCCGCGACGCGCGCGAGGGCGAGGCGGACGACACCCTCAGGTACGCCAGGACCGCAGCCCTCGCGATGGGACGCGAGTACGCGCCCAAGCACGACTTCCTGCAAACCTTCGGCCCGCTCACCGTTGAGCTCAAGCGCGCCGAGAACGCGATGATCGACGACAAGCCCGACCTCGTGCTCCAGTTGGCCGCGCGCCTCCCGACGGGCGGACTGCGCCCGACGTCCAACAACCGCAACCGGCACCTGCTCGACGTCGCCAACGCTCACACCAGACTCCGCCGGTACGGGGAGGCTGTCTCCGTCCTCACGCAGATCAGCCACGAGGCCCCGGAGTGGCTGCCCAACCAGCGCTACGCCCGCGACATCCTGGGACTGGTGATCGCGCGCCGCCGCACGCTCACTCCGGACATGCGCGCCCTTGCGGAAGCGGTGCAACTGCCGCTGTAACGCCCGGTGGCACTTCTGGTCGATCACGCACCAAAGTGCCAATGACTGACGCCCATCACCCCCATAGCGTCGACAGCGCGGCGGACGAAAGCCGCTGATCGGCCAGGACGAGGAGGCGGCGATGGAGCGTGCGGACGATACGGGCGGGTGGCGGGAGCGACCCGGCCCGCTTTGCGAAGAGTGTGGCCGACTCCGCGAGCAGGCGCGCGCCGCCCTCCTCAGCGGCGACCTGTCCCGGCTCACCGACGTGCGCGTCATGCGGAACCGTCACCGTCAGGCCGAGCACGGGCAGGCCGCATGACGCCCACCGGCGGCCGACCGCCCCCGCAGCTCGCGGAGGCGGTCCGCCGACGGTCCGGGCAGTGCCTCAGCTCGCCGTGAAGACGGTCACCGCCTGCGGGTCGCACGAGGTGTCGGTCGCGGAGGTGGCCCCTTGGGAGTTGAGCACCTTGGTCCACGTCCCGGCGGGCAGCGTGACGTTGTAGGCGCTGGTGGTGGGGTTGACCACCACCACGGTGTCGTAGGTCGTCGGCGCGGCCGGGTTGTCGCTGGTCTCGGCGACCACGACGGAGCCGTTGACCTGCGTCGTCATCTGGTTCTTGACGGCCGACCAGGTCGTCAGCCGCAGCGAGGCGGTGGCCTTCCGCAGCGCGATCGCGGCCTGGTAGTAGCTGTCGATCGAGGCGTTGGTGACCAGGTCGCCCCAGTGGATCGCGTTGACCGGGTCCGGGGCGTTGTAGGAGTTCATCGCCGTCGTGTAGTCGCCGTTCACCACCTTGGAGCGCAGGAACTCGTCGCCCTCGGCGATCACCGGAACGCCTTGCGAGGTGAGGATCGTGCCGACGGCCAGTCTGTCGATCGCCCCGGCCGCTCCTGACGCTCCGCCGGTCGCCCCGGAGTAGGTGATCTTGTCGTAGAGGTTGAGATTGTCGTGGATCGAGACGTAGTTCATCGTCTGCTCGGGATTGAGCGCGAACGCCGGGGTCCACAGGTTGGAGGAGACGGGCGTGGTGCTGTCGGCGTCGGTCGGTGAGCCGGTCATCCCGAACGCGATGGCGGACGGATTGCCGTTGTCACCCATGTACGCCATCACGTTGTCGTCCGTGCCGCCCCGGATCGCGTCGCGGTAGACGCCGTTGAAGGCCCCGAAGTGCACCGGCGCGAGAGCGGGCATGTTGCCGTAGCGCACCTTCTGCGGCTCGTTCGGGTCGCTGGCCCCGCCGTTCCACGGCTCGCCGTAGAACATCAGGTCGCGGTCGGGGTAGGTGGTCTCCAGGTAGTTCGTCCAGTTGTAGACGTTGTTGTAGTAGTGGACGCCCGCCAGGTCGAACCGGAAGCCGTCGACGTTGTAGTCGCGGACCCAGTGTTCGAGCGAGTCCTGGATCATCTGACTGACCATCGGGTTGCCGTCGTCGATCGAGTTGCCGGTGCCGGACAGGTCGGTCGACGTGTAGTACTTGCCGGTGATGTTGCCGAAGACGTTCTTGCTGTAGGTGTGGTTGTAGACCACGTCCATGATCACGCGGATGCCGTTCTTGTGGAACGCGTTGACCATGTCCTTGAACTCGCGGATCCGGTCCTCCGGCGCGGTGAACTGCGAGTACTGCTCCTCGGGAACGTTGTAGTCGACCGGGTCGTAGCCCCAGTTGGGCACCGTGCTGCCGAAGTCGAAGGCAGGCATGATCTGGACCGCGGTGACGCCCAGCTGCTTGAGGTGGTCGATCCCGGTGCTGACGCCGTCGTAGGTCGTCCCGTTCTCGACCAGGCCGAGGAACTTGCCGCGCTTGGCCGGGTCGACGCCCGAACTCGGGTCGACGGTGTAGTCGTGGACGCTCAACTCGTAGACGACCGCGTCCGTCCGGTTGACCAGCGCGGGTCGCGGATCCCAGCCCCCGTCCGTCGGCGTCACCGCGGCGGTGTCCACCACGACGCCCTCGGTGGTGTTCGGCACCACCATCTGCGCGTACGGGTCGGGCACGGCAACGCCGTTGACGTAGAACTGGTAGTCCTGGTCGAGCAGGTTCCCGGTGACCACGGTCTGGTAGACGGAGGAGTAGCCCGCGAGTGTGGTCGGGGTGAGGGTGTAGCTGCTGCCGCTGACGCTGAGGGTGACATTGGAGCTGTCCGGCGACCAGATGCGGAAGGTCGTCGCGGTCGACGTGTACAGCGCACCGAGGGTGTCGAGCGGCGCGGTGCTGCCCGAGTTGCTCACCACGGTCAGCAGGTGGGTGGCCTCGTTGTAGGAGAAGGTCGTGGTGTCCCCGTCGGCCGGCACGGTGAAGGGGATGTTCGCACCGTTGGCGGCGCCGCCCGCACCGTAGTTGGTGGTCCAGGACTGTCCGAGGGTCACCTTGGTGTTCCAGGTCCCGGCCGGGATCGCGGTGGTGGACCAGGTGGAGACCCCGGTGCCGTTCGGATCCGTCATCGTGGTGCCCGCACAGGTGGCGTCCCAGGTCGCGCTGCAGCCTGCTGCGGTCTGCCAGTCGCCGGTGGCGGTGACGACCGGCATGGCCGAGTTGTCGGTGACGACGTGCGTGTCCGGGTCGTAGACGAACGCGACCGCCTCCCCGCCGGCGGGGACGGTGATCTCGATGTTCGCGCCCCCGGGCGCCCCGCCCGCGCCGTAGTTGACGGTCCACGCGTCGTCGATGGCGACCTTGTACGAGTAGCTCCCCGCGGGCAGGTCCAGCGACGCCTTCCACCGGCCGTCCGCGGCGAGCGTCATCTGCGCCTGCGCGCAGGCGGGTTGCCAGGTGGCGGAGCAGCCGATCGCCGTGTCGAACGTCCCCCCCAGACTCACCTCCGCGGGTGCGTCGGCATGCGCGGGCGCAGACCGGGTCACGGCCCCGCCGCCGAGCAACGCGAGTGCGGCGGCGAGCGCCGCCATCCGGCGGAGGGCTGTCGTGGTCCTTCGGGGGCGGGTCCTTCGGCAGCTGGTCTTTCGATGGGTCAGGCGCATCGGCGGGGAAGCCTCCTGGTCAGGCCGAGGCACCGCGCATCCCGGGCACGGTGCGTCGGACCATGACAATCCCGCCCTGCGGTGGCGGCGTCAAGGCTTCTGAAAGCATTTTCTGCAACTTGCGGACCAGGCTTCCAGCCGCCTTGGCAGCCACCGTCGGCCCAGGCCCACGCGTTCACCGCGGCAGTTCCCCGGAGTTGACGCGCCGGACGCGTGGGACGCGGCGCCAACCTTTTGCCAACCTCCGTCGGCGAGAGTGTGCGGCGACTCACCGGATTCACCGGATTCACCGGATTCACCGGACGTGCTCGACGAGGAGGACGCGATGGTCTACGCCCAGCCCGGGACCGAGGGCAGCATCGTCAGTTTCAGGCCCCGGTACGACAACTTCATCGGCGGTGACTGGGTCGCTCCGGCGGAGGGCCGCTACTTCGACAACCCGACACCGGTGACCGGTGAGACGTTCTGTCAGGTCGCCCGCTCCACCGCGCCGGACATCGAGCGGGCGCTGGACGCCGCCCACGCCGCGGCGGAGGCGTGGGGGCGGACGTCCCCGACGGAGCGTGCCAACACGCTGAACCGGATCGCGGACCGGATCGAGCAGCACCTGGAGCGCCTCGCCGTCGTGGAGACATGGGAGAACGGCAAGCCGGTACGCGAGACGCTGGCCGCCGACCTGCCGCTCGCGGTGGACCACTTCCGCTACTTCGCGGGCGCGATCCGGGCGCAGGAAGGCAGCATCTCCCAGATCGACGAGGACACCGTCGCATACCACCTGCACGAGCCGCTGGGCGTGGTCGGGCAGATCATCCCGTGGAACTTCCCGATCCTGATGGCGACATGGAAGCTCGCCCCCGCGCTCGCGGCCGGTAACTGTGTGGTCATCAAGCCGGCCGAGCAGACCCCGGTCAGCATCCTGGTGGTGATGGAGTTGATCGCCGACCTGCTGCCGCCCGGTGTCGTCAACATCGTCAACGGCTACGGCGTCGAGGCAGGCAAGCCGCTGGCGTCCAGCCCGCGCGTGGCCAAGGTCGCCTTCACCGGTGAGACCACGACCGGGCGTCTGATCATGCAGTACGCGTCGGAGAACATCATCCCGGTGACGCTGGAGCTGGGCGGCAAGAGCCCGAACATCTTCCTGCCGGACGTGATGGCCCACGACGACGACTTCCTCGACAAGGCCGTCGAGGGCTTCGTGATGTTCGCGCTCAACCAGGGCGAGGTCTGCACCTGCCCCTCGCGGGCGCTGGTCCACTCCTCGATCTACGACGAGTTCATGGCACGCTGCCTCCGCCGCACCGAGGCGATCGTGGGCGGCGACCCGCTGGACCCGGCGACGATGATCGGCGCCCAGGCCAGCAACGACCAGTACGAGAAGATCCTTTCCTACCTGGACATCGGTGTGCAGGAGGGTGCGCAGGTGCTGACCGGCGGTGGTCCGCGCAAGGTCCCGGGACTGGAGGGCGGCTACTACATCGAGCCGACGGTCTTCAAGGGCCGCAACGACATGCGGATCTTCCAGGAGGAGATCTTCGGTCCGGTCGTCTCGGTCACCACCTTCGACACCGAGGACGAGGCGCTGCGGATCGCCAACGACACCCTCTACGGCCTCGGCGCGGGCGTCTGGTCCCGCGACGGAAACACCGCCTTCCGCTTCGGCCGGGCCATCAAGGCGGGCCGTGTCTGGACCAACTGCTACCACGCCTACCCGGCGCACGCCGCGTTCGGCGGGTACAAGAAGTCGGGCATCGGGCGCGAGAACCACAAGATGATGCTGGACCACTACCAGCAGACCAAGAACCTGCTGGTCAGCTACTCCGACAAGAAGCTCGGCTTCTTCTGATGGCCCCCGGCCCGCGTACCGCGCGGGTGGAGCTGACCGCGCCGGCCGCCGTGCTCCTGCGGCGGCTGGCGCGGCAGCACGGCCCGCTGATGTTCCACCAGTCCGGCGGCTGCTGCGACGGCAGTTCGCCGATGTGCTACCCGCGCGGGGAGTTCCGCGTGGGCGGCCAGGACGTGCTGCTCGGGCAGGTCGACGGCGACACCCCGTTCTGGATGAGCGCCGATCAGTTCCTGTACTGGCAGCACACGCATCTGACGGTCGACGTCGTGCCCGGCCGAGGCAGCGGTTTTTCGGTCGAGGCCCCGGAGGGAGTCCGCTTCCTGATCCGCTCCCGGCTGCTCACCGAGGCCGAACTCGCCCGCCTCGAAGCCGAACCACGGCTGCCTACCGGAGCCGACCCGCCCGAGTCATGACCGCAGACCCGCCGCCGGACCGGTCACAGACCGGTCACCATTCGCGCGCGTCGTAGCGCTGCGGCTGGGGACGGCCCTGGGGCTGGGCGTACGGGCGTCGTCGCGCGGTTTCCTGGGCTCCGCGGGCCGCGCTGATCAGCAGCAGGGTGACCACGACTCCGAGGACGAGGTTGAGTGTGACCGTCGCGATGACCTCCGTGCTCGTGCCGACGACCTTCAACGGCATGATGACGGCGACGACGGTCAGCAGGGCCATGATCCAGCCGAAGAAGACCGTGGCGCTCGGCGTCGTCGAGAGCAGAAAGTGCAGCAGGCCGGTCGCGACCAGGGCGACGACACCCGCGGCCACCGCGTAGCTGGTGGTGCTGGCGTCGCCCCACAGGCCCTCGCCCTGAGGAGCGAGGATGGCGAGGTGAAGCATTCCACGCGCGATCAGAATGCCGACCTCGGTGAGCAGCCCCGCCACCACGGCCGTCGCGATGCCGCCGCCCCACAGGCGTCCGGCATCGATCCGCGGTCCGTCGTCCTCGGGATAGGGATGGGTCACTTGGGGGCTCTCCTCCGTCGGTATGGGCGGCGCGGCCAGCCACGCTAACAGCGGGGATTGCAGGCGAAGCGTGCCCTTTGGGGAGGTTTCGCAACGATCGCGGCCACCGGGGTGCGGATGCCCGCTGCCTACCAGCTTCGGCCCGCCCACATCTGACGTGCAATCAGCAGTGCGGCCGCGAACACCGGGAGCCGGGTCGCCAGCCCCACGGCGATCTCGCCGCCGGGGCCGCTGCTGTGGCTCTCCCGCCGACCGGTGGATTCGGCAGGGGGTTGTCCCCACCAAGTCCCCACCGAGGTTTCGCCATTTCCTTCGTTTGAGTGGAAGGGGCCGGGCTCGCTGGCCCGCTGCCTCCATGGGCCGCTAGCGTCACGGCCGTGATCGCGGACCTGACACCTGCCGACATGGTAGCCGATCCGGTCAGCTGCTTGGCCATCTTCGAGGACAGGGTGCGGATCGAGCAGCTCCGGCTGGAACAACTGGACAGCATCGTCCGGGAACTGACGCGCATTGTGGGCGCGCAGGACCGGCTGCAAGCCCTGCTCGACGGCCGCGAGCCGGCCGAGGACGAGCCGCATGCCGCGTTGCTGGCCCGGCCACGCGTCCCCGCGCCGGGGCGCGGGTCGATGCGTGGGCCGGCACGATCGGCACGGTCGGCGTCGAACGGGGGCGGGGTCAACGGCTCGGCCACCGGCGGGTCGATCACCGGCCGGTCGATCACCGGTGGAGCGGGTGGCAGCGTGGCGGACGGCGCGTCGCGCGAGCGGCCGGGGCGGCATCTGGACCGCGCGATGGAGGTGCTGGCGGGCGAGCCGCAGCGGCGCTGGAGCGCGCCGGAGATCGCGGCGCTGATCGGGGCGGACGCGGACTGGCTGCGCTTCGTGCTCCACAGCGCGGCCAACCGCGGCCTGGTCAAGCGGCACGCGCAGACCCGTCCCGCCGGGTCGACCCGAGGCCGCCCGGTGGCCATCCGCTTCAGCGCGGCGTAGCGCGAGGTACAGGGCCTAGGGGCGCGCAGCCGCGACCGGGGTGCGGCGAGCGACTGGACCGGTCGGCCGCCGCACCCGGTGTGCCGCGGGCACCGTCAGGGCAGCAGGCGCTCGACCGCCGCCGCCCCCTCCTTCTCGAGGGCCTTGCGCGCCTTCTCGATCAGCTCCGGCGTGGGCTCCCGACCGCTGGCGCGGACCATGTCCTCGGGGTCGACGGGGTGCTCGGCCCCGGTGTGGAGCAGCCGGTCCGGGGTCGGTCGCGACTCATCCTCGGATTGGGACATCTGTACCTCCTGGCCGGTGCGTACGCGTCGTCCTACTCCCTGCACTGTAGGCCGCCGACGCCCCACCCGCACGCCACCGTTTCCGGCCTTCTCGGACTGTCACAGGCACGTCCTACGCTGGATGCATGTGCCGATCGATCAAGACCCTCCGCGCCCCGGTCACCCCTGATCCACAGGAGGCCGACATCCACGCCGCCGCGCTGCAGTACGTGCGCAAGATCTCCGGCTTCCGCGCCCCGGCCGCGCACAACCGGGAGGTCTTCGACGAGGCCGTCGAGGCCGTTGCCACGGCCACCCGCGACCTCCTCGACACCCTGGTGGTCCGCGGAGCGCCCCGTGCCGCCGCCGACGCTTAGGGCCTGTCTCATGGCTCAGGGGGCCTGTCTTATGGCTCAGGGCCGGCCGTAACGGTCTCAGCCCAGGGTACGCGCGAGGCGGCCTTCCAGCAGGAGCAGCAGGTCGGCCAGTCCGTCCGCCAGCCCGGCACGTTCGGTGGCCGGGAGGCCGGAGAACAGCGAGCGCTCGAAGGCGAGTTGGGCGGGCAGAATGCGGTCGGTCAGCTTCTGACCGGCCTCCGTCAGCGTCAGGCGGGCGACGCGGCGGTCACGGCCGTCCGACCGGCGCTCGACCAGGCCGCGCTCCTCAAGGCGGCGCAGCCGCTTGGTGACCGCCGCGCCCGACGCGAAGGTCTCGCGGACCAGCTCGCCCGGGGTCAGTGATCGGCCCGAGCGGCGCAGCGTCCCGAGCAGATCGAACTCGGCGCGGGTCAGCTCCTCGTGACGCAGCTGGTCGTCGGAGGCCTGTTGCAGCAGCGCGGCGCAGCGGTTGATCCGGCCGACCAAGCCCATCGGCTCCACGTCCAGGTCGGGGTGGACGGCCCGCCACTGCCGCATGACGCCGGTGACGATGTCCTCGCCACGGGTCTCCCCGTGTGCGTCCGTCCCGTCAGGCAGCTCGGACATCGGCGGACTCCCGTTCTCCCAGCAGGGCGAGCACCCGGTGTCCTTCGCGTTCCACGCGCTGTACCTCCTCGATCGCGATCGGTCGCTGCCACCACTCTCCCGCATGACCGTCCGCGGATTCACGCAGCTCGTGCAGGGAGTCGGCGAGCCGGACCCGGCTGACCTGCGGTACGGCGGCGACCGCCGCCTCGGTGCGCCGCAGCGCCCGCGCCAGCCGGTCGCTGGCACGGCGGTTGGTGACCAGCACCGCGCTGAGGATGCCGAACGCCGCGCCGAGCACGGTGTCCAGCCAACGGTCGCCGACCAGCGCGCTCACGGGTTCGGCGGATCCGGTGCCGGCCAGGTCGCCGATCGAGACCAGCAGCAGTGCCATCGGCGTCACGAAGACCTGCGCCACCCAGTAGTTGCGGGTGATCGTCGCCTCCGCGCCGATCTGGCACCCGCCGATCAGCAGCAGTGCGACCAGCGCGCCGTAACCCGAGGCCCGGCTGAGCGGCACGGTCGCGGTGAAGAGCACCAGGCCGAGCAGGCTGCCGACGGTCCGCTGCAGCGCGCGCTGCCAGGAGACGCTGGTGTTGGCGCGGTGGACGGCCGCCGCCGTCACCACGGCCCAGTACGGGTGCCCGACCCCGGCCGCGAGCGAGGCCCACCCGGCCAACGCGCAGCTCACGCCGACCCTGACCGCCAGCGGCAGCAGGCTGCCCAGGCCCTGCGGCGCACGCGGGACGCCCAGCGTCAGCGCCGGACCGTGCGGCTTGACCAGTGCCGGAGCCAGGCAGACCGCCCAGGCGACCGCGCCGCCGACGAGGACCAGCCCGAGATGCGCCGGGATCTCGCCGAGTCGCTGCGGTACGAAGAACGCCGACGCCCCGACGAAGGTGAAGATCACGTTGCCGGGTGGCCCGAGCCGCGTCGCGTCGCAGAGCAGCTTGTGGAGGCAGGCGAGCAGCGCGGCGAGCGCGATCAGCACGACGGTCGACCGCACTGTCGCGGCGGCGGTCAGCGCGACGCCCACCGTCGCGGCCATCCCCAGCACCACCCAGGCCAGCGCGCGTGCCCGCTCCCGGTACGGGAGGGCGTGCGTGAACAGTGCGCACATCGTTCCGGCGGAGGTGTAGAGCACCAGGTCGAGCCGCCCGAGGACGAGCAGCAGCAGGTTCGGCAGCAGCGTCGCGACCGCGACGCTCAGGGCAGGACGGTGCCACGGCCCGACGGCGGGACGCAGGCGGAGAGTTCCGCGCAGGGGGAGGGAAGGGAAGCCGACCATGCCATGAATATTAGCAGGTGTTTTACTCGTGAAAGATATTCCGCGTGGCTCCCTGGCGGCGCGACTCCCTAAACTGGTCGAACTACCCCATAAGCCCCCCGCGTGTCGTGTGCGGCCGGGGCGCGGACCAGGAGGGAGCGCCGTCATGGCGGCTCACCAGTCCAAGAAGCTGCGTCGCGACGCGGAGGACCTGCTGCGACGCAAGGGAATGATGGCCATGCCGGGCATGCCTGGTATGTCGGGAGCCATGGAGCCGGGGGCCATGGAATGGATGCCCGCTGCCGGGTCGGGCATGCCCCGCACAGCCGGAGCCGGGCCGATGGCCACCCCGTTCGCCCACCACGCCGGCGGTGCGAGGCGCAGTCGCGGGCAGTCCCCGCTGGCCGCCGCGCACGACCTGGTCCCTGGCCACCGGCAC
This sequence comes from Streptacidiphilus sp. BW17, assembly GCF_041262485.1. Taxonomy (NCBI): domain Bacteria; kingdom Bacillati; phylum Actinomycetota; class Actinomycetes; order Kitasatosporales; family Streptomycetaceae; genus Streptacidiphilus; species Streptacidiphilus sp. BW17. The sequence goes on along the minus strand of NZ_JBGCCR010000004.1, from coordinate 275,189 downwards.
CGCGGCGCGGAACAGCACTCGGCGCTCAGCGGGAGGTGACCCCGGGCCGCCCGGCCGCCCGGCCTACGGTGACAGGTCGCGGAGTCGGCCGGAGAGGTTCCGCTCGAACAGCCACCGGATAAGGTGACGACGAATCTCAGACACCCTGCACCAGCAGGGTGTCTGACTTTTGCTCAGCCGCCGTACCCGTACTCGTACCCGTACGCATCCGCATGCCGCTGTATCCGAGACCGTCCCACCACACCCGCGATCAGGAGCCTCTCCGTGGCGAACATACTCGTCGTCGGCGCCGGCCAGGCCGGACTGCAACTCGCCCTCGGCCTCCAGGCCGACGGCCACGACGTCACCGTGACCACCGACCGGACCGCCGAACGGGTCCGCGAGGGGCGGGTGTTGTCGACGCAGTGCATGTTCGGCGGCGCACTCGCCCACGAGGCCGCGCTCGGCCTGGACCTCTGGGCTGACGAGGCCCCCACCGTCGAGGGGCTCGGCGTCTCCGTCAGCGGCCCCGAGGCGGCCCGGGTGATCGACTGGGTCGGCCGCCTCGACGCTCCCGGCCGCTCGGTGGACCAGCGGATCAAGATGCCGCGCTGGCTGGAGCTGTTCGCGGAGCGTGGCGGCAAGGTCGTCGTGGAGACGGTCACCGCGGCCTCCCTCGACTCCGTCGCCCCCGCTTACGACCTGGTCCTGCTCGCCACGGGCAAGGGCGACCTGTCGGCCCTGCTCGAGCGGGACCCCGCGCGCTCGCCCTACACCGCCCCGCAGCGCTCGCTCGCCCTCGCCTACGTGCACGGCCTCGGGCCGCGCCCGGAGCACGACTTCGCCGCCGTGCGCTGCAACCTGGTTCCCGGTGTCGGCGAGCTCTTCGTCATCCCGGCGCTGACCCACTCCGGCGCGTGCGACATCCTCTTCTGGGAGGGCGTCCCCGGCGGTCCGGTCGACGTCTTCCAGCAGGACGCCAGTGCGCCACTTGCCCCGCAGCAGCAGCTCGACACGATCCTCGACCTGATGCGCACCTACGTCCCGTGGGAGTACGAGCGCACCCGTGGCGGCGTGGAACTGACCGACGAGCGCGCCACCCTGGCCGGTCGCCTCACCCCGACCGTGCGCCGCGCGGTCGGGGAACTGCCCAGCGGCACACTGGTGTTGGGCGTCTCCGACGCCGTCGTCACCAACGACCCGATCACCGGTCAGGGCTCCAACACCGCCTCCAAGTGCGCCGCGAGCTACCTCGCGTCGATCCGCGCCCACGGCGACCGCCCCTTCGACCGCGAGTTCCTGCAGGGCGCCTTCGACGCCTTCTGGACGCAGACCGGTGAGCCGGTCACGGCGTGGACCAACGCGATGCTGGCCCCGCCGCCGGAGCACGTGCTGCAGCTGATCGGCGCGGCCGGTCAACTCCCCGCCGTCGCGCACCGGTTCGCCAACGGCTTCGACAGCCCCGAGGACTTCCCGTCCTGGTTCTTCACCCCGGAGGCAGCGGGCGCCTACCTCGCCTCCGTGTCCGGGAGTTGAGTGCGCTCCGCGCCGATTCACCCTGGCTTCAACGGTCCTGACCTGCAAAGGTGACGCTCCGCATCCGTTCGGGATGCGGAGCGCGGTGGCCCCTGTAATCGTGGTGAGCGCGCGCCGCTTCATTGTCCGGTCCCATGTGCACCGGGCACGGCGCCTCACCCCATTCGGGAGTACACACCATGTCGAAGGTCAAGAACCAGCCCCGCAAGCAGAAGTCCGGCCAGCAGAAGCCGGCCGCCATGGCCCACGGCGAGCACGCGCCGCAGGCGGTGCCGGACCGGCACCAGCACGGCAAGGCCGCGATGATGGACGACAAGGCCCACTCCGGTGAGCCGATGATGACGTCGTCGCCGATGCCGGAGGGTGGGATGCGCATGCCGTCCCACAAGAAGGAGAAGCGCTTCGGCCACAACTGAGCCGACGCTGATCAACTCCGCTCGGAGTCCTGGCGCATAGCGCATAGCGCGCATGGAACAGCGCAGGGACGCCCAAGCGCATTGACGCAGTGCGTCACGGTGCGGTCCGACCCGCCGTGACCTGCGGGGCCATGAACGTCCCGCGCCCGTGCCGCCCACCGGTGGCCGTCGGGCGCGGGACGTTCGCACGCGGGTGGTGCGGCGGCGAATCGGACCCCGACGGAATGATCGTGTGGCCCGCTCCGGGCCCGCGTTCTGTGATCTGATGGCCGCATGGCGACGACAACTGACACCGGCACGGCAGTTCTGGTCGAGAAGGCCCGGGCGTTCCGCGCCCTGCACGTCCCCGGCAGGCCGCTGATCCTGCCGAACGCCTGGGATGCAGCGTCCGCGGCGCTGGTGGTCGAGGCGGGAGCCAAGGCGGTGGCCACCACCAGTGCGGGAGTGGCCTGGAGCCTCGGCTTCGGCGACGGCGGCCACCTGGACCGCGCGACGGGGCTCGCCGCGATCGCCCGGATCGCCGGAGCCGTCGACATCCCGGTCACCGCCGACATCGAGCGCGGCTACACCGACCATGCCGACGACCCCGAGGGTGTCGCCGAGACCATCCGCGGCGTGCTCGCGGCCGGCGTGGTCGGCGTCAACCTGGAGGACGCGCTCGGGCCCGTCGCCGAGGGCGCGGCCCGGATCGCCGCCGCCCGGGACGCGGCGGACGCCGCCGGGGTGCCGCTCTACGTCAACGCCCGGATCGACGTGTTCCGGATGCAGGACCCCGACCCCGAGGACTGGTTCCGCGAGGTCGTCACCCGCGCCACCGCCTACACGGAGGCGGGCGCGGACGGCGTCTTCCTCCTGGGCGCGCTGAGCGCCGAGAGCATCACCGCCGTCGTGGAGGCGGTGAAGGTCCCGCTCAACGTCAGCGTGGCCCCGGGTACCCTCCCGATCCCCGCCCTCGCTGCCGCCGGCGCAGCCCGGGTCAGCGCGGGCGCGGCCATCGCCGAGTCCGCCTACGCCCACACCGCTCGCCTCGCCCAGGCCCTGCTGACCACCGGCAGCTACCCGGAGCAGGTGGAGACGAGCCTGAACCACCCCCAGCTGAACAGCCTGCTGCTGGGCTGATCGCGCTGGTCTCCCGGACGTCGGCGGACCGAAGCTGCACCAGGCGGAGGTTCGCCGCCGGACGCCGTCGCTTGACTTGAACCTTCAAGTCAAGCGTGTCATGGTTGAAGCGTGCAGTGAAGCTACCCGGCACGGGAGCATCGCCATGGCTGCCAGGCAACTTCCCGTCAGCGGCGGGCTCTCGTGGATCCAGAAGACTCACACGCAGGGAGTGCCGTCAAGGGGGTGAGCGGGCTGCGCGTGGTGGACGCCTCGATCATCCCGGAGGTGCCCTCCACCGTCACCAACGTCACCACCATCATGCTGGCCGAGCACGTCCACCAGCGCGTCTACGCCCACTGACCAGGGGGATCGCCATGACGTTCGCGACCTCGCCGTCTCCACCCGCGGGCGAATCGAGACCAGTCCCGAGCTCACCGCCCCGGAGTGCGCAGCCGTCCTCGGCGGCACGGCGACCACCCTGATCCCCAGGCTGGCCGCCGTGCGCCTGCAGGCGCGGTGACTGTTCCGACAGCGAGTGGGCGGGTTCAGTTGGGCGCGGTCAGGGTCCAGGTCTGGTTCGCGCCGCCGTCGGACGGCCACTGGAGCACGGGTGCGCCCAGGTTCAGGGAGCTGTTGCTGAGGTCGACGAGCTGGCCGTCGTAAGAGCTCTTGAGCTGGACCAGGTTGGGCCCGGCGTCGACGAGGGTCCAGCGGGAGTTGCTGTTGCCGTCGTCGTGGTACTGGATGAGCTGGGTGCCCTGGGTGGTGGTGGGCCCGGGGATGTTGAGGAGCAGGCCGCTGTGGTCGTTGACGACGGTGTAACTGCCGTCGGACTGCTGCCGGAAGGCCCACAGCTGGTCCGTCTGGCTGTTGTCCGACCACTGCAGGACCGTGGCGTTGTCGGAGGTCGAGTCGCTGTTCACGTCCATCCTGCCGCCGGTGGCACCGTTGACGAGGCGGTACTGGGCTCCGGCCACCAGGACGGGCACGAGCTTCCACTGCTGGGTGGCGGCGCCGGAGGCGGGGTTCTGGACGACCGCGCTGCCGTTCGTGTCGAGGACCTGGCCGTCGAGGGCGGAGGCGATGGTGTAGGTGCCGTTGCCGGTCGGGGTGAAGGTCCAGTGCGAGTCCGAGCTGTGGTCGTCGTGGCGCTGCACCAGCTGGGTGCCGCTGGTGCCGGTGCCGCCCGGGATGTCGACCAGGTCGCCGCTGTTGACGTCGGCGATCCGGTAGAGCTGGTTGCCGGCTCCCGCCAGCTGCCACTGCTGGTCGGTTCCGCCATCCGCCGTCTGCTGCACCAGGGTTGCGCCGTCGGCGGTGGAGGCGCCGGAGACGTCCAGGTACCGGCCACTGGAGGCGTTGACGATGTTGTAGTGCATCGCGGCGAACGCGTCACCGGAAGCAGGCGTGATCTTCAGCAGCATCGAGGCGTGGGTGTTCAGGCTCGCGGAGAAGGATCCGGTGGAGTTGCCCAGATCGGTGTTGTTCCAGACGTCCTGGACGTCGGCGGTTCCGTTGAACCCGAGGTCGGCGAAGTGGGCCGTGACGCTCGCGGTGCTGCCGCCGAGGTTGAACAGGGCCACGGTGTAGCTGCCGTCGGGGTTGGCCGCGTACCAGACCTGTTGCTGGGTGGTCCGGTCCACGGGGCGGGCCGGGTTGCCGGCCTGGTCGACGGCGATGACCCGGTCGTTGGTCAGCATGGCGAGGTCGGTCGGGTCGAGGGCGGTGAGGTCGGTGCCGAGGAGCAGCGGTGCTCCTTCGACGGCCCACAGGGTCATCTGGGTGCGGCGTTCGTCGACGGTGAGGCCGTCGTTGCTGCCGTTGCCGACCTCGAGCGAGTCGAGGTCGTTCCAGCCGCCGGGCCCGGCGTCCTGGGTCCACCGGGCGACGTCGTTGATGCGGCCGGCGACGTTGTTCCAGTCGGTGAGCGGGTAGGAGGAGCCGCCCGCTCCGCAGTAGCACTCGATGTCGCCGTCGATGCGCCAGCCGTTGGCGTACTGCTTCCAGGTGGCCGCGTTGTTGACGTCCAGGTTGTTGGAGAGCTCCAGGTGGATGGGGCGGCCCGTCTGGTTGAGCGCCTGGGACCAGTGCTGGATGTCCGCGACGTCCCAGTCGCCGACGCCGTCGATCTTCAGGTAGTCGACGCCGTAGGAGGCTAACTGGTCGGCCCAGGAGTTCAGGTACGCCTGGGCGGCGGCGGGGTTCTTGTTGTAGTCGATGTAGTACATCGAACCGTTGCCGTAGTTGTAGTTGGTCTCATAGCTGCTGGTGTTCGAGACGATGTCCTGGGCGTGGTAACTCGTGCCCTGGATCGGAGTGTTCTGCTGGTAGGCGGCCACGGGTATGCCCGGGGTGAGGTACATGCCGAACTTCTCGCCCAGGCCGTGCACGTAGCTCGCCACCGACGCCATGCCGTCGGGGAACTTGCTGGCGTCGGTCACCCAGCGGCCGTAACTGTCCACGGTTGTCGCCGGGTTGAGGTACCAGAAGTCGTCCACGTTGACGTAGCTGTAGCCGTGCGACACCAGGCCGCTGGTGGACATGCCCTTGGCCTCGGCCTCGATGTTCGCCTCGGTGGGACTTCGTCGGACGAAGCTCCAACTGCTCCATCCCATCGGCGGCGTGGCGGCCACGCCGTTCGCCTCGGCCTGGGCAGCCGGCGCCGTACCTGACACGACCGGAAGGACGGTCGGCAGGGCGAGCGCAAGGAGGCAAGCGCCAAGCGTCCGTGCGAGGTTGCGGCGCCGTTGGCGCGGGTGGCTCCGAGGATCTGCCGGTGCTGTTCGGGTGGTGCGGCTCGACCAGGTCACGGTGGATTGACCTCCGGCTCGGACTTGAGACACAAATGAACAGGACTAAACGAAACCTAACGCGAGGTGCATTTCAGCGACATCGGCTCGCACAGTCAAGGCTCCCTGCGGCGGATTCTCGTCCCCGGACCGCCGAGCCTTCGGCAACCGGCAAGGACGGGAGGTCTTGTGAATCTCCTTGACGCGGAGTCGGGAGACTGGTTGCATCTCGACCCGATGTTCGGGCTTGTTGGAAATTGATTCCCTGGGAGTGGTTGTGGCGCGTTCTTCTGCGGAACTCGACGGTCTGTCTCGACGCTCGCTGCTTCGCTTCGCAGCCCTGGGAGCCGGCGCCGCAGGTCTGGCCCCGTTCCTGGCGGCGTGTGCGAGTGGCGGCACCACGACCGCCACCGACGCCAAGACCGTCACCTTCGGCTCGAACGCCGCGGTCCCGGAGCCGAAGGGCGCCTACCAGTCACTGTTCGCCCAGGCGAAGAAGGACATCGGGTTGAGCGTCGATGTCAACTGGGTGGACCACAACACGTTCCAGCAGAACATCTCGACGTACCTGCAGGGCAACCCGCAGGACGTGTTCAACTGGTTCGCTGGTGAGCGGATGCAGTTCTTCGCCGGGCAGGGCCTGCTGCACGAGGTCGACGACGTGTGGGCGACCATCGGCGCCAACTACACCGACGCCATGAAGGCGCAGAGCAAGGGCAGCGACGGCCACTACTACTTCGTGCCCTTCGACTACTACCCGTGGGCCGTCTACTACAGCAAGAGCCTGTGGCAGGCCAAGGGCTACACCGAGCCGACCACCTGGGACGAGTTCATCGCGCTGGCGAAGAAGATGAAGAGCGACAGCCTGATCCCGATCGCCTTCACGGACAAGGACGGCTGGCCCGCCATGGGCACGTTCGACTACCTGAACATGCGCATGAACGGGTTCGACTTCCACATCAACCTGATGCGCAAGGGCGACCAGTGGAACACGCCGCAGGTCAAGGCCGTGTTCGACCAGTGGGCGCAGCTGCTGCCGTACTACTCCCCGGGCGCGCTCGGTCTGACCTGGCAGGAGGGAGCCCAGCAACTCCTGGGCCAGCAGGCGGGGATGATGGTGCTCGGTCTCGACCAGATCGGCACGATCTTCACCGGTGCCAAGGCGGCCGACCTCGGCTTCTTCGCCTTCCCCGAGATCGACCCGCAACACGGTCAGGACAGCGTGGAGGCCCCGATCGACGGTTTCATGATGAGCGCCTCTCCGAAGAACCACACCGGCGCCGTCAAGCTGCTCCAGTACCTGGGAACCGCCAAGTCGCAGCAGTTCTGGCTCGGCAGCAACCCCGCCGACATCGCCACCGCCAACGGCGTGGACACGGCGAAGTACACCCAGGCGCAGACCGCCTCGGTGGCGCTGATTCAGAAGGCCGCCAACATCTCGCAGTTCATGGACCGGGACACCCGGCCCGACTTCGCCGACCCGGTGATGATCCCGGCGATCCAGCAGTTCCTCAACAACCCGGGCGACGTGGGCTCGATCATCTCCTCCATCGACAAGCAGGCCAAGTCGATCTGGGCGAGCAACGGCTGACGGGACGACGACCCGCACCATGGCGGCCCCTGCGCCCGGGCCGCCATCTCTCGTCCGACCCGGCACCGAAACGAGACGCTCATGACCACTCGCCAACGCGGCCGGCGCCTGTCCGCGCGCGACCGCACCACCCTGACGCTGATGGCGGGCGTACCCACGATCCTGACCGTGGCGCTGGTCTGGCTGCCCGCCCTGGCCTCCGTCGTGCTCTCCTTCGCCAGCTGGCCCGGCATCGGCGGGGTGCAGAACATCCACTGGGTGGGGCTGCAGAACTACCGGGACATCTTCTCGATCTACCCGCCCTTCCACCCGGCGTTGGAGCACAACCTGCTCTGGCTCGTGGTCTTCTTCTGCGTGCCGGCGCCACTCGGCCTCTTCCTCGCCGTGCAGTTGGACAAGCAGATCCGGTTCTCCCGGCTCTACCAGAGCGTGTTGTTCATGCCGGTCGTCCTGTCGCTGGCACTGGTCGGCTTCATGACCGAGCTGATCTTCTCGCCGACACAGGGCCTCATCAACAGCCTCACCGGCCACACCCAGGGCTCCTCGGTCATCGACTGGCTCGGCAACCCGAACCTCAACATCTGGGCCGTACTGGTCATGGCCTGCTGGCGGCAGACCGGCTACGTCATGATCATGTATCTGGCCGGGCTCAAGTCCGTGGACCCCTCGCTCAAGGAGGCCGCCTCCCTGGACGGGGCGAGCGGGTGGCAGACCTTCCGGCACGTCGTGTGGCCGGCGCTGCGACCGATCAACGTGGTGGTGCTGGTCATCACCGTGATCGAGTCGCTGCGCGCGTTCGACATCGTCTACGTGATCAACCGCGGCACCGACGGGCTGGAACTGCTCTCGGTCCTGGTCACCGACAACATCATCGGTGAGGCGAGCCGCATCGGCTTCGGCTCCGCGCTGGCGACGATCCTCCTGGTGATCTCGATGGCCTTCATCGTCCCGTACCTGGTGACCGTGTTCCGAAAGGACTCCCGGACGTGACCACGAGCCTGCTCTCCTCACCCCGCCGCGCTGCGTCCGAGCGGGACGGCGCCAAGCCCGTCCGCCGGACGCGCGCCGCACGGATCGCCCTGCACGTGTTTCTCGCGGGCACCTGCCTGGTGTGGATCGCCCCGCTGCTCTATGCCTTCTACACCGCCCTGCGCCCCTATGCGGACACGCAGCGGCTCGGCTACGTCTCCGTCGGCGGCCACTACGGGTTCGGCAACTTCACCGCGGCCTGGACGCAGGCACAGCTGCCGCAGTACTTCCTGAACTCGCTGATCATCACCGTGCCGGCCCTGGTGCTGACGCTCTGGCTGGCAAGCATGGTGGCCTTCGTGGTCTCCCGCTACAGCTTCCGCATCAACGTCGCCCTGCTGATGCTCTTCACCGCCGGCAACCTGCTTCCGCAGCAGGCCCTGATCACCCCGCTCTACAAGCTCTACCAGCTGGTCCCGCTGCCCACCTGGCTGGCGAGCTCAGGGAAGCTCGACGACTCGTTCGTCGGACTGATCCTGGTCCACGTCGCCTTCCAGACCGGCTTCTGCGCCTTCGTCATGTCGAACTACATGCGCACCCTGCCCGCCGAATTGGGCGAGGCCGCCATCATCGACGGCGCGTCGAGCTGGCGCTACTACTGGCAGATCATCATGCCGCTCTGCAGGCCCGTGCTCGGCGCGCTCGCGACGCTGGAGTTCACCTGGATCTACAACGACTTCTTCTGGGCCACCGTCCTGATGCAGACCGGAGCGAACCGGCCGATCACCGCGGCACTCAACAACCTCAGCGGGGAGTTCTTCGTCAACAACAACCTCATCTCCGCGGCGGCCCTGATGGTGGCGGTGCCCACGCTGGTGGTGTTCTTCGCGCTGCAGAAGCAGTTCGTCTCCGGGCTCACCCTCGGCTCGGCCAAGGGCTGACGCGTCCTCTCCCGCATGCCGATCACCAGGGCTGCCGGCCGCAGTCGGGTCAACGCCGCCCGCCCTCGGCTCGGCCGACGGCGCCGTCCGGCCGGGTTCACTTGCTGGAGATGCTCCAGGCACCGTCGCCGGTCGCAGCAGCGTCGTTGAGGGCGGTCCACGCGGCGTCGCCGAGCTTGAAGGCGTCGAGGAGGTAGGCGGAGATCGCGTCGGCGACGAGGGCGACGCGGGCGGGGTCCTCGTCGGTGGTCTCGGCGGCCATCTCGCCGGCGACGCCGCCCAGGGTGTGCTCGCCCTCGGCGATGGTGAGCAGGCTCTTCGGGGACGGGCTGAGGTGGTAGGCGTCGGTGAACCACTCCGGCCCCCGGGTGGAGAGCTGCGACTGGTCCTTGCCACCCGCGATGACCAGAGCCGGGGTGGCCATGGTGGAGTAGTTCGGCCTCATGAACGGAAGGTGCTCGGCGGCGAACGGGGTGAGCGTGTCGCCCGTTCCGGTCACGGCGATCAGCGCGCCGGCCGAGACCGCAGCGTGGGAGAAGTCCTCTCCGGGAACGCCGTCGGCGTCGAGCACGCGCACGCCGAGGATCGCGCCGGCGGTCTGGGCGCCCCAGGAGTGGCCGACGACCGCGATGCGCTCACGGTCGACGCGGGTGTCCAGGCCGCCGGCCTGGAGCAGGATGTCGCCGAGGCCGTCGAGGACCGCGTGGAGGTCGGCGATCCGGACGCGCCAGATGGTGGCAAAGCGCGGGTCGTCCCACCCGATGCCGTTGCGCCGGGAGTCCAGGTGGGTGGGCTGCACCACGATGAATCCGGCTGCGGCCCACCGGTCGACAAGGGGCTCGTATCCGTCCAGGGACCAGGCGTTGCCGTGGGAGAACACGATGACGGGCAGGTTCTGGCCCGACAGCGGAGCGGTGACCTTCACCAGCAGGTCGACGCTGCGGCCGGGCGCGGGAACGGTGATGGGCTTGACCGAGACGATCCGCTGGTCGAGGTGGCGGGAAGACATGGGGGACCTGCGCTTTCTCCACGGTATCGCTCTGCCATACTTTGGCGGAGCGCCGTTCCGCCAATCTAGCGGAACATTGTTCCGCGAGCAACGGGAGGATCCATGTCCGAACCGGTCGGAGTACGCCAGGCACAGGCACAGCGCACCCGAAGCGGCGTGCTGGCGGCCGCAGCGGCCGTCTTCGTGGACCAGGGCGTCCAGGCCCCCATCCGAGACATCGCCGAACGCGCCGGCGTCGGCGTCGGCACGATCTACCGGAACTTCCCGACCCGGGCGGACCTCGTCACCGCCGTCTACCGGCATCAGATCGACACCTGCACCGCGCTCGCGTCCCAGCTCCTGAAGGAGTCGGCCTCCCCGTTCACCGCCCTGGCCCGCTGGGCGGACGCGTTCGTGGAGTTCCTGGTGACCAAGCACGGCCTGGGTGCCGCTCTGGGGTCCGATGATCCAGGGCTGGAGAACCTCCACGCCCTCATGCTCGACACCCTGGTCCCGGCCTGCGCAACGCTGCTCGACGCCTGCGTCGCCGCCGACGAACTCAGCCCCGGCGTCACCGCCTACACGCTCATGCGTGCCATCGGAAACCTCTGCATCACCGGTCCCGACTACGACCAGGCCGACGCCAAGCAGATGGTCGCCACCCTCCTCGCCGGATGCCGTCGCAGGGCATAGCGACAGAACCCGGCTCGGGCCTGGCCGGGTGCTACCCGCCGAGCCCGAGATCTGCGCGGACCGTGGCGTGCACGGCGTCGGCGGAGGGGGAGGTGAGGAAGAAGTGCCCGCCGGGGAAGGCCCGTTGGACCGACGGTCCGCTCGTCACCGTGGACCAGTGGGCGAGGTCCTCGGCCGTGTACTCGTCGTCCTCGCCGCCCAGGATCGAGACCGGGCAGGTGAGGACGCGCGCCGCGCCGAAGGCCGCCGCGGTCGGGGAGGACTCGAAGGTGTCGCAGAGCGCGTAGTCGGCGCGCAGCGGCGGCAGGATCAGCTCCAGCAACTCCCGGTCGGCCAGCACCTCTTCGGGGGTGCCGCCCATCGCGCGCAGGTCGTCGACGAGCTCCGCGTCGGTCCACGTGTGCCGCCCCCTGCGGCGACGCGGCACGCCCGGGCCCGCCGACCCGCTGACGAAGAGTCGGACCGGCTCGGGGTCACCGTGGCGCCGCGCCGCGACCGCCAGTCCGTACGCCAGGAGCGCGCCCATGCTGTGTCCGAACAGCGCGTAGGGGGTGGCGTCGGTCAGCACCGGACGCAGCGCCGCGTGCAGGGCGGCGACCGCCTGCTGGTAGTCCGGCACGGGCGTCTCGGCGAACCGGCTTTCCCGCCCCGGCAGGTGGACCGCCGCGACCTCGACGTCCTGCGGCAGCACGGCGTCCCAGCTGCGGAAGAACATCGGCCCCGCCCCGGCCGGGTGCAGACACACCAGCCGCAGCCTGGCGTCCGGCCGCGGGGTGGTGACGTGCAGCCAGGGAGTGGCGGTGCTGGGAGTCGTCGTCATGCGGGGACCTCGGGGTGATGGTCGGCTGCATCGGTAGGGAGCTGTCGTCAGTCGGCGGGCCGAGGCCGAGGCCCCGGCCCGCCGTGGGGCAGCGTAACGTGACTGGCTACGGGTCGCCGGTCAAGCCGTCACTGGTCACCGGTTCCCGGCCACCAGGTGGGTGCCCTCCGCGTCCTCGAACGGGTCTTGCCGCGCCCGGACTCGCCACGATCATGATCGGTGGTCGCGAACTCCGGGTCACCGCACTGTTTCCCGCTCATGAATACCTTGCACACGTGACGACCCTTCACATGCGGCGTCCGCGCCCGCGCCGCGTCCGCGCCCGCGCCGCGTCAGACCGTCGCCTCCGCCAGGGCCGGTGCGAGGGCGTGCGGAAGCTGCTCGGCATGAACGACGGCGAGTCGCTGCGTGGCGCGGGTCAGAGCCACGTACAGCTCGTTCGCCCCGAAGCCGCCCGGCTCGACCACGACCACCGCGTCGAACTCCAGCCCCTTGGCCTGCCCCGGAGTCAGCAGCACCACCGGCTGCGTCAGGTCCGGTGTCACCTCCAGCGACCCGGTCGCCGCCGACGCCGTGGGCAACTCCGTGAGCAGCGCGGCATGGTGCTCGGGCGCGGCGATCACCGCGAGGCGGCGCTCGGCGCCGGTCAGCGCCCGCTGCTCGGCCGCGACCACCCGCGCCACGGCTGCGGGCAACGCCGCCGCGTCCGCGACATGCTCCGCGCGCGGCGGCACACCCGTGGACCGGACCGAGCGTGGCGGCGTGTACCCCGGGTCCGTCGCCTGCGGGATCCGCGCGGCCACGTCCATGATCTCCGCCGGGGTGCGGTAGTTGACGTCCAGCACGACCCGCTGCCACCGGTCCCCGACGTGCGGCGTCAGCGCCGCGTCCCAACTGCCGCACCCACCCGGCTCGGAGGTCTGCGCCGGGTCGCCGACCAGGGTCATCGACCGGGTGGGGCAGCGCCGCATCAGCAACCGCCACAGCATCGGCGACAGTTCCTGCGCCTCGTCGACGATGATGTGCCCGAACGCCCAGGTCCGGTCCGCCGCCGCGCGCTCCGCCGCGCTGCGGTGGTCCCGCTCCTCCTGCCGGTCGGCCAGCCGCTCCGCGTCGATCAGGTCGTGCGCGGCCAGCACCTCGGAGTCATCCTCGTCCTTGTCCTCGAACTCCTGCGTCCGCGAGCCGTAGGAGAGGTCGAGCACGCCCTGCGCGTATGCGATCTCCTCCTGTCGCCGCGCCTCCTCGGCGGCACGCCGCGCCGAGTCGTCGTCGCCCAGCAGCTCCGCCGCCTCGTCCAGCAGCGCGACGTCGGCCGGCGTCCAGTCGGGCTCCTGCGGCGGGATGGAAGCGGTCGGGTCCGGCCGCCGGATCGCCGCGGCTTCTCGCTGCGGGAGGTGGGTGGGATCGCTGAGGTAGTCCGCGACCAGCTGTTCCGGCGTCAGCAGCGGCCACAGCTCGTCGATCGCGGCATGCAAGGCGGAGCTGGTGGCGACGGCCTTGCCGAGCTGCGCCTGGTCGTCGGGCCCGAGCAGGTTCGGCCCGCCGTAGGGGTCCGTGCCGATCCGCTCGACGATCTGTGCGGTGAGCTGGTCGATCACGGAGAAGGCGAAGTGCGGCCGGGCCAGGTTGTGCGGCAGCTGCGCTGCCCGGGCACGCTCGCGCGCGACGGCGGCGATCTCGCGGTCCAGGAGCAGCACGCCGTCCTCGTGCTCGATCACCAACGCGGCCGACTCGGGCAGCCGTTGCAGGTCCCGCAGGTGCGCGGCGAGGGCGTCGGCCATCCCCGCACCGCCCTTGACGGCCGCGGCCGGCGGCGTGTCCGTCCCCGTCGCGACCACGCCCGGGTAGAGCTCGGCCGGTGTCGCCAGCAGGACTCCGGTCTCGCCGAGCGACGGAAGGACCTGCCCGATGTAGCTGAGGAAGGCGGCGTTCGGCCCGACGATCAGCACGGCCCGGCGGGCGAGCAACTCGCGCTGTGCGTAGAGGAGATACGCCGCGCGGTGCAGCGCCACAGCCGTCTTGCCGGTGCCCGGACCACCCTCGACGACCATGACACCCTGGTGCGGCGCGCGGATGATCCTGTCCTGGTCGGACTGGATGGTCTGCACGATGTCGTGCATCCGCCCGGTACGGGCCGCGTCCAGCGCGGACAGCAGCACCGCGTCGGCATCGGAGCCCTCGTACCCCGTGCGTTCGGTGTCCTCCAGGTCGAGGATCTCGTCGTGCAGCGCGGTCACCTGGTTGCGGTGCGTCGTGATGTGCCGCCTGCGGCGCAGCCCCATCGGCGTGTGCCCGGTGGCGAGGTAGAAGGGCCTCGCCATGTCGGCCCGCCAGTCGACGACCAGCGGTGTCCGCTCGGCGTCGTCCGCGCGGATCCCGATCCGCCCGATGTGGTGGTCACCCCCGTCCCGGAACACCAGCCGGCCGAAGCACAACCCCTCCTCGCCGGACGCGAGCGCCGCCAACAGCCCCGACTGCTCGGCCACCATCACATCCCGCTCCAGCCGCGACTGCGCGGAGATCACGTCCTGCCGAAGCGCGGCGCTGACGGCCTGCCCGGCCGCCGTCTCGAGCGCGACGACGCGCGCCCGGAGCAGGTCGAGGAAATCCTGCTCTCGGCCCATTTCTTCGTTCGGCGCGTTTGACAATTCTGCTCCCGCTCGGATATAGTGAAGCTGTAATGATCCGTGGGCATTGCTTTGCGAGTACGCTTGGCGATTGCGACACGGATTTTCTAATATACGAGCCTTTTGCCGGGATGCCAAGCATCCCGGTTTTTGTTTGTGCGGCTGCGCCGGGTGTTGGGCGGTAGGGAGTGCCTTAAGTCGGGTCTGAGCTGGGGTTTTTCACTCCTTGGGTTACCGCTGGGGTTCGGGTTGGGGCTGGTGCGGTGTCACCGTTTGTATCGACGCCTCGATGTTCGGGGGCGGGTGTGAAGACGGAGATGGCGTCCATAGGTGGAGTGATTCCCTGAAGTCCCAGGGTTCGTCTTCCGGCTCGGATACGCTGACCACCGCCAGACTCCTGCTCCGGCCGCCGACCGAGGCGGACATCGAGCCTTTGTCGGAGATGAACACCGTCCCCGACGTCATGCGCTACATCGGCGACGGTTCAATCGGGCCGGTGGACCGCGAAGCCACGGCCGGGATCGTCGCGCGGGCGCGGCCGGGCTGGGCGGAGAACGGCTACGGCATGCTGTCGGTGATCACCTGCGACGTCGGTGAGTACGCCGGCTGGGGGCAGTCCGTCGTGGTCCACGCGATTACCCGCGAGGAGCACCTCGCACGGCTCACGCCAGGACCGAGCCTCCCGCCACGTCCAGCACCACGCCGCTGATCCACGACGCCGACTCCGCCGCGAGGAAGAGCGCGGCCTGAGCGACGTCCTCCGGGGTGCCCAGGCGGCGGACCGGATGGGCGTCGACCATGGTGCGCTGAATCTCGGCGGGTATCTGGCGCTGGTTGCGCTCCGTCAGGATCGTTTCCGGGGCGATGCAGTTGACCCGTACGCCGTGCGGGCCGGCCTGCGTGGCGAGGGACCGGGTGAGCAACTCGACACCCGCTTTGGCCGCTGCATAGGCGGCGGGGGAGTGCGGCGTCGGACGACGGGCGGCTGCGGACGACAGAGTGACGATGCTGCCGTGGCCGCGCTCCTTCATGCCCGGAAGGAAGCTCTTGACGGTGAGAAAGGTGCTGGTGAGGTTGGCGTCGATGCTGGCGCGCCAGCCCTCTTCGCTGATCAGCTCGATCGGGCCGGGCGGCACGGGGTTGCCGCCGGCGTTGGTGACGAGGACGTCGACGGGGCCGAACTCGGCCTCCACTCGGGCGCGCAGGGCCTCGATCTCGTCGAACCGGGTCAGATCGGCGGGCACGGCCAGCACCTCGGCTCCGGTGGCGGCGAGTTTGGCACGGACGGCTTCGAGCGCCTCGACGTCGCGTCCGTGGACGACCACGCGTGCACCCTCGGCGGCGAAGCGTTCGGCAATGGCTGCCCCGATGCCCCGGGAACTGCCGGTGACCAAGGCGATGCGGTTCTGCAGTGCGTTCACGGTTCCCTCACGGTCTCTCGGTGTTGCTGGCTCTCGAGGTCCCTTTCGCTGCCTTCTCCGGCAAACGTAGACCTCTCATGCTTCGAAGTCAAAGGGTTCGGCGTCTATGCATCCTGCTAGGCTCGCGCCATGGAGAGCCTGCAACCGCCTCAGCCGACGCCGCCGATGCACACGCCCACCGGGCTCCAGCTGGGGCAGGCGGCCCGAGTGGTGAGCCGGGCGTTCGACGACGCGTTGGAGCGGGCCGGGGGATCGCTGCCGGTGTGGCTGATCCTCCTCAACCTCAAGATCCGACGTCCGGGCACCCAGCGTGAGCTGGCCCAGGCGGTCGGGTTGCGCGAGGCCACGCTCACCCACCACCTCAATGCGCTCGACAAGCGGGGACTGATCTCCCGTCATCGCGATCCGGACAACCGCCGCATCCACGTCGTCAGTCTCACGGAGGAGGGCGAGGCGGCGTTCCTGCGGATGCGCGAGGTGGCCACGGCCTTCGACGAGCGGCTCAACGACGGTCTGACGGATCTGGAGCGCGGCCTGCTAGCCGATCTCCTCCGCCGCCTCACGGCCAATGTCGAGGGCGAGGGTGAGGGCGAGGGCGCGGGTGAGGGGGTGGGCGAGGTCGAGGGTCCGTCGGAGTCCTGAGCGCAGCCTCGGGCATCTTTCTCAACCAATCGGTTGACAAACTCGGGGAGCGGCGTAGCGTTGTTCTCAACCAATCGGTTGAGAAGGCGCCTGGAGGACAGTGGTGGCCGACGATCAGCTCTCCCGGGCGTTCACCGCGCTCGCCGATCCGACCAGACGGGACATAGTGGCCCGGCTGTCCCTCGGTGACGCCACACCCGGCCAGCTGGCCGAGCCGTTCGCGATGTCACTTCAGGCGGTCTCCAAGCATGTGAAGGTGCTGGAGGAGGCCGGGCTGATCAGCCGGAGCCGCGACGCGCAGCGCCGCCCATGTCATCTGGAGACGGCTGTGCTCGCGGAGATGACTGCCTGGGTCGACCGCTACCGGCGCAACGCCGAGGAGCGGTTCCACCGCCTGGACGCCGTCCTCGCCGCCATGGACGTCGAGGCCCCGACGCCGACGCACCGCCCGGCACAGCCACAGCGTGCGGAGCAGGCACGACGTACAGAGCGGAAAGCCCGAACGGATCCGTACGACGAAGGAGTTGCATTGCCATGACGACGCGACCGGTTCCTCAGACCGTGATCGAGGCCGACCCCGAGGTGCCGACCATCCGCATCACCCGTGAGTTCGACGCGCCGCGGTCCCGGGTCTTCCGGGCCTGGATCGAGCCCGAGCTGGTCGGTCAGTGGCTCGGCCCCAAGGACCTCACCACCAAGTTCGACTCCTGGGACCTGCGCACCGGCGGCAGCTACCGCTACCGCCAACTGCGCGACGGTCAGGAGGTCGCGTCCTTCTACGGGTCGTTCCATGAGGTCCGGCCCGAGACGCGCATCGTCCAGACCTTCACCTACGAGGGCGTTCCGGACGGGGTCACCCTCGGTACGGCGACTTTCGAGGACCTCGGTGACGACCGCACCCGCGTCACCATCCTCTCCGTTGCGGACTCCTTCGCCGCCCGGGACGGCATCCTGGCCAGCGGAATGGAGCGCGGAGTGGTCGAGGGATACGAACGCCTCGACACGGTGCTGTCCACGTTGAGCTGAAGGATGCCCGACCGCCCCGCGACGGCGGGTATCGGGCGGAGCAGGATCGCGGTGCGTGAGGGGCTGGTCGCATATGCCGCCTGACCTGCGGTGGTTCCGTACCGGCTCGCCGCGCGGCATGATGAGGCCTCAGCAGCGCGCGTGCCGTGGAGCCGGGTGCTGAGACTCTGGCAGGGGGTTCGCCGCCATGGCCCATCGGCCGCCGATCCGTCCCGAGGTGTGGACGCCGCCGCGTCGGAGCGGGCGGGCGCGGGCGTGGAAGCACCAGCGGTCGCTGCCCCCGGTCGACCTGATCCCGTTGTCCGGGCTGGGACCGGAGGACGTCGTGGTCGACGTCCAGGGCCGGGTGCTCTGCGGCGTCGCCGACGGGCGGCTGCTCCGGCTCAGCCCGGACGGGCGCGAGGCGGTGACGCTCGCCGACATCGCCCCCGGCCGCCCGGCCGGTCTCGAGGCGCTGCCGGACGGGCGGGTCCTCGTCTGCGACGCCCGCGGCGGACGGCTGCTTCGCGTGGACCCGGACAAGGGAACCGTCGAGACGCTGGCCGACCGGATCGGCGGCGTCCCGCTGAAGCTGGTCAGCAACGTGGTCTGCGCCGCCGACGGGACCGTCTACTTCACCGAGTCCAGTCGCCGCTTCGTCATCGACAACTGGCGTGGTGACCTGCTGGAACACTCCGGCACCGGTCGCCTGCTGCGGCTGCGTGCCTCTGGCGGAAAAGGGCACGGCAAGGGGCACGGCGAGCCGGAAGTGCTGTTGGACGGGCTGCAGTTCGCCAACGGGCTGGCGTTCGGTCCGGACGAGTCGTACCTGGCCGTCGCCGAGACCGGTGCGTACCGGGTGTCGCGGTACTGGCTCACCGGAGAGCGGGCGGGCACGCGGGACACCCTGATCGACCTCCCCGGATTCCCGGACAACCTCGGCGCGGGCACCCACGGGCTGCTCTGGATCGCGATGGTCGCGCCGCGCGACCCCCTGCTGGACACGCTGCACCGCATGCATCCGGCGGCGCGTCAGGCGCTCTGGCGCGTTCCGGACGCGCTGCTGCCGGGGCCCAAGTCCACCGTCTGGGTGATGGCCGTCGACACGTCCGGACGAGTGGTCCACGACCTTCAGGGGCCGACCCCGGCCTTCCGCGCCGTCACCGGCGTGGCGGAGCACGACGGCCGCCTCTACCTCGGCTCGCTGACCGAGCCGTCGATCGCCACCATCGACCTGGCCCACGTGCGGCTCTGACGCACGTGCGGTGCTGACCGACGTCCGCGCTGACCCACGTGCGGCGCTGACCCACGTACGGCTCTTGTGCCGGGCGACCTCACGTGACGCGTGAGAACGTCGGGGGGTGAGCGAAGGAGTCGTCAGCGCGACGCTCGACGCGGACAGTCCGGGCGACCCCGACGCGGGTTTGGCCCCGGGCGAGCTCGCCGCGAAGTACGGTCTGGCGCTGAGCGGAAAGCGTCCGCCGCTGGTCGAGTACAGCAGGCAGCTGTGGTCACGCCGCCACTTCGTGCTGGCCTTCGCCACGGCTCGGCTGACGGCCGCCTACACCTCGGCGCGGCTGGGCCAGATCTGGCAGGTGATGACGCCGCTGCTCAACGCGGCCGTCTACTACCTGGTCTTCGGCATGCTGCTGCATACCAACCGCGGCATCCAGAACTACATCGCCTATCTCTGCACCGGCATCTTCACCTTCCAGTTCACCCAGTCGGCGGTGCTGGCCGGGACGCGGGCGATCTCGGGGAACCTGGGGCTGATCCGGGCGCTGCAGTTCCCCCGGGCCTGCCTGCCGCTGGCGCTGACCATCGTTCAGCTCCAGGAGCTGGTGGTCTCGATGGTCGTGCTGGCGTTCATCATCCTTTCCACGGGCGAGCCGCTGACCCTGAAGTGGCTGCTGGTCCTGCCGGTCCTGGTGCTGCAGACGGTCTTCAACGCGGGGCTGGCGATGCTGCTGGCGCGCTGGGGTTCCAAGACGACGGATCTCTCCCAGCTCATGCCGTTCGTGATCCGTACGTGGATGTACATGTCCGGCGTCTTCTGGAGCGTCCAGACCGTCGGCGCGCACCTCCCGCAGGCGGTGCGGACCCTGCTCAACGTCAACCCCGCGCTGGTCTTCAACGAGCTGATGCGCTACGCGCTGATGGACTCCGTCCAGGCCAGCAGCCTGACCCACCACATCTGGCTGCTCGCCCTCGGCTGGGCGGTCGTCGCAGGCGTGGTGGGGTACGTGCACTTCTGGCGCGCGGAGGAGGAGTACGGGCGGGGATGACGACGGGCGGGGATGACGACGGGTGGGCATGACGACGCGTCGGCATGACTACGGGCGCGGAGCGGTCCGTAGGCCGTCGTAGATGACCTGTCTGGCGAGACCGCTGTGCCCTGCGCGGGAGCGCTCCGCGGCGACCGCGCCGATGACGAGGGCGTGCAGGTCGGCGAGGTCGATGTCGGTGCGGACCGTATCCGCCGCCTGCGCGCGCCGGAGCAGGTCGGTGAGCACCGCGCGCAGGTCGGCGGCCACGGCGAGGGTGGACTGCTGCAGGTCGACCCCGGCGCCGGTGAGCGCGTCGGCGAGGTCCATCTTGCTGCCCGCGTCGGTCACCATCACGTCCAGGAAGCGGAAGAAAGCCTGCTCGGTCGCGGCAGCGTCACCCGCTTCCGGGAGCGACGCCAGCGCTTCGCGCCCCACGGCAGTCAACGACTCGATCCGGTCGGAGACGACGGCTTCGAAGAGGGCCTCCTTCGTGGGGAAGTGCCGGTACACCGTGCCTGCGCCGACTCCCGCCCTGCGGGCGATCTCGTCCAACGGCACGGCCAGGCCCTCGGCGGCGAAGACCTCGTTCGCCGCGGCCAGCACTTTGGCGCGGTTGCGGCGTGCGTCGGCGCGCAGCGGGCGGCTCTCGGCCATGGGGGCTCCTGTTCCGTGCCGCGCCCGTCCGGAACTTCCGTGGACAAGCGGGGCGTGCGTTCCGTAAAGTCGAAGCGGGGCGGTCGTTCCGATTCTACGACCCAGCCCTGGTTCCGTCTGCCGTGCGCGCGTCCTACCCGTACGTGCGCCCGTCCCACAGGGGAGAGATCCATGTCGAACCAGCACCGCACCGCCCGCGAGACCGTCGAACTGCTGCTGCGTACGACGGTCGAGGGGAGCCGTGACGACCTCGCCGACCTCTACGCGCCGGACGTCGTCGTGGAGATGCCGTTCGTCCGGCCGGGTTTCCCCTGGCGGACGGAGGGGAGTGAGACGCTGCGCAGCCGAATGAAGGCCGTCGAGGGTCTGTGGAGCTACGACGCGGTCGACGTCGTGGCGCTGCACGAGACCGTCGATCCGGAGGTCGTTATCGCGGAGTTCCGTGTCCACGGCCGCACGAGCGCCGACGGCACGGAGTTCACGCTGGGCTTCGTCAACGTGATCCGGGTGGTGGACGGTCTGGTCGTCTCCTCGCGCGACTACGGGAACCCGCTGGAGGGCGAGTTCCTGGCGTCGCTGCTGCCGCAGGCGATGCAGATGTAGTCGCCCGGCGCGGGGATGGGGCCGCTTCGGCGGCGCTGTCGGTGGCGGACGGTAGGTTGTGGCCATGACCGTTCGTATCGCCACGTGGAACATCAACTCCGTCAACGCCCGGCTGGAGAAGCTGCTGGAGTGGCTCCGTTCGGCGCAGCCGGACGTCGTCTGCCTGCAGGAGCTGAAGTGCGCCACCGACGCCTTCCCCTACGACGCCGTCGCCGAGCTGGGCTACGAGACCGCCGCGCACGGCACGGGCCGGTGGAACGGCGTGGCGATCCTCTCGAAGATCGGCATCGAGGACGTGGTCCGCGACCTGCCGGGCCAGCCGGGTTACCTCGACCCGGCCGCCGCCGCGGAGGATTCGCTGATCCCGGCCGAGCCGGAGGTCGAGGCGCGGGCCGTCGCAGCCACCTGCGGGCCGGTCCGGGTCTGGTCGGTCTACGTGCCGAACGGTCGCGAGGTCGACCACCCCCACTACGCCTACAAGCTGCGCTGGCTCGGCGCACTGCGCGACGCGGTGGTCGCCGACGCGGCGGGCGACCGGCCGTTCGCCGTGCTCGGCGACTACAACATCGCGCCGACCGACGCGGACGTCTGGGACATCGCCAAGTTCGACGGCGCCACGCACGTGACGGCCGCGGAGCGTGCCGCGCTGACGGACCTGCAGGACGTCGGTCTGGCGGACGTGTTCCCCCGCCCGCTCAAGTACGACCACCCGTACACCTACTGGGACTACCGTCAGCTGAGCTTCCCCAAGAACTTCGGGATAAGGATCGACCTGGTCTACGGCAACAAGCCGTTCGTCGGGGCGGTCAGCGACTCCTACGTCGACCGCGAGGCGCGAAAGGGCAAGGGCACCTCGGACCACGCCCCGGTCGTGGTGGACCTGTCGCTCTGACCCTGATCACTGGGTGCCCCGGCAACCGCGTTCGCCTTGCCCGGTCCGGCTGTGCCAGGCTTCCGGGCATGACCGACAAGATCCACATGGGTGCGCTCGACGTCAACGACTGGGAGCGCCGGAGCAACGAGGCGTGGGCCGAGATCGACGGCTACTACGCGCGCGAGGCCGAGGCGGAGTTCCGGGAGCGGATCGACAGGCTGGCCGACGAACTGCCCGCCGGCGATCCGGTCGCGTCGTTCGAGCGGGCCTGCGCCTGGGACTCGACCGGCCACTCGGACAAGGCCGTGCCGCTCTACCGGGAGTCTCTGGAGCGTGGCCTGGCCGGGATGCGGCGGCGTCGGGCGGTGGTGCAGATGTCGAGCTCGCTGCGGAACATCGGCCGTGTCGAGGAGGCCATCGAGCGGCTGACCGCCGAACGGGAGAACCACGACCCGGACGCGGCCGTGCTGAAGGACGCCGTCGCCGCGACGCTCGCGCTGTGCCTGGTGGAGGTGGGCCGGGGTCGTGAGGCGGTGTCCCTGGCCGTCGGCGCGCTGGCGCCCCATCTGCCGCGCTACCAGCGGTCCATGGCGAACTACGCCCGGCTGCTGGTCGAGGGCGACGACGGTACGGCGTCGGATACCGACGGGTAACGACCTCTGGTCAGCGCAGGTCGGCGCCCCTACGCTGCCCGCATGCCGAATCTGCCTGATCCCGTGCTGTGGTCCATACCCGCGTTCCTGCTGCTGACGATCATCGAGATCGTCTCCTTCCTGGTCCGTCCGGACGAGGACGAGCAGGGCTACGCGACCAGGGACACCGCGACCAGCATCAGCATGGGACTGGGCAGTCTCCTCACCAACCTGCTCTGGAAGATCCCGGCCTTCGCGCTGTACACCCTCGTCTACGCGCTGACGCCGCTGCGGGTCGGCGTCCACTGGTGGACGACGGTGCCGCTGATGCTTCTGGCGCAGGACTTCTGCTACTACTGGTCGCACCGCAGCCAGCACCGGGTGCGGCTGCTCTGGGCGCAGCACGTGGTGCACCACTCCAGCCGGCACTACAACCTGTCGACGGCGTTGCGGCAGCCGTGGACCGACCTCACCTTCGGCGTCTTCTACCTGCCGATGATCGCGCTCGGCATCTCGCCCGCAGCGGTGGCGTTCTGTTCCTCGGTCAGCCTGGTCTACCAGTTCTGGATCCACACCGAGCGGATCGGCAAGCTCGGGAGGCCGGTCGAGCTGCTGTTCAACACGCCCTCGCACCACCGGGTCCACCACGCGTCCCAAGGCGGCTATCTGGACCGGAACTTCGGCGGCATCCTGATCGTCTGGGACCGGCTCTTCGGGTCGTTCACCGAGGAGGCCGGTCAGCCGGTCTACGGGCTGACCAAGAACATCACGACGTTCAACCCGCTGCGGGTGGCGACGCACGAGTACCTCTCGATCGGCCAGGACATCGCCGCCGCCGGGGGCTGGCGCGAGCGCCTCGGCTACCTGTTCCGCGGGCCGGGCTGGCGGCCGGCCGGCAGCGCCACCGAAGCGCTCGTACCGGCCGCCGCCCTGCTGCCGACGGACTGAACATCACCACACCCGCACGGACGAACCCTTGGCGAAGGCCGGGCTGGTCGCGCCCGGCGGGATCTCGGTCAGCGGGCGGGCGACCTCACAGGCCAGCGGGCCGACCTTGGCGGCGAGCGCGTCCAGCGCCGGGAGGTCGAAGCCGTAGACGCGGGCGGCGTTGCCGCCGACCATCGCCGCGACCTCGTCGTGCGGCACGCCCGCGAAGGCGACGCGCAGCGCTTCCGTCGTGTACGGGTAGGTGCCCTCGTCGTGGGGGAAGTCGCTGCCCCACATGATCTTGTCGAGGCCGATCCGGTCGCGCATCGGGACCTCGTGGGCCCGCATGAAACTCGCGCCGACATAGCAGTTGCGCTCCCACGCGGTGCGCGGGCCGTCGCCCATCAGCTCGGCCAGTCCCGCGCCGAACTTGGACTCCGCCGTGGCCGCCCGGGTGGAGGCGCCGACCAGCCGCCGGTGGTAGTACTCCAGCATGTCCAGCACGCCGGGGATCCAGCCGGAGCCCTGCTCGGTGAGCACCAGCCGGAGCTGCGGATGCCGGTGGAACACCCCGGCGAAGGCGAGATGCCACAGCGCCCGGTGCGAGAACCAGGTGGTCTCCACCATGAAGACGGCCCGCGCCGCCGGCTCCTCGCGCAGCTCCGGACTGGCCGAGCCCGCATGGTGGTTGACCGGGACGCCCAGCTCGGCGCAGACCGCCCAGAGCGGCTCGTAGACGTCCGACCAGAGCTCCGGTACCGGCGAGCCCGGCGGCACGCCCGGCAGCAGCAGACCGCCCGACAGGCCGGCAGCGTGGCAGCGTCGTACCTCGTCGACGGCCTCGTCGACGTCGTTCAGCAGGATCTGGAAGGTCCCCGCCCGGCGGCCCGGTGCCTGGGCGCAGAAGTCCGCCATCCAGCGGTTGTGGGCCTGCAGTCCGGCCCAGCGCAGGTCGAACTCCTCGGCGGTGGGCTGGACGGCGCTCAGCGAGGCGCTGGGGAAGAACGGCGGGACGGTGTTGGGGAAGACCACCTCGGCGACGATGCCGTCCTGCTCCAGCTCGGCGAGCCGGCGGTCGGAGTCCCAGTTGCGGGCGGCCTCGGGGGCCATCAGGTCGGTGAACGGGTTGACGTAGCGCGCGGCCCAGGCGTCGAACTCCTCGTGGAGCGCACCGGGCAGGTAGGGACGATAGTCGAGCAGGTCCGCGCCCGCGTGGCAGTCGGCGGAGACGACGGTGTAGCGCTCGGGGCCTGGTACGGGCGATTCGGGTCCTTGCTCCGACGACGCCGTCACAGCGTCCTCCCCTCCGTCGGGGCGGTCGTGCCGAGGAACGGGAAGTCGTGGCCGGTCAGCCAGTGCCGGCCGACCGCCTTGGCCGGAGCCCAGGCGGCCTCGGCGGCGGACTGGTCCTCGGGCTGGCCGAGTTCGGCCGGGGCCGGGCCGATCCGGCGGGCGATCGGGGCCAGTTTCGCCGTGTCGAAGCCGAAGATCTCCGCGCAGCTGCCGCCCAGCATCCGTCGGGTCTCGGCGATCGGGATGTCGTGGAAGGTGGTGCGCATCCACTGCCGGGTGTTCGGCCAGGTGCCCTCGGGGTGCGGGAAGTCGCTGCCCCAGCAGATGTTGTCCACGCCGATCTCGTAGCGGTGGGCCAGTTCGCGGCGCTTGGTGTTGGTGGCGGCGATGAAGCAGTTGCGGTCGACGTAGGCGCTCGGGGCCATGGTCAGCTCGGAGAACGGCGAGAGCTTCTTGCCGCCGTGCGCGCCCAGGTAGAGCCGGTCCATGAACCAGAGCAGGTTGGGCAGCCACCAGCAGCCGGACTCCGCGACGCCGAACCGGAGCCCGGGGAACCGCTCGAAGACGCCCGACCAGAGCAGGAACCAGAGCGGCCGGGACGGCCAGAAGGTCACCTCGGTGACGTAGATGCCCAGATGGTCGCCGTACTCGTGGCGCGGCGCCGCGCCGGAGTGGGTGACCACCGGCATCCGCAGCTCCTCGCAGACGGCCCAGACCGGGTCGTAACGCCGGTCGTGGTAGGGCGCCTGGTCCACCCACATGGCCGGGATCATCACCGCGCCCAGCCCGTCGGCGTGGGCGCGGCGGACTTCGGCCACGACCGTGTCCGGGTCGCCGGTGATCGGCAACAGCGCCACGCCGCAACGGCGTTCGGGGCTGCCGCCGGCGCGGACGAACTCGGCGAGCCAGCGGTTGTGGGCGCGGGCCCCGGCCATGCCGAGTACCGGGTCCTGGTCGCCGCTCAGGCCGAGACCGACGCCGAACGGCGCGGCGGTGCGCGAGTCGACGGCGTCCGCGTCCGGGAACACCACCTCGCCCGCGACGCCGTCGCCGTCCAGCTCCTTGTCGCGCTGGACGGCGTCCCAGCCGCCGCGCAGACCCTCCTCGTGGTCCTCGAACCACTTCTGCGCGAAGGCCTCGTTTCGGACGCCCAGTCGGGTCGCCTCCTCGCGGCGCGCCTCCGCCTGGGCGAGGAACTCGTCGAAGGCGCGGTGGTGGGCCGTCTCCAGGTACGGGCGGTACTCCTCGGTCGGCAGCCCGGCATGGCAGTCCGAGGAGATGATCAGATAGGGGTCGTCGTACGGATACGGGTCGTCGTAGGTCACGCTTCCTCCGCTTCAGCGAGCTGTCAGTCGTCGCCGAGGACGAACTTCTCCAGGTAGGCCGGGTTGCTGCGGTCGAGCATCGACTGCGAGCGGGCCCGGATCTGACGGTCGCTGTGCTCGCTCGGCGGCAGCATCCAGAACCGGTCCGCGCGGATTCCGTCCACGACGGTGGCGGCCACGTCCTCGACGGGCGTGAACTCGATCGTCTGCCCCGCGGCTTCCATCGCAGCCTCCCACTGGGCCAGGCTGCGGTACGGGGTCTTCCGCGGGCGCTGCTTGGCGTAGCGGTCGGGGCGGTTGCGGTGCGATTCCCACAGTCCGGTGCGCAGCATGTGCGGGCCGGGGAAGACGACGGACGCGCCGATCGGCGCTCCCTCGGCGCGCAGGTGCGCGTAGAGCGACTCGGTCATGGTGACCACGGCCGACTTGGTCACCGCGTAGACGGACGCGGTCGGCAGCGGTGCGATGCCGCCGTCGCCGGAGGAGGTGTTGACGACGTGTCCGGCCTCGCCGCCCGCGAGCATGCGCGGCACGAAGGCCTGGACGCCGTGGAAGACGCCCCAGATGTTGACGGCGAAGGCCCACTTCCAGTCGTTGGGCTCGTGCTCCCACATCCGCCCCTCGGCGCCGGAGCCGACGCCCGCGTTGTTGCAGAGCACATGGACCGCGCCGAACGCCCGGTACGCGGTCTCGGCCAGCGCCTCGACGCTGTCGCGTTCGGAGACGTCGGTGAGCTGCCCGACCGCCTCCGCGCCCTGTTCGCGCAGTCCGGCCACGGCTTTGTCCAGCGCGGCCTCCTCGACGTCGGCGAGCACGACGCGCAGGCCCTCGGCGGCGAAGCGCTGCGCCATCGCCAGCCCGATGCCGCTCGCCGCGCCGGTGACGACAGCGACCTGACCCGGTGTCAGCTCCATTCAGACCTCCTCAGTCGTGGCTGGGGGCGGGGCGGCCGCAGGCGGCGTGACCGAGTCGAGCACCTGCGCCGGGTCGTCGTAGCGCTGGTGGACGAAGGGCAGCAGCGCCTGCGGGCTGACCCGTTCGACGACGCGTCCGCGCTGGTCGGAGGTCTTCTCGCCGAGGGTGATCTCCAGCAGCCGCCGCACCGGCAGGTCGGCGACCGGGTCGAAGGCGGACTCGCGCAGGATCACCTCCCCGTCGACGGCCTCCAGCCTGCGGACGCGCTCGGTGCGGGTGCAGTGGACCAGCACCGGGTCCAGGTCGAAGCCGTCGCCGTCGACGGCGGGCAGGAACTTGAAGTAGAAGTCGACCTTCTCGGTCTCCTCCGGGAGCGGCAGCGCGCCGGTGACCCGGCCGCGTACCTCGACGAAGTCGACGCCGTGGCGGCCGAGTCGGGCGACGACCGCCTCGCCGTCGCGCGCGACGCTCACCTCGCCCAGCTTCTTCGGCTCGCCGAAGACCTCCCGGCCGCCGGTCAGCGCGCGCTCGGTGGTCATCGGCATCACCAGCGGGTACCAGCCGCTCTGCGCGCCGTGCTGTGCGGCGACGGCGAACGACCCGGCGCCGAGCGGCGAGCCGAAGATGTCCACCTGGCTGATGTTGACCCGGACCAACGGCCGCTCGCCGGGTTTGAGCGGCGCGGGCAGCACTTGCGCCACCACGTCGGGGTCCGTCTCCCAGACGGCCACCACACCGGTGGACCAGATGTCGGGGAGGACGGACCGGGCGTCCCGTGCTGCCTGAATCTCGGCCTCGGTGCGCGGGCCGTAACGAACGCGTGCCATGGCGTGCCGTCCCTTCGCTGGGTTCCGCTCGGCGAGTTCAGCACCTCGGCGAGCTCTGTAACGGTGTTACTCCGAACCGCGCGAAGGGGGAAGGGTCACGACGGCGTAACTGTTCGCTCCGCCACATCCCGGCGAGAGTGGGTCATTTGACCAAGTCGGAGGCTGTTTCGGCGGCGGAGCGGGCCGGCTCCCTGGCATGAGCAGGAAAAAATGCTGCTGTCCGACACCTTCCTGACCGGTCAGTAACTGACCTACTGTCAGGGCCACTCGACCAGCTTGATCACCCGGATCAGCTGGGCTCACGCAAGGGAAGGGAGCGGACATGCGGCGATTCCTCCTGCGGTCCCGACCCGTCGCCGCGGTGGCCGTACTGGTCACCGCGGTGGCGCTGGCGTTGCCGTCCGGAGCGGTGGCCAGAACGGCCGGGGCTGAAGGCACGGCGCCGAACACGGCCCAGCGCACCTCGGCGGCCACGGTCCCGTACGACTACTGCGGCGGGCAGTGCAACGACATCCTGCCGCCGGGAGAGAACGGCAACGCGACGCTGCTGGACATCATCGGCAACCGCGCGTTCGGCACCAGACCCGCTCATACGGACGACCAACTCGCTCCCTACGCCGCGCTGGTGGACGACTACACCGGACTCACCGACGCGGACCTCGGCAGCTACTTCAACGACTCGTCCTTCGGCGTCCCGCCGGGTCAGGTCGACAGCAGCATCAAGCCGCGCACCGACGTCACCATCGTCCGGGACAAGTCGACCGGCACGCCGCACATATACGGGACCACGCGCTACGGCACCGAGTACGGCGCGGGTTACGCCGCAGCGCAGGACCGGCTGTGGGTGATGGACCTGTTCCGGCACGTCGGACGCGGGGAGTTGAGCAGCTTCGCCGGTGGCGCGCTCGCCAACCGGCAGCTGGAGCAGAGCTTCTGGCAGGCCGCCCCCTACACCGAGAGCGAACTGCAGCAGCAGATCGACGCCGTGGCCAACCAGGGCCCGCGCGGCAAGCAGGCGCTGGCCGACGCGCAGGCGTACGTCGACGGGATCAACGCGTACATCACCAAGGCCTACAACTCCCGTACCTTTCCCGGCGAGTACGACCTGACCGGGCAGGTCAACGCGATCACCAACCAGGGTGCGATCCAGCCGTTCAAGCTGACCGATCTCGTGGCGCTGTCCTCGGTGATCGGCGCGCTGTTCGGCTCGGGCGGCGGAAACCAGATCCAGTCCGCGCTGGTCAAGGAGGCCGCCGACGCCAAGTACGGGGCCACGGAGGGCGACCAGGTCTGGAACTCGTTCCGTGAGCGCGAGGCGTCGAGCGCGGTGACCACGCTGCACGACGGCCAGAGCTACAACTACGGCCAGGATCCGCCGAAGCCGCAGGGTGTCGCGATGCCGGACCCGGGCTCGGTGACCCCGCAGCAGCTCGTCTTCGACCCGACGGGATCAGCGGCGTCGAGCTCCGGTACGACCGCGGCCACCACGGCGGCGAAGGCCGCGGTCAAGAGCGAGGACAAGGCGCAGGCGGCCAAGGCGCCCGCGCGACTGCGGCCGCTGGCCGGGGTGTTCGACCAGGGCGTGGTGCCCGGCAACCTGCTCACCGCCAAGCACGGCATGTCCAACGCCCTTGTCGTCTCCGGCAAGTACACCGACGACGGACACCCGGTCGCCGTCTTCGGCCCGCAGACCGGCTACTTCGCGCCGCAGCTGCTGATGCTGGAGGAGATCCAGGGTCCGGGGATCAGCGCCCGTGGCGCGTCCTTCGCCGGGCTCAGCTTCTACGTGGAGCTCGGCCGTGGCCAGGACTACTCCTGGAGCGCCACCAGCGCCGGCCAGGACATCACCGACACCTACGCGGTCAAGCTCTGCAACACGAACGGCACGCCCGCCACCAAGGACTCGATGGCGTACCTGGACAACGGCGTCTGCACGCCGATGACCCCGCTGGAGCGCGACGACTCCTGGAGTCCGACCCTCGCCGACAGCACGCCCGCCGGCTCGTACAAGCTCATCATGTACCGGACCGCGTACGGCCTGGTCGCCTCGCGGGCGACGGTGCAGGGCGTCCCGGTCGCGTACACCTCGCTGCGCTCGACGTACATGCACGAGGCCGACTCGATCATCGGCTTCCAGATGCTCAACGACCCGGGCGCGGTGGACTCACCGCAGACCTTCCAACAGGCGGCGCAGCACATCGACTTCACCTTCAACTGGTTCTACGTCGACGACGCGCACACGGCCTACTACAACTCCGGCCTGAACCCGGTGCGTCCGGCGACCGTCGCGGCCGACCTGCCCACCTGGGGCACGCCACAGTACGCCTGGACGGACTTCGACCCGGCCGCGTACACCGCCGCCTACACCCCGCCCGTGCAGCACCCGCAGAGCGTCGACCAGGACTACTACGTCTCCTGGAACAACAAGCAGGCCACCGGCTACGCCTCCGCCAACTTCGGTGACGGGCCGGTCCACCGGGCCAACCTGCTCGACAGCCGGGTGCGGGCGCTCGTCGCGGGGGCCGAGCAGGGCAAGAAGATCACCCGCGCCACGCTGACCCAGGCGATGGAGAACGCGGCCGTGACCGACCTGCGCGGTGAGGACGTGCTGCCCGAGCTGCTGGCCGTCATCAACAGCGCGCCGGTCACCGACCCCGCCCAGAAGGCCCTGGTCGCGCAGCTGCAGGCATGGCTGGCGGGCGGCGCGCAGCGCAGGGAGACGTCGGCCGGCAGCCACACCTACGCGGACGCCTCCACGATCCAGACCTTCGACGCCTGGTGGCCGCTGTTCGTACAGGCGGAGTTCCAACCCGACATGGGCCAGGACCTGTTCAACGCGATGATCGGCGCACTGCAGATCAACGAGTCGCCCTCGGGCGGCCAGACCGGCCCGTCCGACGGTCCGTCGGACGCCAGCCAGTCGATCCCGCACAAGGGTTCGTCGTTCCAGTTCGGCTGGTGGTCCTACGTCGACCTGGACCTGCGCACGGTCCTGGGCCAGCACCCGGCCGACCCGCTCGCCCGCCCGTACTGCGGCGGCGGCGACCTGGCCCAGTGCCGGCAGCTGCTGCTGATGACCCTTCAGCAGGCGGCGGCCGAACCGGCCTCCCAGGTCTACCCCGCCGACAGCACCTGCGCGGCGGGCGACCAGTGGTGCGCCGACTCCATCGTCCAGCGCCCGCTGGGCGGCGTCACCGACCCCAACATGAACTGGCAGAACCGCCCGACCTACCAGCAGGTGGTGCAGTACACCTCGCATCGCTGACGCATAGTCAGGTGGTGTGAGCAGCAGGGATCAGCGCAGTCCGTGGAGGTAGAGGTCGCGCAGCACGGCCACTTCGGCGCCGTGGTGCGCGACCTCGTCCAGGGCGTGCAGGGCGAGCGCGAGGTAGCTGTCCGCGCCGTAGGGGTCCGCGATCGGTCCCATCGGCTCGACCAGCCTCGCGTCGCGCGTCGCGGCGACCCGGGCCCGGAACCGGCCCCAGTCCTCGGCCAGCAGGGCGATGCCCTCGGCAGCCGTGCCGGGCCAGTCCCGGCTGTCGTCCGCCGGAACGACCAACCCGCCCTTGAAGTACCGGTCGTAGCCGCGCAGGCAGTCCGCGCCGATGTGCCAGATCCGCCAGGCGATGGTGCTGAACGGCGCGGGCGTGACGTCCCGCCCCGGTCGCGGATCCGCGCGGAAGCGGCCCCCGTCGTCGGAGGGACGGACGGTCAGGCAGTCGGGGACGGGCTGCCACAGGTACTCCGCGTCGCTCAGCCCGTCGAGGCGGGCGAGGATGCGATCCCGCGCCTCGTCCAGGGTCATCAGCACATCGCGGGTGATCGGGCCTTGGGGGATAGGGCCTTGTGTCATTTCCCGAGACTAGGCCAGGTTGACGGCCCGTCAGTACGCGATCCCGACAACCTGCCGCACGGACTCCGGTCGCGTCAGCGTGCGGAGCATCAGGTCGGCGACGTCGGCGCGGGAGATCTTGGTGCCGCCCTTGAGGTTGCGGCCGAGGGCGGTGCGGTAGTCGCCGGTGCGGGGGCCGTCGGTGAGCTGCGGCGGCCGGATGAGGGTCCAGTCGAGGGAGCAGGCGCGGACGGCGTCCTCCATGGCGGCCAGGTCGGCGTAGTGGCCCTTGAACGCCTGCTTGACCATGGGGTTGAGCAGATGACGCATGAAGAGGCCGTCGCCCGGGTCGTGACGCGGTGGGTTCGGCCGGGCGGGGGACGGGACCGTGCCGATCGGGGCGGCGCTGACCAGGACCAGGCGCTGCGTGCCGACGGTCTGCATCGCGTCGACCAGTGCGACCGTCCCGCGGGTGGCGACGCCGTGGTCGGCCTTGGTGCGGGCGCCGAGGCCGGAGAGCACCGCGTCCGCGCCGGTCACGGCGGTGCGGAGGGCCTCCGGATCCGGGCGGGAGAGGTCGACAGTCACCGCCGGGACGTCGGCGTCGAGCTTGGACGGGGTGCGGACCACGGCGGTGACCTGGTGTCCTGCGGCGAGGGCCTGGGCGAGCAGCTGGCGGCCGATGCCGCCGGTCGCTGCGACGATGACGAGCTTCATGGCGTCTTCCCTGGGGTGGGCGTGGGTAGGGTCTACTTTGTACGCCGTACTCTATGGAGACGATATCATATGGATTCCAAAACATCTCGACCAGAGGGGCGCGGCGTGGTCCGTCGTGACGTGACCGAGAGCCTGCGCGAGCTCGGGATCCAGCTGGCGCAGCTGAACCGCCGGGTCAGCGGGCGGCTCGGGCTGCGCGATGTCGACATGGACTGCCTGGACCTCATCAGTCGTCTCGGCCCGATCGGTCCCGGCGCGCTGGCTCGGACGGCGGGCCTGCATCCGGCCACCGTCACCGGGATCCTGGACCGGCTGGAACGGGACGGCTGGATCGTGCGCGAGCGTGCGCCGGAGGACCGGCGGGCGGTGCTGGTCCGGGCGCTGGCACAGCGCGGCGGGGAGGTGTTCCAGCAGTTCGCGGGCATGAACGGAGCGGTGCGGCAGATCTGCTCCGACTACGACGCCGAGGAGCTGCGCGTGATCGCGGAGTTCCTGGAGCGGGTCGCCGATGCCGGGAGGTCGGCCACGGCGGCGCTGGAGGAGGAGAATTGATGGTGCGTCAGTTTTGATCCCCCAGGGGACCCAAGGGGAGGTGAGGGACACGTGGTGGTGAACGAGCGGCTCGGCAGGCTCAGCAAGGACGCGGTCCTGGACGCCGCTGCGGACCTGGTCCGCGCCCAGGGGCCCGCGGCGCTGACCATGCGACGGCTCGCCGCCGAACTCGGCTGCGCCGTGACCGCGATCTACTGGCATGTCGGCAACCGCGAGGCGCTGCTGGACGAGTTGGTCGCCCGGACTGTACGCGAGATGGGCCGGATCCGCGCCGAGGGCGCCACGCCCGCCGCTCGGGCCGAGTCCGTCGCCCTGGAGCTGCGCCGGAAGCTGCGCGCCCGCCCGCATCTGATCGCGCTGGTGCACGAACGCGGGCTGACCGAGCGGATGATGCTCCCCGCGCAGCGCGCCCTCGCCCATGAGGCGCACGCGGCGGGGCTGCGCGGGGCCGCTGCGGCGGAGGCGGTGCGAGCGGTCCAGTTCCACGTCGTCGGCTTCGTCCTGGTGGAGCGCAACCGCGAGCGCGCGCCGGTGCAGCATCCCGGCGAGCCGGACCTGTGGGACGACGCGACCGCCGAGCAGGACCCCGGCCTGGCCCGGGCCTTCGCCGAACCGCCGGACGTGGACCGGCTCTTCCGGGTGACGACCCGCGCGGTCGTCGCGTCGCTCTGGGGGAGCGGCGCGTGAGGTTTGGGCGCTCTCTCAGGCGTCCTGCTGCTCGCGCCGTTCATGCTGCTCGCCGCCGTCGCCGCTGTCCGGGTCGCGGCGATGGCGGCCCGAGGACTCGCTCCGCGGGCCGGGGAGCAGGCCGGACGACAGCGGCGGGGTGAAGAAGCGCGGCGCGGCGCGGGCGAGATGCTGCCACTCCTGGTCGGGGACCCCGGGCACGGTCCGGCCCTCGCGCACCCAGACGCGGGACAGGTCGGCGTAGATCGGCTCCGGCTCCAGTTTCGGTTCCAGTGTTGGAGTGGGTGTTGGAGCAGCTGCGAGCGCCGGCCGCGGATGCTGCGCGGACTCCGGTTCGCGGCCTGGCAGCCACGTCTGCTGGAACGTTTCTTCGCCCGCGACTGCAGGGCCGGCTTCCGGTGCGTCCGTGTTCATACTCGGAACAACGAGCCGGGTCTGCTCCGGCAACCACTCGGACGGCGGATACCTCCTCGGCGCTCACGGATTTCCCGGTTGTGCCGGGGTGGCAAAACAATCAGGCGTCATTGATTCTTTTCTGACGCCGTGTCATCGTCGACGCGCGAGCTGTCCGGAACGCAGCAGTGGGAGACGATCCATGGCGGACCCACGGCCGATCCTGGCCGACCTTGACACCGAGTCACGGCGTATCGACGCCGTGGTGGCCGACGAGAAGACCGACTGGGCCACGCCCACCCCGGCGGAGGGGTGGACCGTCGCCCACCAGATCGCCCACCTGGCCTGGACGGACGCCAAGGCGCTCCTCGCCGTCCGGACGCCGGAGGCCTTTGCCGAGGAGCGCGTCCGCGCGTTGCAGGCCGGTGACGCGTACGTCGACGCATGTGCGCGCGAGTGGGCCGCCCGGCCGCGTGAGCGGCTGCTGGCGCAGTGGCGTGCCGGGCGCGAGGAACTGTCGCGGGCGCTGTCCGACGCCGCGCCGGAGCTGCGACTGCCCTGGTACGGGCCGCCGATGAGCGTGGCGTCCATGGCCACGGCGCGGCTGATGGAGACCTGGGCGCACGGCCAGGACGTCCACGACGCGCTGGGCCTGGTCCGCGAACCCACCGACGGGCTGCGCCACATCGCCCGACTCGGCGTCCGGACCCGCGACTTCGCCTTCGCCGTGCACGGGTTGACGCCGCCGGACGCCGAGTTCCGGGTGGAGCTGCGCGCGCCGGGCGGCCAGGGCGGGAGCGTCTGGGGCTACGGGCCGGAGGGCGCCGACCAGCGGGTGAGCGGCAGCGCGTTGGACTTCTGCCTGCTGGTCACCCAGCGCAGGGCCCTTGCCGACACCGATCTGCGGGCCGTCGGCCCGGACGCCGCCACCTGGCTGCGGATCGCCCAGGCCTTCGCCGGACCGCCCGGAGCCGGACGCGGTGTGACGGGCATGGACGCGACCAGGATGCGGGAGGAGTCGTGACCGAGACCGCTGAGCGAAGCGAACTGCGGGCGCTGGTACGGCGTTTCGTCAAGGCCGAGGTCCTGCCCGAGCTCGACCGGTGGGAGCAGGACGGCGAACTCCCGCGCGAGCTGCACCGCAAGGCCGCCGCGATCGGGCTGTTGGGCGTCGCGTTGCCGACCGCGCTCGGCGGCGGAGGCGGGGATCTGCTCGACGCCCTGGCCGTCACCGAGGAACTGCTCTGCGCGGGCGGCTCGGGCGGGCTGGTGGCGTCGTTGCTGACCGGCGGCATTGCCCTGCCGCACCTCGTCGCGGCGGGCGACCCGGCCCAACTCGACCGCTGGGTCCGGCCGGTGCTGGCGGGGGAGGCGATCGGTGCGCTGGGCATCACCGAACCCGACGCCGGCTCCGACGTCGCGTCGATTCGCACCACCGCGCGCCGGGAGGGCGACCACTATGTGGTGAACGGGGCCAAGACCTTCATCACCTCCGGCTGCAGGGCCGACTTCGTCACCACCGCGGTCCGCACCGGCGGACCGGGCGCGCACGGGATCTCGCTGCTGGTGGTGGAGCGCGGCACGCCGGGATTCACGGTGACCCGGCGGCTGGAGAAGATGGGTTGGCGCTGCTCGGACACGGCTGAGCTGTCCTTCACGGACGCGCGGGTGCCGGTGGCCAACCTGGTGGGGGCGGAGAACAGCGGGTTCGTGCAGATCGCCACGCAGTTCGTCACCGAGCGGCTCGCGCTCGCGGCGCAGGCGTACGGGCATGCCCAGCGTGCGCTCGACCTGGCCGTCGACTGGTGCCGGGCGCGGCACACCTTCGGCCGTCCGCTGATCTCCCGTCAGGTCGTCCAGCACACGCTCGCCGAGATGGCGCGGCGGATCGACGTCGCCCGCGTCTACACCCACCATGTGGCGGAACGCCACATCGCGGGCGGCGGGGCCGGCGGCGGGTCGGGCGACGGGTCGGGCGAGGACGTGGTGACCGAGGCGTGCTTCGCCAAGAACACGGCGGTGGAGACCGCGGAGTGGGTGGTCCACGAGGCCCTCCAACTCCACGGCGGCATGGGCTACATGCGCGAGTCGGAGATCGAGCGCCACTACCGCGACGTCCGCATCCTCGCCATCGGAGGCGGCGCGGACGAGATCCTGACCGGACTCGCGGCGAAGCGTCTCGGGTACAGCGGCTGAGCGCACTACGCTGTCCGCACGGGCTTCGACGTGGTGCGGCGGGGATACGCGCGTGCGCAGGTGGACACCTTCCTGGCGGCGCTCGCCCGCGGTGACCTTCCGGCGCAGGGGGAGGCGCAGGGGCAGCCGCCGGCGTTCGACGTGGCCTGGCGTGGCTACGACCGGCAGCAGGTCGACGCGCGCATCGCGGAACTGCTGCAGGGTCCGGACGGCCTCGGCTGAGGACCGCCGACGCGCCGAGAAGCGGAGAAGCTGAGAAGCCGTCACGCGGGTGCGGCGTAGCAGTGGACGGGGACAAGGCGGTCCGGTCCCCACTGCTGGTCGACCGTGCCGAGCAGGGACCAGCCCGCGCGTTCGTACAGGGCGACGGCGGAGGCGCCGGTGGTCACCACGTCGAGGACCGGCGCGAGACCGCGACGGCGCGCCTCCTCGGTCGCCCGCGTCAACAGCAGTGCGCCCGTGCCGAGTCCGCGCGCGGCGGGGCCGACGAAGAGTCGGCTGACCACGGCCGCCTCGGCCTCGGGACGGCCGGTCGCCCTGCTCCACAGCGCCGGTGCGGAGTCGCCCGGCCCGCTCGCGGAGAGCGCGACATGGCCCGCGATCCCGGTTCCAGCACCGCAGTTGACGGTACCGTTATCGCCGCGAGGCGTAGGGACCGTCGCCACCCAGGCCGTCAGCATCCGACGCGGCGTCAGCCAGGCGGCCGGGAGGTCGGGCCAGTCCTGCGGGTAGCCGTCGCGTTCGTGGACTTCGGCCAGCACGCGCACGCAGGCGTCGAGGTCGGCCTCGGCGCGCAGGCGGAGCCGCGTGGAGGACTCCGTGGAGGACTCCGGAGTGGAGCACGGCCGGGTGGAGGACACCTGTGCGGGCCTTTCGTGGGGGCGGAAGGAACTGACCCTACCGGGGGTCGCCCGTCGTCGGGGAGCGATCGCGCGCGCTCGGCTGAGCCGTCCCTGTGTTTGACGAGATGACGGCGTCGGCGCCCAGGAGGGCACCTGCGTTCAAGAAGTCAACGCTGTAAGCAGTCTTGACGCTCGTGCCGCATCAGTGGCTCCATGTGAGGCGTCATCAGTTGAACGCATGCCCGCGCCGCGCGGTGGTGGGGCATGCCTGACGGCCTGTGAGAGAGCGCTCCCTTCCGATCGAAGCCGAACGGCCCGAACCAGGAGTCCTCGTGACGATCCCCAGATCCTCCAGCTTCAGTGCCCAGCTCTTCAGTGCCACCCGCCATCCCCGACTGTTGGCGGCTGCCACGGCGACCGCTGCGGTCGCCCTGGCCGTCCCGCTGCTCACCGCCGGCGGGAACGCCTCCGCCGCCTCCGCCGGCCGGGGCGCCCCGGGCGCCGGTTCGGCGTCGGGCTCCGCCGCGTGGCTGGACCGGTCCCTGCCCGTCGCCACCCGCGTGGACGCGCTGCTGCACGCCATGACGCTGCCGGAGAAGGTCGGGCAGATGGACCAGCAGCTGGTCACCACGCTGACCGACCCGAACGGCGCCACCTGCGCCGACAACGGCTTCAACGTGCCCAACCCGTCCTGCATGCAGAAGATCCTGGTCGGCCAGAACGTGGGCTCGGTGCTGGCGGGCGGCACCAACGACCCGGTCGACACCACCGGCAAGGGCGGGACCGGGAACACCGGCTACGACTGGGCCAACGAGTACAACATCATCCAGAGTTACGCGATCCAGCACTCGCGGCTGCACCTGCCGCTGCTCTTCGGGGTCGACGCCGTGCACGGCTTCGGGCACCCGTACCAGGCGCCGCTCTTCCCGCAGTCGCTCGGCATGGGCGCGACCTGGGACCCGTCGCTCGCCCAGGCGGGCGGCCAGGTCACCGCGAACGCGCTTCGGTCCACCGGCTGGAACTGGGACTTCGCACCGGTCCAGGACCTGGCCCGCGACCCCCGCTGGGGCCGCACCTACGAGACCTGGTCCGAGGAGCCGGCACTCGCCGAGGCGATGGGCGCCGCGAACATCACGGGCATGCAGGCCCCCGGCCCCAAGGGCTCGCTGCCGGTCAGCGCGACCGTCAAGCATTTCGCGGGCTACTCGCAGTCGATCAACGGCCACGACCGGGACGAGGCGCTGCTGCCCCTCAACTACCTCCAGTCCACCATCCTGCCCTCCTACGAGGCGGGCATCGACGCGGGCGCCGACACCGTGATGGTCGACTCGGGTTCGATCAACGGCGTCCCGGCGACCTCCTCGCACTACCTGCTCACCGACATCCTGCGGAACCAGATGCACTTCGGCGGGGTCGTGATCAGCGACTACCAGGACGTCACCGCGCTGCAGACGACGTACCACATCGCGGCCGACCTGCCCGGCGCCATCGCCGCCGCGGTCAACGCCGGTGTGGACATGAGTATGCAGGTCAACGACCCGGCCTCGTGGCAGCAGGCGATCCTCCAGGACGTGCGGACCGGTCGGATCTCCCAGCATCGGATCGACCAGGCCGTCGGCCGGATCCTCACGCTCAAGTTCAAGCTGGGTCTCTTCGACCTGCCCTGTCTGACGGACGCGAACGCCCCCTGCGTCGACGCGTCGTCCGCCGACGCCGCCGTCACCTCCGGGCGTGACCAGACCCTCAAGGCGGCCCAGGAGTCGCTGGTCCTGCTGCGCAACCAGAACAACGCGCTGCCGCTGGCCGCAGGCAG
This sequence comes from Streptacidiphilus sp. BW17, assembly GCF_041262485.1. Taxonomy (NCBI): domain Bacteria; kingdom Bacillati; phylum Actinomycetota; class Actinomycetes; order Kitasatosporales; family Streptomycetaceae; genus Streptacidiphilus; species Streptacidiphilus sp. BW17. Next base: position 236,319 of record NZ_JBGCCR010000004.1, on the reverse strand, counting down.
CCACATCGTGGTCACCGGGCCCAGCGCCGACTCGATGACCAACCAGCTCGGCGGATGGAGCGTCAGCTGGCAGGGTGTCGCCGGGGCCGGGCACGTCTGCTGCATGGGCGACCCGAACCAGATCCCGCCCGGGACGACCGTGCTGGGTGGCATCAAGTCGATGGACCCGAACGCCGTCTACGCGCCCGACCAGGCGACTGCCGTGGCCGACTCGTCGAGCACCAGTGCGTACGTGGTAGCCGTCGGCGAGAAGGCCTACGCCGAAGGGCTCGGCGACAACCCGGCCCCGGCGCTGGCCGACGACCAGAAGGCGCTGATCTCCGCGCTGGAGGCCACCGGCAAGCCGGTCATCGTCGTCGTCATCGCCGGACGACCGTTGGGCCTTGGCCCGGCGGAGAACGCCAATGCCGTGCTGATGGACTTCCAGGGCAGCACCGAGGCCGGTCAGGCCGTGGCGCAGGCACTGTTCGGCACGATCGACCCGAGCGGCAAGCTGCCGATCACCTGGGCCTCGGACGCGACCACGGTGGGCGGTGACTTCAACGGCACCGCGCCCTCGCCGCTCGGCGACGAGCCGAAGTTCTTCGACCAACTCCCGGGCACCGGTTCGGGGGCGGGCCACGCCTACAATCCGCTCTACCCGTTCGGCTACGGCCTCTCCTACACGAGCTTCGCGGTCAAGGACCTGAGCGTGGCGCCGACGGCATCCGCGCGCGGCGGCCAGGTCACCGCGACGGTGACGGTGAGCAACACGGGCAGTCGGGCCGGGACCGACATCGTGCCGCTCTATGTGGCGCAGCCGGTCAGTGACCAGACCATCGCCCCGCCGCAGCGCCTGGTCGGCTTCACCCGGGTCGACCTGGCCGCCGGGCAGTCGAAGACCGTCCGGATCAGCTTCGACCTGCGGCAGTTGGCGGTGAGCCAGGGCGACATCGACTCTGCCGCCGCGCCGACCGTCCAGCCGGGCGCCTACCAGGTGCAGATCGACAACGACGACACGACGCCGTACGACGTCGCCCTCTCCACACCGTTGACGGTCTCCTGACCCAGGTGAAGCAAGAAGGCCGCCCCCGCGTCGAGCGGGGGCGGCCTTCTGCGGTGTCGGCTCAGCGTCCCCAGTTGGTGACCAGGTGCTGGCCCCAGAGGGCGATCAGGGCGCCGGTGGCCAGCGAGGAGGCCAGCAGGGTCCAGCGCAGGCCGCGCCCGGGGACGGCGTCGCGGCGCAGCTCCGAGCCGACCAGCCGGGGCAGCCGCCACAGGTGGGTCAGCACGTGGATGGAGGTCAGTCCGACCCAGAGCCAGAACGAGGCCTTGTGCAGGAAGAGCACCTGCTGGGCCAGCGTGCCCGGGCCGACCAGCGCCAGCGTCATGCCGGTCGTCAGCAACGCGACGGACATCAGGATCTGCAGCGGGCCGAGCAGCCGCAGCGCCAGGTGCGGGGCGCCGTGGCGGCGGAACGCGGGCGCACCGGTGTAGTAGCGGAAGGCGCGGTAGCCGGTGGTGCCGATCTTCAGCAGCACGGGGCCGATGATCAGCATGCCGAAGAAAAAGTGCACCGGCAGCAGCTGCGTCAGCGACAGGATCGTGAAGCCCTGCACGGCGAAGAGCACCAGCAGCACGGTCCCCACGGCACCGGTCAGTTGGGCGTTGCCCTCGGGGCCGTGCGACTGCCGCTGCTCCTGGCGGGACGGCGCGACGCTTGCAGTGGTCACCGGTGCTTCCTTCCGGACGGGCCTACGGCGGGCCTGTCGGGGAGAGTCTGCATGATCGATGACTAAGAACTCGTTCAGGCCACGGAGGCCCCGGAGGCCCCCGGGCAGGTTATCCGACGGGCCGGCTCAGCGCGCGGAGCGGTCCGTCCGCAGCGCCAGCACCGGGCAGGCGGCGACGGCGCGCTTGGCGTGCGCCGACAGCTCCGGCGGGACGGTCGCGGAGTGGACGATCGGGTAGCCCCACTCGTCCAGCGACAGCAGCTCCGGCAGCAGTTCGGCGCAGGCTCCGTGGCCCTCGCAGGCGATCCGGTCGATGCGCAGGGTCAGCTCACGGGACCGCGTGAACGGCATGACGCTCACTTCCACTCCTCCGGGTCGGGGACAGGGCTGTCCGGGACGTCGAGCACCGGGGGCAGGTTGGTGCCGGGGCAGGGGCCGAAGCGCAGGTGGTTCTGCACGTCGGCGGCGAAGGTCCGCAGCGCCGTGGCGGCGAGGCGGGAGGCCCCGTCGGGGTGGCGGCAGGCCCCGCGTCCGGCGAGCAGACCGGCGCGCTGTTCCAGCCGCATCAGGACCGACGGATCCGCCTCGCCGAAGGCCAGCGTCGCGAAGTCGTCTGCGACGGCGGGCATGCCGAAGCGGCAGGGGCCGCACTGCTGGGCGCTGTTGTTGGCCAGGAAGCTCAGGATCGAGGCGGTCTCGGCCAGTCCGCAGGCCTGGTGCGGCAGGGCGACCAGGATTCCGGCGCCGGGGCCCGCGCCGAGGGCGGACAGGTCTTCCTTGGTGAACCGGGTCTCCGCAGCTGTCCGGGCGGGGAGCCAACTGCCGAAGAACCCGCCGACCAGGATCGCGGAGAGCGGGCCGCTCGGGCCGCCGCCGTGGTTGAGCAGGTGGCCGATGGTGGCGCCCATCGGGGCCTCGTAGACGCCGGGGTGCCGGACCGCGCCGGAGAGGCTGACCAGCGTGGTGCCGGGCGCGTCGGGTGCGCCCGCCTCCCGGTACCACTCGGGGCCGTAACGGGCGATCAGCGCCAGGTGGGCCAGGGTCTCCACGTTGTCGATCAGCGTGGGGCGCTTGCCGACGCCCTTCTCGAACGGGCGCGGGGGCGTGGACATCGGCCGGGCGTCGCCGCCGTTGAGCCAGTTGACCAGGGACGTCTCCTCGCTGGAGACGTAGTGGTGCGGCAGCTCGTGCAGCTGTACCGGAATCCGGTCCAGGCCGCGCTGCGCGCGCTCGGCCAGGGCGGCGCGCAGCTCGCGGATCTGCCCGGTACGGGGACGGGCCACGCAGAGGTGGGCCTCGTCGGCGCCGACCGCCTGGGCCGCCAGCGCGATCCCGTCCAGGACCAGGTGAGGGGCGAGCTGGAGCAGCGTCCGGTCCTTGGAGCTGGCCGGCTCGCTCTCCATGCCGTTGGCCAGGACCACGGCCGGACCGCGACCGGACGCGACGCCCCGCATCTTGATCGCGGTGGGGAACGCGGCGCCGCCGCGTCCGGTCAGCCCGGCCGCCTCGGCGGCGCGGATCAGCGCGGACTCGTGCCCGTGGCGTCCGGCGGCGCGCTCGATCGGCGGCGGACCGTAGCGGTCCAGATGGTCCGTCAGGTCGGCCGGGCGGCCGTCGGTGAACCAGCCGGAGAAGAGCCGGGTGCCGTGCGGGCCGGGCCGGGAGCCGTCGGCGAGCGGCAGGGCCCGGGTGGCGTCGACGGAGTCGTAGGAGTCGTAGGCGGCTTCTGCGGTCATCGGGTCACGGCTCCTTCCATGGTTGCCACGGGACTTACGGATGCGTCGGCGCGGTGGGACCAGCCGGGGGCCAGCGGGCCGACGTGCAGGAACGCGGCGAGGGCGACGGGGACCGCCAGGGTTGCCACGCCCGTCCAGAGGCGCAGGGCGCGGTGTGCGGGCCCGGCGCGGTACAGCCGCCACCAGACGGCGGCGATGACGACGGCCAGGCAGACGGCGTACAGGGCGAGTTGGAGCGTGGACGTGGTGTCCGTGCCGGTGCCGGCGGCGTGGAAGACCGCGATCGGCCAGGAGCCGTAGGCGAGCCAGTGCACCGCCTTCCAGCGCTGCTGACCCATGCGCAGCCGGATGCCGCTGGTCGCGCTGGTGATCGCGACGGCGAGCATCAGGTCGAACGCGACGGTGCCGAGTCCGAGCCAGAGAGTGCGGTACCCGGAGGTGAAGGGCACCAGGGTGATCCACCAGCCGAGGTGTACGAAGGTGTCCAGGATCGCCGTGACGATGTGGATGGCGAGGAAGACCAGGGTCAGCACGGAAAGGTTGCGGTGCAGCGAGGTCACCTCGAACCGGGCGAAGGTTCGCGGCTCGTGGCGTCCGCCGACGGCGATGCCGAGGGCCAGGGTCGCGGTCAGCAGCACCAGCGCGATGGTGCCGCCCGCGCGGGTGGCGTACCAGAGCGGGCTGGGCCCGCTGGACGCGGCCAGCAGGGCCGAGTGCAGAGCAGGGGTCAGCGCGGGGTTCATGCGGCACCTCGCCGGGGAGCGGGCGCGTCCGCGGGCCAGCCGCAGACGCGGACGACGTCGCCGTTCTCGTGCGCGAGTCGGGCGGGGAGCATGGCCTCACGCAGCCGGTCGGGGGCTTCGGGGCCGAGTATCAGTGCCGCGGTGGCGGCGGTGTTGGCGGCGACGCAGGACCGAGCCGCGACCGTGACGGTGCGCCAGCACGGCTGCGGGTTACGGCCGGTGCGCGGGTCGACGATGTGGTGCACCCGGCGGCCGTCGCGCGTCCAGGCGCGGACGGCGGTGCCGGAGGTGGCCAGTCCGCCGCGCTCCACGGCCACGACGGGGGAGTCGGGCTGCGGCGCGCGGTGGTCGTCGGCGACACCGACCCGCCAACCGCCCTCGGGCGCGGGCCCGGTGGCGGCCAGGTCGCCGCCGAGGTTGACCAGCACGCCGCACCCGGTGCTCTGCGCGAGCAGGGCGGCGCAGCGGTCGGCGGCCCAGGCCTTGGCGGTCGCGCCCAGATCGAGCGCGACGCCCGCGGGCAGTCGCAGCCGACGCCGGGCGGGCTCCCACTCGATGCCGGCCAGCCCCGGTGCGGGCGTGGTCGTGGCCGCGCCGACCTGCTCCGGGCGCAGCGAGGCGAAGGTGCGGTCGTAGCCGAGGCCGCGGACGGCCGCGCCGACGGTGGGGTCGACGATCCCGCCGGTCTCCTCGGCCGCGCGCCAGGCCACGTCCAGGGCCTCCGCGAGCAGGGGGCCGACCACGACGGTCGACCCGGCCATGGCGTTGGCCCGGGCCAGCTCGGCGTCGGGACGGAAGCGGCTGCACGCGACGTCGATCGCGGCCAGCTCGGACTGGAGCCTGACCAGGGCCTCGGGCAGCAGCCCCGGGTCGCTGACCAGCAGATGTCCGCTGGTACCGAAGACCGGGAAGACGGCCTGGCCGGGCTCCTGGGCGAGCATCGTCATGAACCGCCCGTCGTGGTCTGGGACGGCGCGGGCGCGGGTGCGGGCGGCGGGGCCGCCTGGGTCGGCACGGGGGCCGCAGTGGTGGGAACGGGCGCCGGAGCGGGCGGCGGCGTGTAGGCGGGGGCGGGCGCGGTGGTGGGCTGCTGCACCGGCGCCGGGGCCACGGTGTGGGGAGCCACCGTGGGGGTGATGTGGGGCTTCGGCTTGGGCGCGACCGTGTGGGTGGGGCTCGGCTTCGCGGACGGCTTCGCTGTGTGGGCGACGTGGGAGGCGTCCGGGCTCGGCGCGGCCGTGCTGCTGTGCGCCCCGGCGGCGGGCGTCGAGGCCGAGGCGTAGCCGGTGGCCAGCGCGACGGAGCCGGCGGCTGCGGCCACGGTGACCCAGCGCGTGGTGGCTCCGACCCGACGCACGGAACGGTCCCGGCGATGGGAACGAGCGCGGTCGGCAGCGGCCGGATGTTCGGTCGAGTCCATCCTTGACTCCTCCTGGACAGGTGAGGGTGGGGCGGTCTGCTCGTCCAGCGTGCCCAGGGAGAGGTCGGATTCCGGTTCAGGAATTACTAAGAACTGGCAAGGGTCCACGTTCGCGCAGCTCCCGCACGGCCCGGAAGGTGACGGGGATCATCCGTTCGGGCCTGGGTTTGACAGCCCGCTGCGCGGCGGACGTCGGTCGCGGCGCGGGGCGCGCGCCTCGGGCGGGGCGGCGGGGAGGAGCAGGTGCACGGTCAGCCCGCCGCCGGGCGTCTGCTCGAGTTCGGCCCTGCCGCCGTTCGCGGTCACCAGGCGGTGGACGATCGCCAGGCCCAGTCCGGTTCCGCTCTCCCGGCCCGAGTCGAAGCGACGGAAGGCACGTTCGCGGGCGTCCTGGTCCATCCCCGGGCCGTGGTCGACCACGGAGAGGCGGACCTCACCGCGCTCCGCGTCCCGTGAGGTGACCAGCTCGACCGAGCCGCCGGCCGGCACCGCCTCCAGGGCGTTGGCGATCAGGTTGTCGAGGATCTGCTCCAGGTCGCCCTCGCCGAGCGAGACGATCACGCCGTGGCCGCCACGGGGCCGCAGCCGGGTCTCGCGCTCGTCGGCGACCGGTTGCCAGGCGGCGATCCGGTCGGCGACCACCTGGTCGACCCGGACCGAGGACTGGCGCGGCACCGCGTTCTCGGCGCGCGCCACCGCGAGCAGGCCGTCGACCATCCGGGAGAGCCGGGCGATCTCCTCCTGCGCTCCGGCCAGCTCGTGCGCGGTGTCGTCCTCGCCCTCGGGATCGGCGGCCGCGTCGGCGGCCAGCAGGTCCAGCCGGAGGCGCAGCGCGGTGAGAGGGGTGCGCAGTTGGTGGGAGACGTCGGCGATCACCGCACGATGGCCGTGGATCAGGTTCTCGGTCCGGGCGGCCATCGAGTTGAAGGTCGCCGCGAGCCGTCGGACCTCCGGCGGCCCCTGGGTCACCTCGGCGCGCGCGGTCAGGTCGCCCTCGCCGAGCCGGGCGGCCGCGTCGTCCAGCGAGACCAGCGGGCGGCCGACCCAGCGTGCCAGCCGGGTGGCCACCAGCATCGACGCCACCAGCGCCCCCAGCCCGCACAGGCTGAGCCAGCCCCAGATGGCGAGCAGTTGGTCGTTGAGGTCGTCGGTCGACCGGGAGAAGACCAGCACGCCCGAGGCGGGCACCGAGTCGCCGACCGGGACCACCATCGCCATCCGGCTGTCGTCCTGGACCGTCTGCGACTGCCCGGTCCGCTGCACCTCGGCGACCGCGCCCGCAGGGAGCGGCCCGGCCTTGCACGGGGTGGTGAGGAAGAGCGCGCCGTGCGCGTCGTAGACCTGGGCGCAGTCGCCCGCGTCGGTCGCGGCCTCGATCTGCTCGCGGGCGTCGGTGTCCGGACGGTTGTCGGAGAGGTGCTCCTCGGCGGCGGAGGCGATGGTCCTGGCCTTGGCGGCGGTCTCCTCGCGGAACGAGTCGTTCTCCCGCTGGGTCATCGAGATGCCGAGCGGGACCACCGCGAGCACCAGCAGCGCGACCACCAGGGCCAGCACGCTGAGGGCGATCCGCCGGGTCACGAGGTCGCGCTGTCGGCGTCGGCGTCGGTGCTGGAGCCGGGTTCGGCGCTGGAGTCCGGGCCGGTGCTGGAGTCGGTGTCGGGGTCAGGGGCGGTGGTGAAGTCGCTGCCGAGACGGAAGCCGCGTCCGTAGACGGTCTCGACCAGGCCGGGCACACCGAGCTTGCGGCGCAGCGCGGCCATGTGGACGTCCAGCACCTTGGTCGGCCCGTACCAGTGGGCGTCCCAGGCGCGCTCCAGGATCTCCTGACGGGTGACCACCCGGCCCGGGTCGACGGCCAGGCAGTGCAAGATGTCGAACTCCTTCGGCGTGAGCGCGATCTCCTCGCCGCCGACGGTCACCCGGCGGGTGCGCGGGTCGACGGTCAGCGGGCCGTGGACGATCAGCTCGGCGCCGGTGGGGCGGGTCCGCCGCAGCACGGCCCGGAGCCGGGCCAGCAGCTCGGCCAGCCCGAAGGGCTTGACCAGGTAGTCGTCCGCCCCCTCGTCCAGCGCGGCGACCCGGTCCGCCTCCTCGCCGCGCGCGGTGACGACGATGATCGCGGCGTCGGACTGGCGGCGCATCCGTCGGCACACCTCGACGCCGTCGATGTCGGGCAGGCCGAGGTCGAGCAGCACCACGTCGGGAACCGGCCGTGTTGCCAGCGCGTCGATGCCGGTGCCGACACAACGGACCGCGTAGCCGGCCCTGCTCAGCCCGCGCACCAGGGAGTCGGCGATGCCCTGGTCGTCCTCGACCACCAGCACGGAGAGAGGCGCCGCCGTTGCTGCCGGATCGGTTACCTGTGCCATTGCTTCAGCGTAGAGCTCTCGGAGTGGCGCGAGTGCCCCCGGTGGTCGCGGTCCGGGGTTCTTTACCGGATCTGAAGCCGGTTCGAACCTCAGGTTGACGGTCACTCAAGCACACTGAAGAGAGCAGAGGTGAGGGGGCCGCGATGAACGCAGCCATACCCGGGTCCGGGCCCGTGTCCGCGAGCGAGCGGGCCCGTCGCCGCACCATCGGACTGCATCGGGTGAGCGGTGTGACCCGCTGGACCGCGATCGGTTCCACCGCCGCCGCGCTGCTCCTGGGCCTGGGCTACGCCCATGACCTGCCCAATCTCTCGGCGCTTGGCAAGCTCGTCCCCTCGCACGACGGTGGCGGCGGCTCGCACACGGGCAACACCGGGGGGAGCGTCGGCAGTACGGGCGGCGGCAGCGTGCAGCCGCCGTCGCAGGGGAACGGCGGCCCGGCACAGACCAACTCCGGGGCGTCCTGACCGCTCCGTCGTCGGGCAGTGGCCGGGCAGGCGTCGGGTAGTGGCCGGGCAATGTCGGGGCAATGGTCGGAGTTTGGCCGGTTAGGGACCTTGCCGGTGCGACGTGGGGGCCATCCCGCCTTACCGTCGAAGGTGACGGCCCCGGCGACGAGCGGAGCGAAGAGACATGACCACTGACGTTCCGAGCGGGCTCTCGCCCGATCTGCAGGTGACGGTGCTGGGCGGCGAGCTGTCCTCGGCCACGACCGAGCTGGCCCGCGCGACCGTCCAGGAGCTGCTGAACGACACCGGCGAGCACGCGCGCGCGGCTGACGTCCGGCTGAGCCGGACGCGCCAGGCCACCGGCCGACCCGCGATGGCCGAGGCGGTGCTGGCCGTCGAGGGCGGCACCGTCCGCGCCCAGGTCGCCGCCGACACCATGGCCGAGGCGATCGCCGTGCTGCGCGACCGGCTCGACATCCAGCTCTCCCGGATGGAGTGGGCCCGGCGCGGGCACGCCGCCCCGGACAGCGACCGCTCCGGGATCACCGACTGGCGCCAGGGCATCGAGCCGCTGCGCCGCCCCACGAGGGTGCAACTGCCCGCCGACCAGCGTGTGATCAGCCGCCACAAGGACGTCGCCCTGGTGCGCGAGTCCATCGACCAGGCGGCGTTCACCCTGGAGACGATGGACTTCGACTTCCACCTCTTCACCGAGTCCGGCAGCGGCCAGGACAGCGTGCTCTACCGCTTCGGCCCCGGCCCGTTCCGGCTGGCCCAGGTCGCTCCCGACCCGGAGGGCCTGATCCCGCCGACGGTCCAGGTCACGGTGCTCAAGAGCGCCGCGCCGGTGCTGACTGTCGCGGAGGCGAGGGCCAGCCTGGACGCCTCGGACCACCCCTTCCTCTTCTTCGCCGACCCGGCCTCCGGTCGCGGGGCCGTCCTCTACGCGCGCTACGACGGACACTACGGCCTGATCAGCCCTGCGGGTTCGGGGATCGGAGAGGACGCGACAGGCGCGGACGCGACGGGTGCGGACGAGCGGCCGCCGCAGCCGCAGCCGCAGCCGACGGCGACGGCGACGGCGACGGTGACGGTGACGGAGCCGGAGCCGGTGACGGACACGGCAGTGCCGACAGCAGTGGAGGCGACGACCCTGGACGAGCGGGTCGCGCGGCTGGAGGTGCGGGCACAGGCCCTGGGCGAGGCGCTGCTCGAACTCGTGGAGGGCTTGGAGGAGACCCCGGGCGGCCCGCCGGATCCGCAGCGGGTCCGGCGTGGGGTCCGCCAGGCACACGAGGCGCTGCTCGGCGCTGGCCTGGTGCGCGGGGTGAAGCCGAGCTGACCGGACCAGAGGGCACGTCCGCAGGCGGGGACCCGGGTCCGCACCTAGCCTTGAGCCATGACCGGTGAGATCAGGCTGGACAAGCTGCTGGCCGAGATGAAGCCCGAGCTCCACCCCGGCGCGTACGTGTTCTGCACGCTGTCGGGGCCGGTGCCCGCTGAGGTCCGGCCCGTGGTGACGGTGCAGGAGCCGGAGGGTCTGACCGTGGTCGTGCCCCAGGAGGAGGCCGACGCCGCCGGGCTCGCGTACCACTACGTCGCGGGCTGGATCACGCTGCGGGTCCACTCCGCGCTGGAGGCGGTCGGCATGACGGCCGCCGTCGCGGACGTGCTGGCCGAGGCCGGGCTCAGCTGCAACGTCGTCGCGGGCTTCCATCACGACCACCTCTTCGTCCCCTACGGGCAGGCGAGCCACGCGGTGGCGCTGCTGGAGGACCTCACCCGCCGCCGGACGCCGTCGCACGCGCGTTGACCTGCGGTGCGTTGACCTGCGGTGCGTTGACCTGAGCTGGGGGCGGTGTTCCAATGGACGCGTGCCTGTAGCGACGTTCCTGGTGACCCGGGACCACATCGACTTCGGTCGGGTGTGGTCTGCGGCGTGTCGTCGTTCCTGATTACCCCTCCCCAAGGAACCCCCGGCACCCTCGAACCTCTCGGAGTCCCCGCATGCCTCTCGGCAGCTCCGGCACGTCCCGTATCGATCCCCGCGGCCCGCGTTTCGCCGCGTCCCTGACCACCGTGGTCCTCGCCCTCGCTCTGGTGACCAGCAGCGGCGCGCTGCTCGCCGCGCAGGGCGTGGTCTTCGCGCTCGGCGCGGTGCTCGGCCTGCGCTTCTCGCCGTACGGCTTCCTCTTCCGGCGTCTGGTGCGCCCGCGCCTCGGGCCGCCGACCGAGCTGGAGGACGAGCGTCCGCCCCGGTTCGCCCAGGCCGTCGGCCTGGCCTTCGCGCTCGTCGGCACGGTCGGCTACCTCTCCGGCGCGCTGTGGGTGGGCGTCGCCGCGACGGCGCTGGCGCTCGCCGCGGCCTTCCTCAACGCGGTCTTCGGGTACTGCCTCGGTTGCGAGGTCTACCTGTTGGCCGTCCGGAGCCGGGCCCGGCTCTCATGAGTGAGCTCACCGGACTGCTCGTCCTCGCCGTCGTCCTGGCTGCGGCGACGGCCTTCGGCCTGGTACGGGCCGCGCGTGACGGGAGGATGCGGCGCGCCAAGCCGGGCGCGGCGCTGCGCCTGACCGGCGCCGACCTCGGCGAACCGCTTGGCGGCCAGGCGACGTTGGTGCAGTTCTCCACCGACTTCTGTGCCAACTGCCCTGGGACCAGGCGGCTGCTCGGCGAGGTCGCGGCCGACCGGCCGGGCGTGCGGCTGGTCGAGATCGACGCCGAGGAGCGGCTGGACCTGGTCCGCCGGGCGGACGTGATGCGCACCCCGACGGTGCTGGTGCTCGACCGGCACGGCCGGGTCGCCCGCCGCTCCGCCGGAGCGCCCAGCCGGTCCGAGGTGCTGGCGGCGCTGGAGCTCGTCAGCGCGTCCTGAACCCACTGCCTCCTGAACTCAGCGCGCCCTGAACTCACCGTGCCCTGAACTCGCCGTGCTCAAAGGCTATTTGGCCACGGTCTGGTCCAGCAGCGCGGCGACGATCTCGCGCAGGCCCCGGCCGCGTGCGCGCGGGCTGGGGACGAGGCGGGTTGCGTCCTGCGGGTCGCGGATGAAGGCGTGCAGCCGACCGTTGCGGCGGGCAAGGACCAGGTCGGTGCTGGACTCGGCGGTCTCGGCGGAGCCCACCGCCTTGTAGTGGACGGCGGTCAGCAGCGCGGAGCGCTCGGCCGCGGCCAGTACCGCGTCCGGGTCGGTATGGCCGTCCGCGTCGGCCCAGGAGCCGCGCGGGAGCCAGTCGGAGACCATGCCCAGTGTCTCCTCCAGTGTGTGCAGGGAGAGTTCGTGGACGCCGAGCGCGTCGATCCGCACCATCAGGCAGATCCGCTCGGGCTGGGGCAGCACCAGCATCCGCCACGGTTCGCCCGACTCGGTGCCGGCCACGCGGGCGTCCAGCACGAGCCGGGCGCGGCGCTGGAAGGTGACGGCAAGGCCGAGGTCACCGCGCACCTCGATCCTCCCCGGTCCGTCACCGGCGAGCAGCAACTGCCGTGCGGCCAGCGAACGGACCGCCTCCGCCAGCACCTCGTCCGAGGGCCGGGCCGCGAGGAAGTCCACCACCGCGTCGACGGCGGTGAGTTCGGCGATGGTGTACGCGCCGAGCGCGACCGCGCCGGTGCCCACCAGGTGGACCACCGCCGACACCAGCCCGGCGGGGACCTGGGTGTCGCCGGGCTGTGGTGCAGGATCGGGTTCGGGGCTTGCGGTCGGTTCGCTCATGCGGAGTCTTCCTCCTCCGTTTCCGTCAGCCATTCGGTGAGGCGCTGCGGGCGGGCGGTCGCGGCGGCGGACAGGACGGACGCGGTGGTCGGCAGCGCCGCCTCGCTCACCCACACCTCGGAGTTGCCGAAGAGCCCGCGACCGCCGCGGCCGGTCAGCGCCAGGCCGAGCTCGTCCGAGGGGTCCGGGCGCTCGGGCGGTGGGAAGCGCGGCGTGAGGTCCTGCGAGACGGAGGTGGCGTCGTCCTCCTCCTCGATCCGTCGCAGCGCGTCGGTGAGGGCCTCGGCGACGGGCGGGGTGAGGTCGGTGGGCTGGGCCAGGGCCGGGGTGAGGTAGAGCGGACGGCGCTCGGTCAGCCGGGAGAGCCCCCACGGGCCGACGTTGCTTCGAGTGATCCGGTAGACCACGTAGTCCATGAGGTGCCGCAGGTCGTCCACGCTCGGCAGCTTGTTCTTGCCGAAGGCGGCCGGGGTCTTCTCCAACTGCATCCAGGTGCCGGTGGCGGTGCGGCCGTGCAGCTTCTCGCGGACCACTCGGCCGCGCATGCCGATGTCCGGGTAGAGCTTCTTGTCGATGTCCTTGTGGTGGCTGGAGATGCGCGGATGGCTGGCCCAGGGGAACTGCCACGCCTCGTAGAGGGCGGGGTCGTCCACCAGGACGTGTCCGCCGCAGAGCACGTCGTGGAGCTGCGGCACCTGGAGACCATGGGACTCGAGGTCGGCCAGGATCTCGGCCTCCTCCGGACTGAGGTTGGACGCGGCGACGACCAGGCCCCGGCGGTAGGCGCCGGCCCGGGCGGTCAGCTCGATCAGCAGCCGGATCCGGGTGCGCAGGGTCGCAGTCCGCCGGGCCGTCTCCGCCCGGGCGGCCCGGCTGCGCCGTCTGCTCCGCCGGGGGTGTCGGCTCTGTGGGGTGGCCATGGGAACCAGTACAACACCGGACAGATCGTCCCGCCGGGGTGACGCGCGGGCCGGGTGACAGGCCGGGCGGCGGGCCGGGCGGCGGGCCGGGTCTGGCAGGTCACGGCGCGTCGAGGAAGTCCAGCACCAGCGGTGAGGCGACCTCGCGGAACTCCTCGAAGTAGGCGTGCCGCGCGTCCGGGATCAGGTGCAGCCGGGCGTCCGGGACCCGGGCGGCGAGGAGGGGCGCGTTCTCGGCGGGGTTGAACCGGTCGGCGGTGCCGTGGACGACCAGCGTCGGCGCGGTGATGTCGGGCAGCACGTCCCAGGCGTCGTGGCGGCGGCTGGCCAGCAGGTGGCGGCGTCGGGCGTAGGCGGGCATGTCGCGGTCGCCCAGCACGTACCAGGGGCCGTGGGGGTGGTCCGCCAGCCAGGCGGGCGTGTACATCAGGTCGAGCAGCGTGGCCTTGGCCGTCGCCGGATCGGTGGACGCGAGCGCCGCCGAGATCGTCCGGTCGCGTTCGATGCCGTGGGCTCCGCCGGGGGTGGTGCAGCCGAGGACCAGCCTGCGGACCCGCTCCGGATGGCGTGCGCCCAGCCACTGGGCCACCCGGCCGCCCATCGAGGTGCCGTAGACGTCGGCGCGCTCGATGCCGAGCGCGCCGAGGACGGCGACGACGTCCTCGGCGAAGCCGGGGGTGGTGTAGGGCTCGTCAGGCTTGTCGCTGTCGCCGGTGCCACGGTAGTCGAGCGTGATCGTACGGCGGGTGGCGTGGAAGTCGGCGCGGACGGAGTCCCACCAGTGGTGGTTGTTCGCCTGGCCGGAGAGCAGGACCAGGGCCGGGCCCTCGCCCTTCCCATGGACCTGGTAGGCGATACGGGTTCCGTCGAGGGCGGTCGCGTGGGGCATGGGAGGGTTCGCGCCTTGGGGTCAGGCCGACTTCGGGGCGGCCTGCATCGGGCCGGACATCCAGGCCTGGAAGTCCTCGTCGCTGCGCCAGCGCAGATGGCGAAGATGAAGATTCATGGGAGGACCATCATGACGCCGGCGGAGTGGCTGATCAAGTGGGCTGGACAGCTCCCTGAGCGGGATGCGGGCCGGCGGTCCGAACTGGAAGGCATCTGCGTTGCCGGCCCAGGGGGCCATGGTGACGTGCCGTCGGCAACAGCGTGCAGGTCGGATCGGCTGCGCTGGATGACGTGACGCGGGGAAAGATCCGTCGCCAAGGTGTTGCCACAGCACGGAAGTTACGCAGAACATGGCCTTCCCGAGTCATCAAAGGATCTCCTCGAACGGGCGCGGAACCGAGTCGTGACGCCCATTCGGGAACCCGTTCCGGAAGGGCCCTCCGTTGCGCGTTCTGGGAATCAACTGCGTCTACCACGAGTCATCCGCCGCCCTCGTCATGGACGGACGGGTGGTCGCCGCCGCGGAAGAAGAACGCTTCAATCGCCTCAAGCACGGCAAGCCGGCTCTGGTATCGAACGCGGACACACTGCCGGTCGAGGCGATCGCGTTCTGCCTGGAGCAGGCAGGGCTCGAGAGCGAGGACATCGACCTCGTCGCCGTCGCCTTCGATCCCGAGGTACGTCGCGACACCTTTCGGGCGGACCCGCTCAGCGTCCCCGGCGACTGGGGCAGCGCCGACGGGGAGGCGCTCTTCCAGGCAGGACTGGCACGCATACCCGATCGGCTTTCCGACCTGCTCGGCTTCGACTGCACGGAAGCTGTGCGCTGGATACCGCATCACGTGGCCCACGGCGCGTCCGCATACTTCCCCTGCGGGGACGAGCAAGCCGCAGTCCTGGTCGTCGACGGGATCGGGGAGTCGGCGACAGCACTGCTGGGAGCCGGCAAAGGGGCTCTCGTCGAGTCCCTGGCGGACCTGCGCTACCCCAATTCAGTCGGCTTCGTCTGGGAGAAGCTGAGCGCCTACCTCGGCTTCAGCGCCTACGACGCCTCCAAAGTCATGGGCCTGGCCTCCTACGGCGACCCTCGTCCCTTCAGCGCCGCCCTGGCGGAGATCGTCGGCGAGGGACCCGAACCACACGTGCTCGACGACGCCTTCGAGTTCCGACTCCCCGGCTTCGACGCGCTGGAGCAGCGCTTCGGGCCGCGTCGCCGTGCCGACGAGCCGATCGAGCAGCGGCACATCAATCTGGCGGCCACGCTGCAAAGTTGGAACAACCAGACGGTTCTCGGGCTCGCGGAACAGGCGTACCGACTCCACCCGACAGACACCCTCTGTTTCTCCGGCGGTGTCGCACTGAACTGCACCACGAACTGGCTGCTCAAGGAAGAGGGCCCGTTCGCGCGTGTCTTCATCCCCTCCGCTCCGCACGACGCCGGAACAGCCGTCGGCGCCGCGCTCACGGTCTGGCACGCGACCAGTGGTGTCCTGCCGCAGCCGTCCACCGACGGATGCGAGTACACGGGCCCGGAGTACAGCGACGCGCAGATCCTCGCGGCATTCGCCCAGGCAGGCGTCGCCCCGCGACGGTGCCCGGACATCGCGGGAGAAGTCGCCGGACGGATCGCGGCAGGCGAGGTGGTCGGCTGGTTCCAGGGCCGGATGGAGCTCGGTCCACGGGCCCTCGGCAACCGCTCGCTGTTGGCTGATCCGCGCGATCCCGGCATGCGCGACATGTTGAACGAGAAGGTCAAGCACCGCGAGCCCTTCCGGCCCTTCGCCCCGAGCGTACTGGCCGAACGGGCCCGGGACTGGTTCGACCTGGGACGGGACTCGGCAAGCTTCCAGTTCATGCTCTTCACCTGCCCGGTGCGCCCGGAACTGGCGGCACGGATACCCGCGGTGGTGCACGTGGACGGTACCTCCCGGATCCAGACGGTGTCCGCCGAGGCGAACCCGCGCTACCACCGGCTCATCTCCGAGTTCCACGAACGCACCGGCGTTCCGATGGTGCTCAATACCTCCTTCAACGACAGCGAGCCCATCGTCTGCTCGCCGGCGGACGCGCTGGCGACCTTCCTGGGAACCCGCATCGACGCTGTCGCGATCGGCGACTACCTGGCAACCCGGGTCTGAAGGACGTCCACAGACCTGCTGAGCCGGCCTCAGGACATCACCTCCTCAGGAATGGAGAGCCAGTGATCACCAGCGGAGCAACAGGCCAGGCAGTCCCCTCCCTGCCAGTCCCTTCCCAGCCAGTACCCTCCAGCGGTCCGTTGCGCTTCCGACTCACCGACCAGGAGGCGGACCAGGCGCGGGCGGCCGTCGCCGCCCTGGCCGAGGCGGCTCCTCCGAAGGCTGCGGACGAGCCCACCGAACTGCTCCGGGCCGTGCCTGCGGCCGTCCGGCTGCTGCCGGAACGGTTGCTCCGATTCCTGGACGAGTTTCGACGCGAGGAGCCCGCCGGCGGATTCGTCGTCAGCGGCTGGAACGTCGACGACGTGGCGCTGGGCCCGACACCCGTCCACTGGCGCACGACCGCAGGCGTCGAGCACACCACGTTGGCCCACGAGCTCTATCTCATGGTGATCGCCTCGGGCCTGGGCGAGGTGTTCTCGTGGAGCACCGTGCAGGACGGCAAACTCGTACAGGACCTGTGCCCGGTCCGCGGGGAGGAGAAGGAGAAGAACGCCGGCAGCAGTGACAGCGTGCTCGATCTCCACACCGAGGACGCCTTCTCCCCGCTGCGCTGCGACTATCTCGGCCTGCTCTGCCTGCGCAACGACGACCGGGTACCCACCGAATACGCCTCCGTCGACCAGTTGGCGCTGACCCCCGCGCAACGCCGGGTACTCGCCCAACCCCGGTACATGCTGACTCCCGACGAGGAGCATCTTCGCCGCGCCGCCGAGAGAGGCGAGCAACCGCCCGCGCCACTTCACACCGGAGTACTCTTCGGCAGCTCGTCCGCACCCTATCTGGCCTTCGACGAGTACTTCCTCGGGACCGACCCGGACGACCAGGAGGCACAGGCGGCGTTGCAGGCACTCACGGACGAACTGCGGCGCTGCAGCAGCGTCGTCGCCCTCGCCCCCGGCGAGCTCCTGATCGTGGACAACTACCGGGCCGTGCACGGCCGTCGACCATTTCTGGCCCGCTACGACGGTAGGGACCGCTGGCTGAAGCGGATCGCTGTGACGCGGGACCTGCGCAGGTCGCGAGCGGCACGAGCGTCCGTGGGGTCTCCCGTGGTGAACACCGGAGCGGCGCCGATGGGCTGAGCACGCGGTGTGCGCGGGAAGCCGCCGAGTGCACTGTGCGAGGCCGGTCCGGTGCGTGACTGCCCCGCTCACAGCGGCGTGAGGATGTCCTGGTGCGCCCCGTCGAGGACGAAGCCGTTGTCCCAACGGACCCGGACCGTCACCCGGCTTCCCCGTTCCCGGTACGCGGCCCACTCCGGCTCCAGTGCTGCGATCTCCGCCTCCAACCGCTCCAGACTCGCGAGCGGCATGGTGTGCCCGTAGGCATCGAACAGCGCTTTGAGTCGCTGGTACTCGAGGACTTCCTCGCTCTCCGGGAGTTCCCCGTCCACCCGCTCGACGGTGCCCTCGGTCCCGGCTCCCAGCGAGAGGAATCCGACGACGGCTCCGGGCTCACCGGCGACTGCTTCACCGATCCCGAGGTCCTCCGTCAACCTGACGCGTCGGCCTTCCTCCAGGGTCATCCGTTCTCTGCCTCTCAGTCGGTCGGCGCCACAGGCGCAGCCGGTTTGCCGGCCTCGGGACATTATCCGCCGTGCGCGTCAAGGGCGACGGGACGACAGCCGGGCGGACGCGTGGCTGACCGGGGAGCAAGGGGGCGCAGGTTCACGTCCTGTCGTCCCGACAGGCTGAGAGGCTACTTCTTGACGCCCTTCCTGGCGTAGACGATGCCCTCGGCGGTGAGGTCCTTGGTCACGCGGAGGCCGTTGGCGCCGACCGTGGTGAACTTCGTGGTGCCGCCGTCGCCGACGTTGATGTCCTTGTTGGCGTGGAGTACGCCGTGCGCCACGAGCTCTCCGTCGACGCTGAGCCCGGACTTGGCGGCGAGCTCTCCCGTCACGCGGAGGCCGTTGACCCCGACTGTGGTGAACTTCGTGGTGCCGCCGTCGCCGACGTTGATGTCCTTGTCGGCGTGGAGTACGCCGCGTGCCACCAGGTCTCCGTCGACGCTGAGCCCCGACTCGACGGCGAGCGATCCCACGACGCGGAGGCCGGTGACGTTGACCGAGGAGAACTTCGTGCGTCCGCCCTCACTGACGATGACGTTGTTGTTGGCGACGAGGAAGCCGTTCGCCACGAGGGTTCCCGCGACACTGAGCTGGGAGTCGGCGGAGAGGTCCCCCAGGACGTGGAGCCCGTTGGCGCCGACCGTGGTGAACTTCCTGCTCCCGCCCTCACTGACGACGAGGTTGTCGTTGGCGTACAGCTGTCCGCTCACGATCAGCGTGGACTGGGCGGCGATGCCCTGGCGGACGGTCAGTGAGTCCAGGGTGGGGTTGGGGACGGTGAGCGTGAGGGTCGCGTACTGGTGGACCGGGGTGAAGCCGTTGGCGGCTCCCTGGGTCCCGGAGAGCACGGTTGCCGCGACGATGAACGTGGTGTCGCTGGCAATGCCGTTCGGGAGGCTGAAGGAGGTGGCGGAACCCTGGTGGACGGGGCTGGTGGATGTGCCGTCGTACAGCTGGAAGTGGGTGCCGTTGCTCTCCCAGCTGAGGTGGATGGGGCTGCCGGCGGTGAAGCTCGTGAGCGGCGCGCTCGTCGCGGCCTGACTGCCGCGGGCCAGGAAGCTGTGCAAGTAGAAGGCGGGTTGGACGACCGTCATGGTCCGCCTGCTGTACTTCTGCGTGTAGCCGGCACTCGCGGAGGTCTTCGAGCGCTCCAGGATGCGGTAGGTGAGTGGGCCGCCGGAGGAGAGGAGACTGCCGTTCAGACCGAGGTTCAGCGGGTAGTTGATCAGGTCTCTCTGCGGGTTCTGCAGCGCGAAGGTGATGAGGTAGTACGAGCCCGTGGGAGCCCCGGGGAGGTTCAACTGCTGCCCGGTGTCCTTCCGGACCGAGAAGGTCCAGTCAGTGCTGCTGCTGGCAGGCACCGGCGCTTTGGCGAAGTACGCCCGGTCGCGGGTGTCGTCGGCGGGGACGGCGATCTCGATGCGGGAGCAGTGAACGGCCTGGCTCCCGGGCAGGACGGCCAGGTTGACGGTGGCCTGGGTGGGGACGTCGGCCTCCGCCTGCAGCGGCGCCGGACTGGTGGACGTGCGGTACTTCAGCAGCGGGGCGGTCGAGGAAGACGGCACGAGCGGGACCTTCCTGCAGGCGGTGAAGAGGGGGCGCCGGCTACCGGGCGGCGCTGAGCTACGCGTCGGACAGCCGCAAGGGTGGTCGGTGACGCTCACGAAGCCGACATGCGGCGGTGAGGGATTGACGCTGCGTCATATCTCGGTGAACGGCCACAACGTCGCCTGGTGCCGGGCGGTGGCCGCTGGTCGGCGGCTGGTCGGAGGCTGGCAGGAACCGTCAGCCGGTTCACCCAGGCTTGCGGGCGTCCTGCGGGCTGCGCAAGGCCGCCAGACCGACCGGAGCTCACTTTCGGACACTGGTCCTGCCGACCCGTCTGTGCAGTTCAGGCGACGTGTCGGTACTCGTGCACGAACCAGCCGGGTCGGTCTTTCGGCGCATGTCAAAGTCGGCGATCTGCCCGAATTCGCACCGGTCAGGAACCGGTCAGGAACCGGTCCGAGAGTTCATGAGGACAGGTCCGGAGACAACCGGCGAACCGGCACTCACCGCTTCCACTACCTCGCCCGCAAAGCCGGCCTGCCCAAGTGCAGCGTCCACGAACTGCCCCACCTGCCTACTCCGGAGTGCTGTTCGCGCCCGGTCGGCAGGCGGAGTTGACCGGACCGGAGGTGGTGAGGTCCGCAGCGCGCTGAGCGGGAGGTGTGGTGGCGCTCGACCCGGGCCAGGCCCCCGAACGGCCTTCCTGTGCCGCCGGGCGGATGGCGACGACCGGGGGGAGGATGGCGAGTTCGTACAGGAGTCGGCGCAGTCGGGCCAGCGGTTGTTCTGCTGTGGGTTCCGGTTCCGCGGGATCGGCGGGCGGGCGGGACAGCAGCAGTGTCTCGGCGGTGGCCAGCGGCCCGGCCACCTCGGGAGCGGGGCGCCCGGGGCGGGGGAGTGAGACGGCAAGGAACTCGGCCGCCTCGGCCAGGGCGGCGGCCGCCTGGGCGAGGTCAGCTCGGGCGTTGCCGGGGCCGGAGGCTGTCTGTGGTGTCGGACGGGCGCTGGCGGCGAGGGCGCGGGTCTGTCGGGTGAGGGCCGCGTACGCGGTCATCCGGTGACGTACCTGGGCCGGGTTGTTGTTCCATATCACCGGCCGGCCGAGGGTGCGGGTGAGCGGGCGGGCGACCAGGGCGAGTTGCTGCAGGCGCAGGTCGGCGGCGCGGGCGAGCGCGTCCAGGTTTGCGGCCGGGGCGGTCTCGGGGACGGCCTCCCGCCTGCCGAGGTGCGCAGCGGTGGCGCGGAGGAGTTCCGCCAGGGCGGTGAAGTAGCGGCTGCGGGCGGCCTGAACGGTGTCGCGGGTGCTGGTGGGCAGGACCAGCACGGCCACCGCGATCCCGATCGCGGCCCCGAGCGCGGTCTCCTCCAGTCGGAGCACGAGCAGATGCGCGGAGAACTCGTGCAGCTGGCTGTAGAGCTGGGAGACCATGATCGTCACGAAGAAGATCATGCCCGCGTAGGTGATGTTCACCAGGTAGAACCCGCAGCTTATGCTGGCCACCACGGTGGCCAGGACCCACAGCGTGTGTCCGGCGGTCAGATGGGCCAGGGCCACTCCGAAGCCCAGGCCCAGCAGTGTGCCCAGGACCCGGTTCCCGGCCTTGATGAAGGTCTCGGAGCGGGTGGCCGTGCCGGCGAAGGCGATGAAGGCGGCGAGCACGGCCCAGTAGTAGCGGGCCTGGGAGATTTCGCGTCCGGCGATGATGGCCAGGGTCGCGGCGACGGCGACCTGGATCGCCTGGCGGGTGGTCAGGGAGGTGCGGTGGAACGGGTTCCAGCTGCCTCGCGCGCGGACGTCGGCGGCAACGGCGCCGGATCCTGGCAGGGCGCCCAGGGCGAGGGTGACCGCCGGGGTGAACTCCTCGGACTCGTCCATCTCGGGCGGCGTAGCGGCCCGGTCTGCGATCGCGGTGTAGCGCAGGGCGGCGGCGGCCAGGTGTCCGGCCAGGCAGTCGCCCTCCCCGGAAGGGCCACGGCGCCGGGGGCCGCCGGTCTCGGCGGCGTGGCCGTTCCGCTCGTGGCCGTTCCGCTCGTCGCCGACCCGGTCGAGGACCAGCAGGGCGCGGGCGCGCTGGGCGGCGTCGCGGTCCTCGCGCCGGGCCAGGTGCGCGGCGATGTGGGCCGCCTCACCGGCCAGGCGTCCACCGGTGCGGGCCAGAGACTCGGCGGCGGTGGCGACCTCCTCCATGGCCAGGTGGGCGTCGAGCACGCGTCGGCGCAGAGCGGGTGCGGACCACCCCGGTGGCAGCCCGCTCGTGTCGCCGGACCAGCCCTCGATGACCAACGCGGTCTCGGCCAGGCGCATCTGGCGCGAGTGGAGCCTACGGTGCAGCCGGGCCCGGCCGCGCCGGTCATCCGGATCGGACAGGAGCAGGTCCGCGCTCGCTCGGGCCACGGCGCCGGCGCGGGCGCCGAACGCGCGCTGGAGGCGGGCGAGGTTGCGGCGCGGATGGGTCCGTAGCGCGGTGACCGACAGCAGCAGCACCCAGGCGCTGGCCACCACGACGTCGCTCAGCAGGGTGGGCAGTTGGGTCAGACGGGCACCGAGGAAGGCCGCGAAGAAGTAGCCCATCCAGACCATGAAGCCGTAGAAGAAGTACGCCACGCCGAAGCGGCGGATCAGCACCGCCAGGAACATGACCGCCACGAACACCACCAGCATGGCATCGGTGTGCCCGGCGACGGCGGCACCGGGGAGCATCCCGGCGCCGATGGCGACCGGGAAGAACGCGGCGGTGCGGATCTTGGGCCAGGTCCGGGTGCCGGTGAGGGCCATCGAGCCCATCATCGCCATGACCGTGCCCAGCAGCATGGCGATGACGGTGCTCTGGTAGCCGGCGTCGGTCCACCGCGCGTACCCGTACTCCACGGCGAGAGTGGTGGTCATCGCCACGGCCGCCGACAGGGCCATGCGCAACCGGTGCAGGCCCGGGTCGGAGGCCACCACCCGGTCCCAGGTCTCGGATATCCAGCCGTTGGCCATTTCCACCCCCGCGTCTTTCACCGGTGGGGCTGCCCGCCGTGGGCGAGGCCCCCAGAAAAGCCGGTATGATGCCGACAATAACATGTATCGTACCGGTATACCGGGGAGAGGTGAGGACAGGCATGGTCGAAACGTCCGCGGCCCTTGGAATCATCGAGCGGCAGACGGCGGTGCTGGCGCGCAACTTCGAGCTGCTGCACCGGCGCACGGACATCCACGACGACCTCGACCGGGCCGAGTACCTGCTCCTGCGCACCCTGGACCAGCACGGCCCGATGGACATCAACAGCCTGGCGGTCTGTTTGGGCCTGGACCCCTCGACGGCGGGACGCCAGGTCTCCGTCCTCCAGCGCGGCGGACTGGTCCAACGCGCGCCCGCGCCTGCCGACCGCCGGCGCAGCATCATCACCCCCACTGACGACGGCTTGCGCAGGATGGAGGTGGTCCGGGAGCGGCGCACCGAGAGCCTGGCGGCTCTGCTCGCCGGCTGGAGCCAGGAGGACCTGGACACCCTCGGCACCATGTTCGACCGGTACAACCGCGCCGTGGCGGCCGAATACCTCAGTGAACCCGCCCGCGACCCCAGCGGAACAGACATATCAGGCAGGGGCCGCCTCGCCACCCGGAGCTGAACGCGGCGTTGCGCCGACGGCTCTGACGGGCCGTCCGGGCACCGCCGTAGCGTTGCCGCGCGGCGCGGTCGGACCTGGGCCGGCGCGGAGGAATCAGACAGAGGATTGAGGAATACTCAGGAATGAGGACAGCCATGGGCGTTGCCCTTCTGGTGATGGACGTGCAGCAGGGCACGGTGGAGCGGTTCGGGGACGAGGTCCTGCTGGACCGTCTGGCGCGGGCTGTCGCCGCCGCCCGCGGGGCGAGGATCCCGGTCGTCTTCGTCCGGGTGGCGTTCCGGCCCGGCTTTCCCGAGGTGAGCGCGAACAACCGCACCTTCAGCCTGCTCGTCGAGACCGCCGGCGACGCTTTTGGTGTGGACAGTCCCGGCACCCGCATCCATCCGGCGGTCGCGCCGCTTCCCGGCGAGCCGGTCGTGCTGAAGAAGAGGGTGAGTGCCTTCGTCGGCAGTGACCTGGACGTGGTGCTGCGGTCGCTGGGCGTGTCCCACTTGGTGCTGACCGGGATCGCCACCAGCGGGGTGGTGCTCTCCACCCTGCGGGAGGCCGCCGACCGTGACTTCCAGCTGACGGTCCTGGCGGACGCCTGCGCCGACGGGGACGCGGAGGTGCACCGGGTGCTGACCGAGAAGGTGTTCCCGCGGCAGGCCGACGTTGTTTCGGTGGCGCAGTGGGTGGACGATCTCGCCGCCCACCGTTAGCTGATCCGTCAGCCGATCCGTTAGCCGATCGGGGTCCGGTCGTCGGGGGCGGCAGCGTCCTGGGCCGGCTGGTCCAGGAGCAGTTCCAGGACGTCCAGGGCCGACCGCAGGGCTTCGCGCTGCTCGGCCGTCAGCCGCCCGATGCGGTCGGCGAGCAGTTCCGAGCGCTCCTGACGCAGCCTGGCCAGCAGGGCCAGGCCCTGCGGGGTTGCTGTGACCAGGAACGAGCGGCGGTCGTCGGGGTCGGGTCGGCGCTCGATCAGGCCGCCGTAGCTGAGCGCGGTCAGGGTGCGGGTCATCGACGGGGCGGCGACGCCCTCCCGGCTGGCCAGTTCGCCCAGCCGCAGCGGGCCGTGTTCCTCGATCCGGGCCAGGGCCGAGAGTTGGGAGAGGTTGAGGTCCTGGCTGTGGGACGCCTGGGCCATCTGCCGGTAGAGCCGGGCGATGGCCAGGCGCAGCCGGGTGGTTTCGGTGTCCTGGCCGGTCGCGGGCTGGACCATGACGGTGTGACCTCCTGTGCCGGTTTCGGGGGTTCGGGACGGGGCGGTCCGGCCCCGGATCATTGAAGTGGCCGCTGCCACCAGGGACATGGCGATGGCGAGGGTGAACACCACGACCAGGCCGTTGTGGAACGGGCCGGAGATCAGGTGCGGGAAGAACGCGCGTCCGGTCAGCAGGCTCTGGTTGGCCGCCGGGAGCTGTCCGAGCACGTGCGGTCCGAGCAGTTGCTGGATCGGGTTGTAGCCGAGGAACGCGGCGAAGAGGGTGCCGACCGGCGGCAGGGCGGCGACCCGGGCGGCGTCGGCGGCAGGCACGCCCTGGGCGGTGAGGCCGGAGCTGAGCGTGTGCGGGAGTGAGCCGGCCAGGCCGGCGATCATGAGCGAGAAGAACACGCCGATCGAGAGCACCATGCCGGCGTTCTGGAAGGTGGCGCGCATGCCGGAGGCCGCGCCCCGGGACTCGGCCGGGACGCTGGACATGATGATGGAGGTGTTCGGGGCGGCGAACAGCCCGCCACCGACCCCGTTCAGGAAGACCAGGAGCGCGAAGACCCAGTAGCTGAAGTCCGTGGGCAGCAGCAGCAATCCGGCGAAGGACACGGCCATGACCACGAACCCGGAGGCGGCGAACAGTCGGGCCCCGAACCGGTCGGACAGGTGCCCGGCCACCGGACCCGAGGCCAGGAAGCCGATGGTGAGCGGGATCAGGTAGATGCCCGCCCACAGCGGAGTGTCCGCGTAGTTGTAGCCGTGCAGCGGCAGCCAGATCCCCTGCAGCCAGATGATCAGCATGAACTGCATGCCGCCGCGGGCGACGGAGCCGAGCAGCGCGGCGGCGTTGCCTCCGGCGAAGGCGCGGTCACGGAAGAGCCGCAGCGGGAACATCGGCTCGACGACCCTGGTCTCGACCAGGCAGAAGAGGACCAGCAGAGCGGCGCCGCCGACCAGTCCGCCCAGGACCAGCGGGTTGGTCCAGCCCATGGTGCTCCCGCCGTAGGGCTGGATGCCGTAGGTGATGCCCGCCAGCAGCACGGTCAGGCCGACGCCGAAGGTGATGTTGCCCCACCAGTCGATACGCGCGGGCCTGCGGATGCCGGTCTCATGCAGGGAGCGGTACGCCCACACCGTGCCCAGCAGCCCGATCGGCACGTTGACCCAGAAGATGCTGCGCCAGTCCCACTGCGCCAGCAGGCCGCCCAGCACCAGTCCGATGAACGAGCCGGCGATACCGGCCACCATGTTGACGCCCAGCGCCATGCCGCGCTGACTGGAAGGGAACGCGTCGGTGATGATCGCGGCGGAGTTGGCCATGAGCATGGCCCCACCGATGGCCTGCAGTACCCGCCAGCCGATCAGCCACAGGGCCCCGCCCGCGCCGTGCAGCGGGTCAAGCGAGAGGATCACCGAAACCACGGTGAAGATCAGGAACCCGGAGTTGTAGATCCTCACCCGGCCCCACATGTCGCCGAGCCGGCCGAGCGTCACCACCAGCACGGCGGTGATCAGCATGTAGCCCATCAGCATCCACAGCAGGTAGCTGACGTTGCCGGGTCCGAGGGGGTTGAGATGGATCCCGTTGAAGATGGCGGGGAGGGAGATCAGCACGATCGAGGCGTTGATCGTTGCGAGCAGCGTGCCCAGGGTGGTGTTGGACAGGGCGATCCACTTGTACCGGGGGTGGTCCGCCGCGGACCACGGCGGCTGCCGGTCCCTGGGCTGCCGCGCCGGTCCCGGCGCGCTCGCCGTCCCCATCAGCCACCGCCTCCCACCGACCCGAAGTAGTTAGCGCACGTGAACTAAGTATCCGCCTGGATGGGCTCGGGCCGCCAGAGTGGGGAGGACCACGGATGGGAGGGTGGTGGCAGTGTCCGCCGCCCCTGCGGATCGGCCGGCGCGCCTCGGCGGCGAGCGCCCTTGACGGTGGGCGGCCCTGACGGTGGGCGGCCGGGAACGGCGCCCAGCCACAGACCAGCGAAGATAAAGAACAAGCTCAGGCAACGTGCGCCCTGTTCCGTCGGACAGGGCGGCGGCAGGTGGCTGTTGGACGCGGTCCACGTAGTCTCGCGGGGTGCATTCTCATCTGAGCTTCGAGAACCTTCCTGCACTGCCCCGCGAAGTGGTGGTCGAGGCGTTGGAGCGGGCTCTGCGTGACCGATCGGTGGAGGGCGAGGCGGCGGGAGTCCTCGTCGGGACCGCGCTGAACGACGGCGACGCGGAGTTCGTCGAGCACTGGTGCGTGCAGGTCGGGAAACGGGCTGTGCCGGGGAGTCCGTTGCTCGGGCTGGCTGGCCTGTGCTTGGGGCACGTCGCTCGACGCTTCGGGCGTCTCAGTGATGAGGCCCTGACGCTGGCGCAGTCACTGGCGGCGCGGGCCGAGGCGGACCCGACGGACGTGGACGGTCGGGCCGTGGACGGGTATGACGACGTCCGGAGCTTCCTGCACCTGTGGTGATGCCGTCTGTCGCCGTGGCAGGTCAGCCGGCGTTGGCCCTGCCTACGAGGGCTAGGCGGCTCCGGGCAAGGGGGTCAGCTGATCGCGTCGGCGAACGCGGTAGGCGGTCGCCAGGTGGAGCAGGTGGCCCTTCGGTCGTCGTCATCCGCGCACTGGATCGGCGGCCGCCGACACCGGTGGGCACTGGTGATCAGTATCCGGCTGATGGGAAGGTCAGGCCCGGGACGCTCCGAGGAACCGCAGCACGGCCAGGACGCGGCGGTGGTCCGCGTCGACCACGGGCAGGTCAAGCTTGGCGAAGATGTTGTTGATGTGCTTCGCCACGGCGCTCTCGCTGACCACCAGCGCCTGCGCGATGCCGGCATTGGAGCGCCCCTCGGCCATCAGGCCGAGCACCTCCCGTTCGCGGGGGGTCAGCCGCGCGAGCGGGTCGCTGTCGCGCCGCAGCAGCAACTGGGCGACGACCTGCGGGTCCAGGGCCGTGCCCCCGTCCGCCACTCGCCGGACCGCCGCCACGAAGTCGGCGACATCGGCAATCCGCTGCTTGAGCAGGTAGCCCACACCGCTGGTGTTCGCAGACAGCAGGTCAGCCGCGTACCGCTCCTCCACGTACTGCGAAAGCAGCACCACCGGCGTCCCGGGCCAGCGCCGACGGATCTCCATCGCCGCCCGCACCCCCTCGTCGGTGAAGCCGGGCGGCATCCGGACGTCGATCAAGGCGAGTTCGGGCCGGTGCTCCTCCACTGCCGCCAACAGCCCCTCCGCGTCGCCGGCTTCCGCGGCGACCTGGAACCCGCCCATCTCCAGCACCTTGATCAGGCCGACCCGCAACAACACCGAGTCCTCGGCGATCACCGCGCGCACGGCAGCTCCGCGGTGATGGTGGTGGGCCCGCCAACGGGGCTGCTGACGTGGAAGGCCCCGTCGAGGGAGCCGACCCGCTTGGCCAGCCCGGTCAGCCCCGTGCCGGCGGCGGCGTCGGCACCGCCCAGCCCGTCGTCGGTTACGCGGACTCGCAGCACCTCGCCGACCTGACGGACTATCACCTCTGCACGCATCGCGTTGGCGTGCTTCGTTGCATTGGTCAGCGCCTCGGAGATCACGAAGTACGCGACTGACTCCACCTTGGGCGCCACCCGCTCCTCCAGATCGACCCGCAGCCGCACCGGCAGGGGCGTGCGGGCAGCCAGCCCGGACAACGCCGCGTCCAGACCTCGGTCTTCGAGCACGGCCGGGTGCAGCCCCCGCACCAGGTCATTGAGTTCGGCGATCGCCTCCTTCGCCTCCAGGTGCGCTCTCGCGATCACCTCGCGGGCGTCACTCGGCAGGTCCGGGCGGGTGGCGATGGCCAGACCCAGGTTGACCGCGAGAGACACCAACCGCTGCTGGGTGCCGTCGTGCAGGTCGCGCTCGATCCGGCGGCGCTCCGCGTCGACGGCCTCGATCAAGTCGGTCCGGCTCACGGCCAGCTGATCGACCCGCTCCTGGAGCCGCTGCGCCTGGCTGGGCCCGAGCAGGCCCAACGCCAGCCGCGCCTCGGCCCGGGCTACTGCCCGCGCGGTCCAGGGCAGGGCGCACAGGAGGAGGAGTCCAGCCGCCGTGTAAACCGGCAGCTCGGTCAGGTAGCCGAACCAGTCCTGGCGGATTCCGGTTGGCAGCGCCCATGTCCAGGCGTAGACGCTGACGCCCGCCAGGCCCGCCGCCGCGAGCACGAGGACCAACAGCTCCAGCAGCGCGAGCAGCGGGCCCAGCAGGAGGTGGTAGCCGATCTTGCGCCAAGGCCGCGTCGCGGCGAGCCACCGGGCGGTCGAGGCCCACGTCCGTTGTTCCGGCGCGATGGGGGTGAGCCGGGGGACGTCCACACCGATGAGCGCCCGATAGCGGGCCCGCTGAACGGCCGTCAGTACCGGGGTGCCGAGCAGGATCAGTGCGGCCGACACGGACACCGTCAGGAGCCAGTTCCCAGTCTCGGCGGTAGTCGTCGCCGCCCAGGCCCACACGGGCACCAACGCCAGGTGCGGCGGCACACCGGCGGCCAGAAAGCCGGTGTCCCGCCGTGCCCGAAGGGCCGAGCGTCTCACCCCCGCCGGAATCGTCATGGCACCACGCTAGGGCACCGTAGGAGGGCGGTGCCATGAAGCCTGTACCCGCTCTCATGGTGAACCTAGTAGGACAGACGATGCTCATGGGGCCGTCGTGCCATCCGTCACCTCGGCGATCACATGGCGGGCGATCGCGGCCATGACCGGGTTGGTGACCCGGTAGTAGCGCAGCTCCAGCAGCGCGGTCGACAGCGCCCAGCCGCGTCCGCGCGCCCAGCTGGCGTCGTCCGCCTCGGCGGGGGAGACGGCCGCGACGGCGGAGCGGAAGGCGGGGCGCGCGTGGCGGGGCAGCACGTACCAGGCGGTGATCAGGTCGACCGCGGGGTCGCCCAGCCCGAGACAGCCGAAGTCGATGACCGCGCTGAGGCGTCCGTTCGCCACCAGGACGTTGCCCGGCTGCAGGTCCGCGTGGATCCACACCCTCGCGCCGGGCCACTCGGGGGCGGCGAGCGCGGTCTCCCAGACGGCGGTCGCCGCGTCGACGTCGATCGGTTGGTGCAGTTCGCCCACCTCGTGCAGGTCCGCGATCGCGCCACGGGTGACCGCGTCGCGGGCGGAGAGGGGTTCGGCGCGGTAGGAGGCAGGGCCGCCCTCGGGGTCGATCCGGTGCAGGCTGGTGACGAACGCGGCGAGGTCGGTGGCCACCTGCCCGCCGGCCTGCCCGACGGCCGGGTTCACGCCGTCGAGCCACCCGTAGACGGACCAGGCCCAGGGATAGCCCTCGGCAGGCGTCCCCACGGCGAGCGGAGCCGGGACCGCGCACGGCAGTTGCGATGCCAGCCGCCGCAGCCAGGCCTGCTCCTTGTCGATGTCGGCGGCGGCCCCGGCGATCCGCGGCAGCCGGACGACCATCTCCTCGCCCAGCCGGAACATGGCGTTGGAGGTCCCCGCCGAGTCGACCTGCTCGACGGGCAGCCCGGCCCACTGCGGGAACTGGTCGGCGACCAGCCGACGGACGAGGGTCAGATCGATGTCCCTCTCGTGCGCGTGCATCTTTTCGGCGGCCATGGGGCCATCCGACCGTTTGCGCGCGGAACGGGTCAACTCATTTGGGCCGCTCATTCGGGCCGCGCGGCCAGACGCCGTATGTCCCGCACGCCGCGCGGCGGACGCGTCCGGCGGGCAGACTGCCGAGTGGCCCGTCCCGACGACGCGAGGGATCCTGACATGCGAGCCGACATCGTGCCCGGCGGGGTCTTCCCCGACTACGAGCTGACCGACCACACCAAGGCCCGTCGACGGCTGAGCGAGATCCAGGGCATCGATCCGATGATCCTGATCCTGTCCCGGGGCCACTTCTGCCCCAAGGACCACCAGCAGCACCTGCAGTTGGCGGCGCACTACCCGGAGATCGCCGTGGCCTACACGCAGGTCGTCACCATCGCGACCGACAACCTCTTCGAACTCAACGAGTTCCGCGCCTCGGTCGGCGCGCAGTGGACCTTCCTCTCCGACATCGGGCGCAAGGTGCAGCGGGACCTGGAGATCCAGGAGTACACCGACAGCCACCACGACCCGATGGTCCCGCACACCCTGGTGCTCAAGCCGGGCCTGGTCGTGCACAGCGTCTACAACGGCTACTGGTACTGGGGACGTCCGTCGATCGAGGACCTGCGCCGCGACCTGCGCCACGTGACCAGCGAGATCCGCCCGGACTGGGACCCGAGCCTTCCGGAGCTCCGCGCCGCCTGGGAGGCGGGCGACCACAGCAAGCACTACCCCTATCAGCCCCACCAGTGAGCCCTGTTCGTGAGCCTGACGAGTGAGGGAGCCGTGATGCGGGAGTTTCTGGTCGAGATGACCACCGTGATCCCCGAGGGAACCGCCCAGGAGGAGGTGGACCGGCGGCGGGCCGCCGAGCGGGTGCGGGCCGGGGAGCTGGCCGCCACCGGGCACCTGTTCCGGCTCTGGCGGCCGGTCGGCGAAGCGCGCAGCATCGGCGTCTGGTGCGCGGAGGACGAGGCCGACCTGGAAGAGAGCGTGCTCGGGACGCTGCCGCTGCGGCCCTGGATGACCGCCGTGGTCACCCCGCTCGAGTCGCACCCCAACGACCCCGGCCTGGCCGGGAACCACCCTGCGGCCGAGAACCATCCAGAGGCCGGGATCCACCCTGCGGCCGGGAACCACCCTGAGGAGGACCACTGATGACCACCTACCGAGTCGCCCAGGCAGCACAGCAGGGCGGTCCGCTGGAGCTCGTGGAGCGGGAGGTGCGGCAGCTGGGATCGGGGCAGGTCCGGGTCGCCGTCGACGCGTGCGGGATCTGCCACAGCGACGCCGGCTTCGTCAGCGGCGGCTTTCCCGGCCTGCGCTTCCCTCTCGTCCCCGGCCACGAGATCGCCGGACGGATCGAGGAGCTCGGCGAGGGAGCCGCCGGTCCGCAGGGTCCGCGCGGGACGGAGACGGTCTGGCGCGTCGGCGACCGGGTCGCGGTCGGCTGGTTCGGTGGCAGTTGCGGCTTCTGCCCGGCGTGCCGGAGGGGCGACTTCGTCGTCTGCAGCCGCCTTCAGGTGCCCGGCTGGGCCTACGACGGCGGCTATGCCGACGAGGTGGTCGTGCCGGTGGACGCGCTGGCCCGGATCCCGGACGAGCTGAGCGCCGCCGAGGCCGGACCGCTGGCCTGCGCCGGGGTGACCAGCTTCAACGCCCTGCGGCACAGCCCGGCCCGTCCGGGCGACCTGGTCGCGGTGCTCGGCCTGGGCGGCCTTGGGCACCTGGGTGTCCAGTACGCGGCGGCGATGGGTTTCGAGACCGTGGCCATCGCCCGCGGCGGGGACAAGGCGGCGTTCGCCCGGCAGTTGGGCGCGCACCACTACGTCGACAGCACGGGCGACACACCGGTCGCGGAGGCACTGCAGGCGCTGGGCGGGGCCAGGGCGGTGCTGGCGACGGCGACCAGCTCCGCGGCCATCGCGGCGGCGATGGACGGGCTCGGCCCGCGCGGCGAGCTGATCGTGGTCGGGGTGGACACCGAACCGCTGGGCATCACCCCGGTCCAACTGGTGCTGCACGGCAAGGTCGTGCGCGGTCACCCGTCCGGCACGGCGCAGGACGTGGAGGACACCATGCGGTTCAGCGCCCTGCACGGCATCCGGCCGATGGTGGAGCTGATGCCGCTGGACCAGGCACAGGCGGCCTACGACCGGATGCTCTCGGGCGCGGCCCGGTTCCGGATGGTGCTCAGCGTCCGGTAGAGCTTGCCCGGTCGAGCCTGTCTGGCCGAACCTGTCTGGCCGAGCCTGGCCGGACGCAGCCCGGCAGGACCGGAACTGTGAAGGAGACCGCCGTGACCTCGCCCCTCGCCGCTCTGGGAGCCCTCGGAGCCGCACTGCCGATCGTCGCGGCGCCCATGGCGGGCGGTCCGACCACGCCGGGGCTGGTCGTCGCCGCGGCGCGGGCCGGTGGCCTCGGCTTCCTGGCCGCCGGGTACAAGACGCCGGAGGCGGTCGCCGAGGAGGTGGCACAGGTGCGCGCGGAGGGGGTGCCGTTCGGGGTGAACGTCTTCGCGCCCAACCCCGTGCCCGTCGACCCGGCCTCGTTCCGCCGCTACGCCGAGGCGCTGGCCTCGGAGGCTCGCGCCGTCGGGCTGGAGCCCGAAGCCCTGGTCGCCGGGCGCATCGTCGAGGACGACGACCGGTGGGCGGAGAAGATCGACCTGCTGCTCTCCGACCCGGTGCCGGTGGTCAGCTTCACCTTCGGGATTCCCGAGACGGGTGTCGTCGCCGCGCTGCGGAAGGCGGGCAGCGTCGTCGTACTGACCGTCACCTCCGCGTCGGAGGCGGAGCTCGCGGCGGCGGCCGGGGCGGACCTGCTGGTCGTCCAGGCGTCCGCGGCAGGCGGGCACTCGGGCACGTTGACGCCCGAACTGCTGCCCGCCACCACGGCGTTGACGGAGCTGGTCGGGCAGGTGCGCGCGGTGGTCGGGCTGCCGCTGATCGCCGCCGGAGGTGTGGCGACGCCGGAGACGGTGGCCGAGGCGCTGGCCGCCGGGGCGGTGGCGGTCGCGGTCGGCACGGTGCTACTGCGCTCGGACGAGGCGGGGACCTCCGCACCGTACCGGGCGGCGCTGGCCGATCCGGCGCGTCAGGAGACCTTGGTGACCCGCGCCTTCACCGGGCGTCCGGCGCGTGCGCTGCGCAACCGGTTCACCGACCGGTACACCGTGATCGCCCCGGACGGCTATCCCGCGCTGCATCACCTGACCAGCCCGGTTCGCCGGGCGGCGGTCGCGGCGGGCGACGCGGAGCGGATCAACCTCTGGGCGGGCACCGGCCACCGCCATGCGACGGACGAGCCCGCCGCGCGCATCCTGTCCCGGCTGGTCGGGCGGGCGTGACCGGGGTATGACCGGGGGTGTGACCCGATTCACCCCGCTGAGGCCGCTTTGGCCCCATTGCCACTGAAATCGCATGACCGCTGAAGTCGCGGAGTCGGCGGCCCGGTTGGGCTGACTTCACAGAACCTCCACGGAAAAGACAGCCGTTCGCCCCCAAGTGAAGGTATTTCGCAGAAGGGAACACATGTGCCCACGGCGCGTTGACGCCCTCACGGCCTGAACTAGTGTGAGCGGACCCCCGCAGCTCACCCCCTCAGGTGTCGACCGGCCTTCGGCACATGAGGCAAACCTTCAGTCTGTTCCCTAAGGACCTCCAGGCGTGAACGTCTCGTTGCTCCACCCCCACGGCGTGGGATCTCGTCCTGTGCACCGGAACCGGAATGTCGAGGGCCGTCGGTGAAATTCGGACGGCGCAGGGCCAGGCCGGGAGAGGTCGACGACTGGTCCCCTTCCGAGGAGTTGGACCCGCTCGGTCTGGGCATGCGGCCCGAGGTCCCCGAGACTCCCGTGATTCCGGCGCAGTACACCCCGGACTCCCTGTACGAGTACGGCTTCGAGGAGCCGGCCACCCCGCCGCCGCTGACGGACCGGGAGGTCGCGCAGCTGCGCGCCAGCCTGGAGCTGGTCAGTCCGCTGGCGTCCGACCTGACCGTGTACTTCTACGCGATCCTGTTCCAGCGGCACCCCGAGGTCCGGCAGCTCTTCCCGGCCAACATGGACGTCCAGCGGGACCGGCTGCTGCGCGGCCTGCTGCGGATCGTGGACCTGGTCGACGACCCGGACAACCTGGTGCGCTTCTGCGCCCGACTCGGCCGCGACCACCGCAAGTTCGGCACGCTGGCCGGTCACTTCCCGGCCGTCGGCGACGCGTTGCTCGACGCGCTGGCCCGCTTCGCCGGGGACCGGTGGACGCTGCAGCTGGGCGACATCTGGGCGCGCGCGTACGGCGTGGTCGCCCAGGTGATGATCGACGCGGCGGAGGAGGACGCGGCGCTGGGCCCGGCCGTCTGGGAGGCCGACATCATCGCCCACCGCCTGCGCGGACCGGGCATCGCCGAGATCACCCTGCTGCCGCGCGCGCCCTACCCGTTCGCCGCCGGGCAGTACGCCGCCGTCGAGACACCGTGGCAGCCGCGGATGTGGCGGCACTACTCGCTCGCCAACGCCCCGCGCGACGACGGCACGTTGACGCTGCACGTGCGCGCCGTGGAGGGCGGGCAGGTCAGCCCGGCGCTGGTGCACCAGGCACAGCCCGGCCACGTGCTGCACCTCGGCGCGGCACAGGGTGAGTTGACGCTGGACCCGCAGATGGAGCGCGACCTTCTCTGCGTCGCCGGAGGGACCGGGTTGGCCCCCGTCAAGGCCCTGGTCGAGCAGGTCGCGAAGAACGGCGGCGAGCGCTTCGTCGACGTGTTCATCGGCGCGCGTACCTCCGAGGAGCTCTACGGGTTCGACGACATGCTGAGGCTGGCGCAGCGCAACCACTGGCTGTCGGTGCGCGCCGCCGTCTCGGACGAGCCCATCGCCGGGCTCAACGGCTCGCTGCCCGAAGTGCTGCGTCAGTTCGGGCCGTTCCACCGGCACGAGGTCTACCTGGCCGGGCCCAGCGAGATGGTCACCACCGCGGCGCAGACCCTCGTCCGCCAGGGCGTGCGGCGCGATCGGATCCACCACGACCCGTTCGACGTACCCGTGTTGGAAGCCGCGCTGCTTCCCGGTCGGCTCCACGCGGGGGTGCCCGCATGACGACCACCGCGGCAGGCGGGGACGTGCTGACGGCCGCCGCCTCCTTCGTGCGCGACTTCGACCGCGAGTACCCGGGGGCGATCGACCCCCGGGCGCGGCTGCGGGAGATCGAAGCCTCGGTCACCGCCTACGGCACCTACAGCCACACGCCGGAGGAGCTCGCCCACGGCGCTCGCGTGGCCTGGCGCAACTCCGCGCGCTGCATAGGACGGCTCTACTGGAACAACCTGATGGTGCGTGACCTGCGCCATATCAGCCATCCCGACGAGATCGCCCGCGAGTGCTTCGAGCATCTGCGGATGGCCACCAACGGGGGCCGGGTGAGACCCGTCATCAGCGTCTTCGCACCGGACCTGCCGCACCGCCCGGCCGCCCGCATCCTGGGTGAGCAGCTCGTCCGCTACGCCGACGACCCGGCGAGCACCGAACGCCGGGCCCTGGCCAAGGACTTGGGCTGGAAGGGCGGCGAGGAGCGGTTCGAGGTGCTGCCCCTGCTGATCCAGACCTCGCCGGACCGGGCTCCGGAGTTCTACGAACTCCCCGACGACGTGGCGCTTGAGGTTCCGCTGTCGCACCCGTACCACTTCGGCTTCGCCGAGCTGGGCCTGCGCTGGTACGCGGTGCCCGCGGTGTCGGACATGACCCTGGAGATCGGCGGCATCACCTATCCGGCCGCGCCCTTCAACGGCTGGTACATGGGCACCGAGATCGGCTCCCGGAACCTCGCCGACACCGACCGGTACAACCTGCTGCCGACCGTCGCCGCGCTGTTCGGCCTGGACACCCGCAACGAGCGCACCCTGTGGCGCGACCGCGCGCTGGTGGAGCTGAACCTGGCGGTGCTGCACTCGTTCCAGGAGGCCGGGGTGACCCTGGCCGACCACCACAGCGAGTCCGAGCGGTTCCTGGCCCACATCGAGCGCGAGGAGCGCCACGGACGACGGGTGCCCGCCGACTGGACGTGGATCGTGCCGCCGCTGTCGAGCGGCTCGACCGCGGTCTTCCACCGCTACTACGACCCGCCGGACCCGACGGCCCGCCCGGCCTTCCTGCGCCGGCCCACGCCGTGGGCGGCGGCCCGCCCCGACGGCTGCCCGTTCACGGGCGGCGGGGGCGGCGCCGGGCACCCCGGGGGCGAGGTCGGCTACGGCGGTGGCGAGGCCGGGTACGGCGGGGGCGGCGCCGGGTACGCCGGGGGTGCTCAGAGCTCTCGCGGTCGTCACAGCGGCAACGGTCATGGCGGCAGCGGTTTCGGGGGCGAGGACCTGCCTGCGGGCTGGTGAACACAGACCCCGTGTCCGCCCGGCTGCCCTCGGGCGGACACGGTCAGCCCGCCGCCGGGCCCCCGTCGGGAGTGACCAGCGGCGGGGGCTCGGGCAGACCGTGGGCGACGGCCCAGGCGCGGGCGTGGGCGATGCGGTCGACGGTGGTCGGATGGCTGCCGAAGAGCAGCGCCGCCAGCCGATGCGGCTCCAAATCCGCCAGGTTGAGCACCGCGAGCCTGCGCTGCATCGCGACGACCGTCCCCGGCTCGCGCGTCAGGTCCAGCGCGAAACCGTCGGCGCGGGTCTCCACGCGGCGGCTGAAGACCAGGTGGAGCGGCCCGACCAGGGTGCCGAAGACCGTGGCCAGGGCCAGCACCAGGGCCAGCGAGCGGGGATCGTCGGCCCGGTCGACACCGGCCGCGTCCAGCAGCGCGGGCCAGTGCAGCGCGCCCGCGACCACGCCGACGGTGGCGGCGGCGTGCACGGCGCCGAGCAGGGTCCCGGCCGGCACGTCACGGTGGGCGGCGTGGCCGAGTTCGTGCGCGGTCACCGCGGCGACCTCCTCCGGCGGCGCCTGCTCGACGGTGGTGTCCCAGACCACCACGCGCCGGGTGCGCCCGATGCCGGAGACGTACGCGTTGGTCGCGGTCGTCCGGCGGGAGGCGTCGCTGACCAGAATGTCCCGGACCGGCACCCCGGATGCCGCCACCAGCGTCGTCAGGCGGTGGCGCAGCTCGCCGTCGGG
Organism: Streptacidiphilus sp. BW17; assembly: GCF_041262485.1. NCBI lineage: Bacteria > Bacillati > Actinomycetota > Actinomycetes > Kitasatosporales > Streptomycetaceae > Streptacidiphilus > Streptacidiphilus sp. BW17. Next base: position 199,588 of record NZ_JBGCCR010000004.1, on the reverse strand, counting down.
CAGCGGCGTGAACCGGTTGAAGAGCGGCTCGACCAGCACGGGCAGCAGGAACGAGAAGAGGAGGACCAGCACGGCCGCGCCGACCGCCGCCAGGATCCACCAACTCCCGGGCAGCGCCCGCATCGCCGCGTAGAGGGCGACCGCGATCCCGGCGAAGAGGACCGCGCCGATCGCGAAGGACTTGGCCGCGTCGGCGGCGAAGAGCCGCCAGGAGCGCGTGGACAGCGACCAGCGCCGGTTGATCCGCTCCGTCCGCGCGGAGACCGGCAGCGCGAGCAGCCAGGAGACCAGCTGCAGGGCGACCGCGCCGAGCGCGGCGGTGGCGATCCAACTGCCGCCCGCGAGCTGCCCGGCGGCGTGGACGAGCCCGGCGCCGAGCGGGGTGAACCCCAGCACGCAGGGCGCCACCAGGCCGAGCGCCGCGGAGGTGTAGCGCAGTGGCATCACCGCGCGCTTGCGCGCGCGGGAGCGGTCGATCTGCTCGGGGGTGAAGTCGTCCTCCGGACCACGCATGCGTCCAGTGTGGGGCGTCGCCTCGACCTGCGGAAATCCGGTGCCCAAAGGGTGTGGAAAACGGGCGCGATCCCGGTCGCCGGACGCCGAGCTGACGCACCACCACGCTTTGTGGTTCAGTGTGGGTCGGCAGCAAGGCAACGGGAGGGTACGGGTGGAAAGTCCCAAGGTCGAGGCATGGAGTCTCCCTTCGCAGCAGGAGTCGATGCCCAAGGTCGATCTGCGCACCGACATCGCGCACTCGGCCCGGGTCTACGACTACATGCTGGGCGGCAAGACCAACTTCCCGGCCGACCGTGAGGCCGGTGACCGGATCCTCGCGGAGTGGCCCGAGGCCCGGGACTCGGCGCGTGCGGCCCGCGCCGTGATGCACCGGATGGTGCACCGGCTCGCCGAGGTGCACGGCATCCGGCAGTTCCTGGACATCGGCACCGGGATCCCGACCGCGCCCAACGTCCACGAGATCGTCCAGGCCGTCGAGCCGAGCAGCCGCGTGGTCTATGTCGACAACGACCCGATCGTCCTCGCCCACGCGCGCGCCCTGCTCTCCAGCACGCCGGAGGGCCGCACCGCCTACGTCGAGGGCGACCTGCGCGATCCCGACGCGATCCTGGCCGACGTGGAGAAGCGGGGCACGCTGGACTTCACCCGGCCGGTCGCGCTGACCCTGATCAACCTCGTCCACTTCTACTCCGACGAGGCCGTCCAGGAGCTGGTGCCCCGGCTCCTGGCCCCGCTCGCGCCGGGCAGCTTCCTCGCGCTGACCGCCGGTACCGCCGACGCCGCGCCGAAGCGGGCGGAGATCGCCTCGCGCCGCTACACCGAGGCGGGCATCGAGAACCACCTGCGCACCCGCGTCCAGGTGGAGCGCTTCTTCAGGGGTCTGGAGCTGGACGAGCCGGGCGTCGCACTGATCAATCACTGGCACCCGGACGTCGACGACGAGACGGTCCTCCCGGACGACGAGACCATGGCCTACGCGGGCATCGGCCGCAAGGCGTAGCCGAGGCGTCCAGCGCGGGGCCGCGCAGCGGCGGCGCGGCGTAGAAATATTTCTCGCGGAATCTCGTCGAGGATGTCGAAAGCACGGGGCGTGCTTCTACCTACCCGTGAGAGCCAGCCCCGTCGGGGCGGGCACGACGACGAGGAGCGGGACCATGAAGTACATGCTGCTGATGCAGTTCAGCGAGAAGAACGTCGACTTCCCCGCGATCTTCGAGTGGAAGCCGGAGGAGATCCAGGCGCACATCCGGTTCATGAAGGAGACCAACACCGCCCTGGCCGCCTCCGGCGAGCTGGTCGACGCGCAGGGACTGGCCATGCCGGACACCGCGCGGATCGTCCGCTCGCACAGCGGCGGCGCGCCGGTGGTTACCGAGGGCCCGTTCCCGGAGTCGAAGGAGTGGGTCGCCGGCTGGTGGATCGTCGACTGCGAGACCGAGCAGCGGGCCATCGAGATCGCCGCGGAGGTCTCGGCCGCGCCCGGCCCGGGCGGGCGGCCGATCAACATGCCGATCGAGGTGCGTCAGGTGATGGCGGCGCCGCCCACCGAGGTGTGAGCATGGCCGGGTGACCACGCACGAGCCTGCCGATCCGGCCGACCTGGCCGATGCTGTCGACGACCTGCTGCGCACGCTCGCGCCGCAGGTCGTCGGCGTGCTGACCCGCCGTTACGGGGACTTCGCCGCGGCCGAGGACGCCGTGCAGGAGGCGATGCTGGCGGCGGCGACGCAGTGGCCGAAGGAGGGGCTGCCGGACAACCCGCGCGGCTGGCTGGTCCAGGTGGCCAACCGGCGGATGACCGAGCAGGTCCGGAGCGAGCAGGCACGGCGTCGGCGCGAGGAGCTGGTGGCCGCCCGGGAGCCGGGCGACCGCCGCTCCGCGCCCGGCGCGGACGCGGTATTCGAGGGAACGGGTGAGGAGGGCGCGCAGGACGACACCCTCGCGCTGCTCTTCCTCTGCTGCCACCCGGCCCTCTCCCCGGCGTCCGCCATCGCGCTGACGCTGCGTTCGGTCGGCGGTCTGACGACGGGCGAGATCGCCCGCGCGTTCCTGGTTCCGGAGGCGACCATGGGACAGCGGATCTCGCGTGCCAAGCGGGGCATCAAGGCCTCGGGCGGCACCTTCCGGATGCCGGACGCGGCCGAGTTCCCGGCCCGGCTGGACGCGGTGCTGCACGTGCTCTACCTGATCTTCAACGAGGGCTACGCCAGCAGCACCGGCGCCGAACTGCGCCGGGTCGAGCTCTCCCGGGAGGCGATCCGGCTCACCCGGGCCGTCCACGCGCTGCTGCCGGACGACGCCGAGGTGGCGGGCCTGCTCGCGCTGATGCTGCTGACCGAGGCCCGTGGCCCGGCCCGCACCGGCCCGGACGGGGAGGTGGTCCCGCTGGCCGAGCAGGACCGCGCCCGGTGGGACGCGGCGGCGATCGCCGAGGGCGTCGCCCTGATCACCGCCGCCCTGCCGCGCGGCCCGGTCGGCCCGTACCAGGTGCAGGCGGCGATCGCGGCGGTCCACGACGAGGTGCCCAGCGCCGACGAGACGGACTGGCCGCAGATCCTGGCCCTCTACGGCGTGCTGGCGAGGATCTCCGACAACCCGCTGATCACCCTGAACCGCGCGGTCGCGACCGCGATGGTGGACGGCCCCGCGGCCGGGCTCGCCCTGCTGGCCGACCCGCCGCCCGAATTGGCCGGTCACCACCGGCTCTTCGCGGTCCGCGCCCACCTGCACGAGCTCGCGGGGGAGCGCGAGGCCGCGATCGCCGACTACCGCGCCGCCGCGCGGCGTACGGCGAGCCTCCCGGAGCGGCACCATCTGAGCCTCTGCGCGGCCCGGTTGGCGGACTCGGCAAGCTGACCATCCGTCGGAGCCGGTGCGCTGACGCTCCGTCAGGGCGTCACGGACACCTGTAGGTCGAAGCGGCCGTTCGCGCCGGTGCAGCGCATCGCCTCGCCGCAGATGATGCGGGTGGCGATGACCGAGGTCTGGCCGGCGCTCACCGCCGTGTAGTCCGCTGTCGCGTCGCCGCATCCAGCGGCGCCCATGGGAGGCGGGCAGCTGGCCTGTGCCGTCGCCACGCCGGTGGCGTCCGTCCGGAGCAACTTCGGTGCGCCCACGGGCTGGAAGGTCCAGAAGGGGGTGGCCAGGTCCACGTGGAGCTGCTGGCCCACGTGCAGGACGACGGACTTGCCGTTCGCGGCGAAGGTCACCTTCACCGGGCCGGCCGACCCGCCGCCGCCCGGGCTGCTCGGGCCGGTCGCGCCACCCGATGGCGAGGTGGTGCCGGGCGCGCTGGGTGAGCCGCTCGTGGACGGTGAGTTCGACGGTGCGGTGGTCGGGCCCGGACCGGGTGTGGCGGTGGAACTGCATCCGGCCATGGCCAGGGTCGCCGTGAGGGCGCAGCAGAGCAAGGGGAGGCGCAGTTTTCTGTCCACGGAGGGACCGTCCTGTCTGATCGGAGCCGCCAGCGTCGACGACGGTCGACGACTGTTCTCTGCTCCGACGGGGCCGGTGCCACTCGGGTTCCGATGCGCCCTGATTGTGGAGGTCCGGTGACGAATCGTTCACGACGTGACCTCTGGGCGACAAGACCGGGCTGCCCTAGCGTGTCACCTCGGCTGTGCCGTTCTGCTCGGCAACCGCCAAGCGCGGCACCGCAGTTGAGGAGGGGGACCTTTCTTCATGGGAAAGACCTGGTTATCGCGACCACGGGTCGCGGTGGGGGTGCTCGCGTCGACGGCGATGCTGCTGCTCGGCGTTCAGGGTGCTCCCGCGCCGACGACCCCGGCCGGTTCCGCGGCCGGCTCTGCGGTCTCGGGCGGCTCCGCGGCTTCGGGCGCGAACAGACCGGCCGCCGTGGTCCCGCACCTGCCGATGGTGCGCACGGGGGCGAAGCGCTCGGCGGCGGTTCCGGTGCGTGCGGTGAACATGCCGCAGACATCGGGCGGCGCCATCGGTCCGGTGGTGCCGTCCCACCCGGACGCGAACGGCACGTACGGCGCTGCCTGGGCACTTCCGCCAGGCGGCGCGTCCGTTCACGCCACAACGACCGCGGGTTACACGCATCAACCCGGGGTGGGCAGTGAGAACAACCTGCCGCGCGGCACCGGGCCGGTGATGCACAACCCCTCGCTCGCGCTGATCTTCTGGCTGCCGCAGGGGATGCACTACGCGACCGACGGCACCTCCGACACCGCGTACGAGAACGAGCTGACGCAGTGGGTCAAGGACGCCGGCGGAACGCCGTACTTCAACATCGCCACGCAGTACTACGACGGCAGCGGCAACATCGCCAACTCGCTCGACTACGGCGGCTCCTGGGTCGACACCCAGGCCTACCCGCAGGCCGGGACCGCCGCCGACCCGCTGCAGCAGACCGACATCACGGCCGAGATCACGCATGCCGCCACTGTCAACGGCTGGCCGGTGGACGGTTCGCACATCTACGCCGTCTTCACTGCCAGCGGCATCCAGGAGTGCATGCCCAACAACGGAGGGTGCACCCCGCCGCCCGCATCCTCGCCGCCGGCGACCTCTTCCGAGCAGTTCTGCGGCTACCACGGGAACGACGGCAACATCCGCTTCGAGTACCTCTACGACGACCCCGACGCCAACCCGGTCTGCGGGAGGCAGAGCGCGCCGACGCCCAGCGGTGACCCGACCGCCGACGCCCAGGTGAGCATCGTGTCGCACGAGACCATGGAGTCGGTGACCGATCCGATCCCCAACGAATCGTGGACGGACCCCACGAAGGACACCGGCGGTGAGATCGGTGACAAGTGCGGGTACAACTACACCCCCAAGAACGCCCAGGGCGCCGACGTCTACCTCCACGGCGACCCGTACTACATCCAGCAGGAGTGGAGCAACGCCGCCCGCACCTGCGCCATGGACTACTGCCCGACCAGCGTGGCCAAGGACGCCGTCTGCGCGCCGCAGGTCTCGGCGGTGGAGTCGGTGGACAACCCGAATCCCGTGATCGGGTCGACCGTCACCTACACGGTCAAGGTGCAGAACACCAGTGACACCGCGGCGGCGACCGCCGTCGACGTCAACGGTCCGCTGCCCAGCGGTTACGTCGTGACCGGATTGCAGGCACCGGGGTCGACCTCGTCGAGCAACACGTCGAGTTCGTTCACCGTCGGCTACGACACGCTGCCGGTCCACTCGTCCGAGACCATCACCGTGACGGCGACCGTGCCGAACCAGGTGGGGCAGTCCGCCTCGGCCTGCTCCTCGGTCTCGTTCGGCGACCTGCTGGGCACCGCCCTGTCGCCCGTCGAGTCCAGCCCGTGCGGCGGCACCACGCCGGGCAAGATCCCGACCTCGGTGAAGTACACCGGGGCCGTCACCGCCGACTACCACGACGCCTTCACCGCGAGTGGCAACGTCAGCGGTCAGGGCTCGCCGGTCTCCGGCGGTTCGGTCACGTTCAAGCTCGGCGGCGCGAGTTGCACCGGGACCACGGACAGTTCGGGCAACGCCTCCTGTTCGCTGACCCCGGTCGACCCGGCGGGCACGGTGACGCTGCAGGCCGCCTACGCCGGTGACGCGACGCACGAGGCCAGCTCGACGACGACCTCGTTCACCATCACCAGGGAGGAGACCACTCTCGCCTACACCGGTCCCGCGCACGTCGCCAACGGCGTGCCCGCGACGCTCTCGGGCGTGCTGAAGGAGGACGGTGCCACGGCCATCGCCGGGCGCAGCGTCCAGATCGCCCTCGGCACCGGCACGACGCAGCAGATCTGCACCGGCACCACCGGCGCGGACGGCACGGCCAGCTGCACCATCGCCTCGGTGGACCAGCCACTGAACGACACGGCCACCGTGCCGGTCGCGGTCACCTTCGCCGGTGACGGGTACTACCTGCCGTCCATCGCCTCGGCGACGGTCCGGCTGGAGTACTACACCGGACGCGCCTACGGGCTCTCCGCGAACGTCGACCTCACGTTGGCACAGCTGACGATCCCGCCGACGCCGGACACGGGCCCGATCCGCACCGCGCAGGCGTCCAGCACGAACGTCCCCTGCACGGCGACCGTCAGCACGCTGCTCATCTCGGCCGACGCGCTCTGTGTCAACAACACCACGAAGTTGGCGCCGGGCACCTCGACCACGACCTCGACGGTTCAGGACGCGACGATCGGGATCCCCGGCCTGCCGGTGATCGGCGTCTCAGGTCTCACTGCGACCTCGATCAGCTCCTGCACCGGTACCAGCGGGTCCGCCACGCTGACCCTCACCCTCGCGGGCGTGCCGGTGACCGTGCCGACCGCGCCCAACAGCGTGATCGGTCTGCCGGGCGGCGCCCGGCTTGTGGTGAACGAGCAGACGCCGGTTCCCGGCGCCGACTTCGGCACCACGGTCAACGCCGTCCACCTGATCGTCCCCGGCCTGTTGGGCGGGGCGAACACGGTGGACGTGGTCCTCGGCTCGGCCACCAGCGACGCGCACAACTGCAGCTGAGCTGCGGCTGAGCCGTATCCGGTGAGGAGGCCCTCCGCCGGTCGCGATGCCTGCGACCGACGGAGGGCCTCGTCGTACGACGCGCCGCCGCCTTGGCACCAGGCCGGGCTGATGGTGTGTCAGGGTGGCTGGATGACGGTGGACTGCCTCTTCTGCGCGGTGGTGGCCGGGGACGTCGAGGTGCACCGGGTCTACGAGGACGACGCGGTGGTCGCCTTCCTGGACCACCGGCCGCTCTTCCCCGGCCATGTGCTGGTGGTCCCGCGCCGCCACGTCGAGACGCTGACGGACCTCGCCCCGGAGGAGGTCGGCCCGTACTTCCGGCAGGTCCAGCGGATCACCGGGGCCGTCGAGCGGGGGATGGCCGCGCGCGGCAGCTTCGTCGCGGAGAACAACCGCGTCAGCCAGTCCGTGCCCCATCTGCACGTCCATGTCGTGCCGCGCAATCCGCGCGACGGACTGCGCGGCTTCTTCTGGCCGCGCGGGCGGTACGCCGACGCCGCCGAAGCTGCGGCCACGGCGGCGCGGGTGCGGGATGCGCTGGAGCCGGACCCCGGGTGACGTGACGTCAGGTGTGCGCGGCGTCCATCTCCCACGGGGACTGCGGCAGTGTCTCGCCGGTCTCCAGCAGGGACTTGAGGTTGGCCAGCACGGCCGGCCAGCCGCTGGAGATGCCGGCGAGCATCTCCAGGTTGGGGAGCTTCTCGTGGGTCACGGTCAGCCGGACGATGTCCTGATGCGGCTCGACGAGGAAGGTGACCACGGACGGCTCGCGTTCGAGTTCGGCCTCGGGCTTGTCCTCGAAGGTGATGACCAGCCGGGTCGGCGGCTCGGCGGTGAGCACGCGGCCGACCACGTCGACCGCGCCCGAACCGTCGGCCCGGCGGTGCTCCCAGCGTGAACCCGGCTGCCAGTCCGAGACGTTGGCGTGGCCCCAGTAGCGGGCGGTGAGGTCCGCGTCGGTCAGGGCCTGCCAGACCTGCTTCGCACTGGCGCGGATGTAGGTGACGTAGACGTAGGTCGGCACGGGGGCCGGTCCGTTGGCCGTTTCGTTGGCCGGTTCGTTGGTCATGGCGTACTCCTCTGCCTGGCTCCTGAGCGCGCTGAGCGCCTGCAGGCGGGGTCTGTCGAACCCGGAGATCCAGCGTTCCTCGATCTCGTGGATCGGGACCGGGTTGAGGTAGTGGAGCCGCTCGCGTCCGCGGCGGACGACGGCGACGAGGTTGGCCTGCACCAGGATGTCCAGGTGCTGGGTCACGGACTGGCGCGCCATCTCCAGGCGGTCGCACAGCTCGCGCAGCGTCTGGCCGTTCTGCTCGCGCAGGCGGTCGAGCAGCAGGCGCCGGGTGGGATCGGCCAGCGCTTTGAAGACCGAGTCCATGGCTCTTGCTTCCATGCTCATGCCCTCATTATGCAGGCAAACACCTGCCTATTGTCAACGGCGGGCCAGCCCGGGCCGATCAGCGAAGGTCGACGTCGGCGCTGTCAGCGCGGCGGGGATTCGGCGAGGCGCTCCATGAGGCGTCCGGTCCGGCCATCTCCGTCGCCTGGCAGCTGACCCCGGTCCGGGCGTTCCGACTGCCCCTGCGCGAGCTGGCCCGCGAGACATACGCACCCGCGTCAGCCGAAGCCGTCGTCGCCGCGAGCGTCGTGACGCTGCGCCGCAGCCTGGCCTCCGGCTCCCGGCCACAGCTCGCGGAACTACCCTCCGGGTCCGAGGACTTCGGCCCACTGGAGGACATCGATCCGGCCCTCAACCGCCTTGCCCGCGCCCTGTCGGCAGCCGGCTGAAGCCGGATCACTCACGCCCGCACAGGAACGCCCGGAACCTTGGGCCCCTGGACGTGGTCCTCGTACAGGTGGCGGTTGTACGCCTCACGCTGCGGCGAACCCGTCAGCAGGTCGTCCGTCTTCACACACTGACATTGGACTCCCTCCTCCTCCGTGCGCCGCTGTCGCCTAAGATCAGTCGCTTCTGCGATGGCATGCCGAGCGGCAATGCCCTGCTCCGAGCGGGACCACGCAGTCGATGCTTGGGGAGGCAGGCCGTGAACGCGGTACGCAGGGTTGCCACACGAGATCGTCTGGCAGGCGTCGCCCGTGCGGCTCTTGGCACCGAGCATCGCCTCGAGGGCGTCTCCCGGCTCCGAGGCGGCAGCAAGAAGGGCGTGTACCGCCTCACCCTCGACAATGACTCCACTGCCATCGTCTACGTCTGGGACGACGCCGAGAACTACTGGCCCACCATGCGGGCCGACCAGGCCGACAACCATGCGGACCCGTTCTCGCCCGCCTCCGGCATCGAGCTCTTCGAAGCCGCGCACCGGCAACTGGACACGTTGGGAATCCGCACGCCCCGCATCCTCCTGGCTGACCGAAGCCGGAGCCGCTACCCGGCAGACATCGCGGTGGTCGAGGACGTACCGGGCGAGAACCTCGAAACTCTGCTCCGCCAAGACCCGCGCAGGCTGGAAACAACGATGACGCGGCTCGCTGAGGCACTCGGTGCGATGCAGCGGCACCAGGGCCCGCGCTTCGGGAAAGTCGCCCTGATCGACAAGGGCGGCACCTCCGAGGGCAGCTCATGCGAGCAGGTCGTCCTCGACCGTGCGCTCAATGACCTGGCCGAAGCCGCTTCTCGCGACCCGCGGATCACGCGCTCTCGCACCCACCTTGAGAGCGTAGTTCGCGCACTGGCCGCCGCCGTGCGCCCGCGCTCGCAGCACGGGCTCATCCACGGGGAACTCGGACCGGACCACGTGCTGGTGGACCGGGACGGGCAACCGGTCCTCATCGACATCGAGGGGCTGATGTTCTTCGACGTCGAGTGGGAGCACGCGTTCCTGCGACTGCGTTTCGGTGAGCACTACCAGTGGCTGGACCGCAGTGACCTCGACCAACAGCGCCTGACGTTCTACACGCTGGCGATGCGTCTGTCCCTCGTCGCCGGGCCACTGCGGCTCCTCGACGGCGACTTCCCCGACCGCGCCTTCATGAGGGGCATCGTGGAGCACAACCTCCAAGAGGCGCTCGCCTTCCTGTCCCCAGACAACCGCTGACCTCCTGAACTGCCACCGATGGCCGCCACCACGCCGAAGCACACGCCGCGGCGGCCATCGACGGCAGCGTTCAAGATCTTCGACTTCGCCCTGCATCACCGGGGCCAGGATTTGAGCCGCCAGCGCGGGGCTGCCGGCGCAGGCGCGTCGTCGAGCCCGGCCCGACGGATGACGACGTCACTCACGGCCACACTCCCGCAGGCCGATCTGCCAGGAATGAAACCGCATCACGAGCGCGCGGTCACCCCTTGGCATTGATCATCTAGTCGGTGGTGGTGAAGTCGCCCAGGTCGTCCAGGTACCGCTGGATCGCCGGGCTGTCGGTGGCGATCTCGGCGAGTGGTTCGCCGACGATCCGGGAGGCCAGCTCGGTGGAGAGGTCTGCGACGGCGACGCGCAGCGACGCTTCGACGAGCGCGCGGTCGGCGGCGAACTCGGCCTCGGCGGCGGCGATCATGCGGGCGCGTTCCTGTAGGGCCTGTTGCCGGGCCTCGTCGATCAGCAGGGCGCCCTGCTCCTTCGCCTCCTGGACGATCCGCGCGGCCTCGCGCCGGGCCCCGCTCAGCTGGAGGCGGTACTCCTCCAGCTGGGCGGCGGCCTCCTGGCGGGCGTTCCCGGCGCGGTCCATGCCGCCCTCGATCGCGTCCGCGCGCTCGTCCAGTACGCGCCGGGCGCGGGGGAGCAGGACGCGTCCCAGGACTCCGTAGATCGTGAAAAAGCAGATCAGGGCGATGACAAGTTCGGCCTTGCTCGGATTCAGTGGGCCCATGTGATCAACCTAGCTGTGCGGCACTGACGTTGACCATGGGTGCACACGAAGTTCTCCAGCTGGAGATGACTGAGCCTCAAGTCCTGGGAGCAGACGGGAGTTTGGGCGTAAGTCAGTTCAGCGGGTTCTGCCCCGCCCAAGGGCCGAGGGGGACCGAGGCGGTGCTGCGTCCGGAGGGGGCGAGCAGGTGGCCCATGCGCTTGACCGCGCGCAGCGCGAGCGCGCGGTCGGTGACGCGGACGGCGGGGTGACGGGCGACCAGCTCGGACTCGATGCGGTGCACCTCCTCGATCGAGCGGAGCCAGAAGGTGGCCAGCAGGTTGTCCGGTCCGGCGAGCGTGGCGACGAACCGGACGCTGGTCAGGGCGGTCAGTGAGCGCGCCGTCGCGGCGAGGTCGGACGCCGGGACCTGGGCGTGCAGCGACAGGGTGACCGGCCGTCCGAAGAGCGGGGCGGCGATGTCGCAGCGCAGGGCGGCCTCCTCGGTGGCGAGGAGGCGCTCGACCCGGCGGCGGGCGGTGGCCGCGCTGGTTCCTGTCGTCCCTGCCAGCCGATCCCACGGCTGACGTCCGTCCGCGCCGAGCGCGGTGAGCAACCGCAGGTCCAGTTCGGAGAGCTGACGGGCTGTCGGGCGCTCCGACGACCTTGTCGTCCGCGGATGTGCCGCGTCGGCCAGTGCGGAGCTCGCGCGTGGCTCGAGGGCGTCCAGACGCCAGCGGCTGGCCTCGGTGACGACATGGGTGGCCACCGCGACCGACGCCTGCGTGACGCCGGGGAGCTTCTCGACGCGTGCGAGCAGGTACTGCGTGAACGCGGCCAGGTCCGCGGTGATGACCTCGACGAACAGGTCGAAGCTGCCTGCGGTGAGCTCGATGGTCACCGCCTCGGGGTCCTGTGCGAGGCGGGCGGCGACCGCTTCGCGGTGACCGGCCGCGCAGCGCAGCCGGACGAAGGCGGTGAACGCGGCGCAGCGCGCGCCGGGGACCGCGGTGACCCAGGCGATCCCCTCTTCGTGCAGCCGCTGCCAGCGGCGCGACGCGGTCACGGTCGTGCAGCCGAGGACGTCGGCGAGGTCCGTCCAGGTGGCCCGGGGCTGGACCTGGAGCGCATGGACCAGCGCCAGCTCGTCCTCGCTGATCGCGCTGCTGCTGGCGCTGTTGATCGCGTCGACGGTGCTTGATTCGTTCACTGGAATACGCCCTGGTGAAGGATTCCTGTCATCTGGATCCCTATTGTGCCCGGCTTCGCATCATCGATCCCACCGGATCCGGCAGAGCGCGCCGAGGGATGCCGCGGAAATGCCGAGGAACGCCGAGGAATAGGGAGTGCGGATGGGACTGCTGGACGACGCGCGGGAGATGGCGCCGGAGCTGGTCGCGCTGCGCCGCGCCGTGCACCGGGAGCCGGAGGTGGGGCTGCACCTGCCCCGCACGCAGGAGCGGATCCTGGCAGGTCTGCAGGGTGTGCCCGGCACGGTGACGACCGGGCGCGCCCTGTCCTCGGTGACCGCCGTGCTGCGCGGCAGCCGCCCCGGCCCGACCGTGCTGCTGCGCGCGGACATGGACGCGCTGCCGCTGACCGAGCAGGCGGACGTCCCCTACCGCTCGCGCGACGACTCGGCCATGCACGCCTGCGGGCACGACCTGCACACGGCGATGCTCGTCGGCGCCGCGCACCTGCTCGCCGCCCGGGCGGACCGGCTGGCCGGAAAGGTGGTGCTGATGTTCCAGCCGGGGGAGGAGGGCCAGGACGGGGCACGGCTGATGCTCGACGAGGGCGTGTTGGAGGCGGGTCAGCAGGCAGACGGCACGGAGGGCAGTCTGCCGACGGCCGCCTACGCGCTGCACGTCAGCTCGCGTCACTGGGCGCGGGGCCGCTTCGCCACCCGGCCGGGGGCGGTGATGGCGGCCTCGGACCGGCTCGTCGTCACTGTCCACGGGACCGGCGGCCACGGCTCCGCCCCGCACCACGCGCGCAACCCCATCCCCGCCGCCTGCGCGATGGTCGGGGAGCTGTCGGGCGCCGTGGTGCGGGCCGTCGACCCGATGGAGCCGGTCACCTTCAGTGTCGGGGCGATCCACGCGGGCACGGCGGCCAACATCATCCCCGAGAGCGCCTCCTTCGAGGCCACCGTCCGCACCTTCAGCCGCGACGCCGGGGCCCAACTCGCCGCCGCTGTCACCGCGTTGTGCCGGGGTGTGGCGGAGGCCCACGGTGTGGCGGCGGAGGTGCGCTATCTCCGCGAGTACCCGCCGACCATCGCCACGGCCGCCGAGTCCGCGTTCGCCGCCGACGTCGCCCGCGAGCTGTTCGGCGAGGAGCGGTACGAGGAGATGCGCCAACCCCTCACCGCCTCCGAGGACTTCTCCCGCGTCCTCGCCCGCGTCCCCGGCACGGTCGTCCAGCTCGGCGCGACGCCGGAGGGACAGGACCACCGGACCGCTCCCGGAAACCACTCGCCGCACGTCGTCTTCGACGACGCCCTCGTCGCCGACGGCGCGGCCCTCTACGCCGGGCTGGCGCTGCAACGCCTGGCCCGGGCACAACCCCCCGTCCGCTGCACCTCGTGACGTTCCCTGCACGGCCACCGACGGCACCCCCACCCCCTCGCCGTCCTGACGGAAGGCTGGTTCCCACCGATGAGCGACACTTCCCGCAGATCGTCTGAAACGCGCAGAGCCCCTGCCATCGAGCAGCACGCGATCGACTACGTGCCGCCGGACGAGCGGCACGGCAAGCCCTGGCACCTGTTCACCCTCTGGTTCGCCGGCAATGTGCAGATCACCGGCCTGGTCAACGGCGCGCTGGCCGTCACCGTCGGGCTCGACCTGCCGTGGGCGATCGCCGCCATCCTGATCGGCAACCTGGTGGGCGGTCTCTTCATGGCCTACCACTCCGTGCAGGGGCCGCGGTTGGGCATCCCGCAGATGATCCAGTCCCGGGCCCAGTTCGGCTTCTACGGCGCGGTCGTGCCGGTCGCGATCGTGGTGGTGATGTACTTCGGCTTCTCGCTGGAAGGCAGCGTCGTCAACGGGCACGCGGTGGCCGACTGGCTCCATCTCCCTTACGCCGCAGGCGTGATCACCACCAACCTGGCCACCCTGGTGGTCGCGGTGGTCGGTTACAAGCTGATCCACGCGGTCAGCAAGTACCTGTCCGTGGTGTCGGGCGTGGTCTTCCTGGCCCTCTTCGTCCAACTGGCGCGGCACCTTCCGGCGCACTACCACGGCACCTCGGTCAACGTCGGGACGGTGCTGCTGGCGATCTCCATCTTCGCCTCCTGGCAGATCACCTGGGCCCCCTACGTCTCGGACTACTCGCGCTACCTGCCCGAGGACACCCCGCCGAAGGCGACGTTCTGGTGGACCTACCTGGGCGCGGCGGTCGGCGGTTCGTGGGTCATGGTGATCGGCGCGTTCGCGGCCGTGGTCGGCGGCAACGCGCTCGGCAACGACTCCATCGGGTTCCTGGCGCACCAGTTCCCGGCCGTCTCCTGGCTGTTGGTCGCCGCGCTGATCCTGGGCGGCGTGCCCGGCTCCGCGCAGAGCCCGTACGGCGCGTTCCTGACCGTACTGACCGCGATCTCGCCCACCGGCCGCGTGGGCGCCGGCCCACGCGCCCGGATGCTGTTCGCGATCTGCTTCGTCTCGGTGACCACGGTCCTGGCGATCCTGGCCGACTCGCACACGATGGACCTGTTCCAGAACATCATCCTGATCCTGCTCTACCTGCTGGTGCCCTGGACCGCGATCAACCTGACGGACTACTACCTGGTCCGGCACGGCGACTACGACGTCGAGTCCTTCTTCCGGATCGACGGCCCCTACGGACGGGTCGACTGGGGCTCGGTGGTCATCTTCCTGGGCTGCATCGCGGTGGAGGTGCCGTTCGTCAACAGCCCCGTCTACGAGGGCCCGCTGGCCAAGGCCCTGGGCGGCGCGGACATCTCCTGGATCGTGGCCCTGATCCTCGGCTGCGCGGTCTACTACGCCTACGCCCTGCGCCGCGCCCGGCGCAGGGACGGTGAGCAGCGCGGCGACGTGCCGTCGGAGCACCCGGTGGTGACGCACTGACAGATCCTGCTGCCGGTACCGCCGTTGCGACGGATGGTGGGGCGAGATCCCCTGTGCAGGCGTGGATATGACGGGCTTTCATGCGCGCCGTCAGCTTGCCGTGAGGCGACGCGCGCGGGACTCCAGGTAGCGCTGTTCGGCGAGGCTGGCCGTGGCCTTTGCGGCGCGGCGGTAGTGGTCGTGGGCGGCGGTTGTGTCGCCCGAGCGTTCCAGGAGGTGGGCGCGGACCGAGAGGAGGCGGTGGTGGCCGGTCATACGGGCGTCGTCGTCCAGGGTGGCGAGCAGGTCGAGACCGGCCTGCGGGCCCTCGGTCTCGGCGAGGGCGATGGCGCGGTTGAGGGTGACCATCGGGTTGGGCGCGATCCGTTCGAGGATCAGGTAGAGGGCGTGGACCTGGGACCAGTCGGTCTCCGCGGCCGTGTCCGCGGCGGCGTGGGTGGCGGCGATGGCGGCCTGGAGTTGGTAGGGCCCGAGTGCCGGACCGGCGAGCGCGGACTTGACCAGGTCGAGGCCCTCGTCGATCAACCCGCGGTCCCACCGCGAGCGGTCCTGATCGGCCAGCGGGACGAGGTCGCCCGCGGCGGTCGTCCGGGCCTCGCGGCGGGCGTGGGTGAGCAGCATCAGCGCGAGCAGTCCGGTCACCTCGCCGTCCTCGGGCAGCTGCACGCGCACCGACCGGGCCAGCCGGATCGCCTCCTGGGCCAGGTCGGTGCGCTGCAGGTCTCGGCCGGAGGAGGCGGTGTAGCCCTCGTTGAAGATCAGGTAGAGGACGTGCAGGACGACCCGGAGCCGCTCCTCGCGCTCGGAGCCTTCCGGGCCCTCCGGCAGGGTGAACGAGGCGCCCGCCGCCTTGATGCGCTGCTTGGCGCGGCTGATCCGGGCGGCCATGGTCGCCTCCGGGACCAGGAACGCGCGGGCGATCTGGGCCGTGGTCAGGCCGCCGACCGCGCGCAGGGTCAGTGCCGTCTGCGACGCGGGCGTCAGCGTGGGATGGCAGCAGAGGAAGAGCAGGACGAGGGTGTCGTCGGTGTCCGGCACGTCCTCCGGCACCGCCTCGGTGGCGTTCGCCGACTCCCGTTCGCGGCGCGCGTGGTCGCTGCGGAGCTGGTCGATGAAGCGTCGGGAGGCCACGGTGAGCAGCCAGCCGCGCGGGTTGTCCGGCACGCCCTGCTCCGGCCACTGGAGGGCGGCGGCGAGGACGGCCTCCTGCACCGCGTCCTCGCAGTCCTCGAAACCGCCGTGGCGGCGCACCAGCGCGCCGAGGACCTGCGGCGTCAGTTCACGCAGCAGGTCCTCGACGGTGCTCCCCCGGCGCTCCGGGTGTTCAGCGGCTTCGCTCATGCCTCCAATTGTCCGTCGGAGAACATGACCTGCCGGACCTCGACACCCAGACCCTGGATCGCGGCGTCCGGGATCTGCGCGGCCAACTCGACCGCGCGCTCCTTGTTCTCGCAGTCGACCAGGTAGAAGCCGCCCAGGAACTCCTTCGACTCCAGGAACGGCCCGTCGGTCACCACCGGCTGGTCGTTCCGGACGGTCACCACCGCGGCCTGCGACGGGTCGACCAGCGCCTGCGTGGTGATCAGCTCACCGGACTGCTTCAGCGCCTCGATGAACCGGCCGTGGCCGGCACCGATGGCCGCCTTCTCGTCGTCGGTCAGCGCATCCAGCACGGCGGGGTTGATGTGCAGGCTGATCAGGAACTTCATCAGGTGCTCCCTGTGGGTTCGCGGGTCCCGTTCGGGCCCTCTCGACCAGTGGTCGGAGCCGACGCCCGCGTCTTGACATCGCTCGACGGAACTTTCGCCACTTTTCCACGTCCGGGCCGCTCTGGCCCGCTCCGGCGCGCTCCGGCGAGCCGGTGGCGCGGGTCGGCCGGGCCGGCGCCGGACTGCTCGTCGACCACCTCACCCGCGCGGGGGCGGCGGCAGCCGCGGACCGCGCCGGTACGGAGAACCCGGCCCGGCTCGCGGCCGACACGGTCCTGCTCGACCCCTACCACGCAGGCGACCGGAACCGCTTCCTCGCGGCCCTGCGCCGCGCGCTGGACCTGGAGTGCGCCGTCGTCTTCGATCGCGCAGGACGACGGCGGCTGGTCACGCGACGGCGGCGGTGGGGTGACGGAGGTTCAGCGCCCGCCGACGCCGTGGTTCCTGCGGCGGCCGGACCAGACCGGCTCGACCTGCTCCCACTCGTCGCCCCAGCTGCGGAAGTCGCGGCGGTCCACCCGACGCCGCGCCACCCAGGTGCCCGTCAGCACCAGACCCGCGCCCGCGCTCATGGTGGCCACCCCGACCAGGAGGGTGAGCAGCGCCAGGTCGGCCGGGCCCGCAGGGGGCGTGACGGGTGAGCCGGATGCGTCCACCCAGACCTCGACGGCCGTCCCGGCGGCGCGCCCGCGCGGGACACTCGCAGCCCCGGTGTGCCGGACGCCGGGCGGGTCCTGCCAGCCCACCGGGGTGGTGACGTAGGCGACGACACCACCGCGCAGTGCGGTCTGCTTGAGCGGCACCGCGGCGACCAGGGTAGTCGCCCGCACCTCGTGCCCGCCGACGCGCTCGCGTGCGGCGGCGGCCTCACCGGCCCAGGTCGTGGCACCGGCCGCGACGGCGCCGAGCGCGGCCAGCGCCAGCAGGCAGGACCGCAGACGACGCAGTCGGCGTCGGACCCGATCGGTGAGCCGCAGCAGCGGGTTGAGCTCCCGCACGGCCTCGTCCGCCGCCTGATCGGCGCGACGGCGCGCCGCCGCTGCCAGCACTCGGCCGAGCAACGCGGCGCCGAGAAGCACGGCCAGCGGGAGCAGGTCCGGCCCGGGACGACCGCCCAACTGCGCATGGCGGTGCACGAAGAAGCCGTCGAGGAAGCACCAGTTGGTCCCGGCCACCAACGGCACCGCCGCGAACGGTCCGGCAGCCGCGCATGCCGCCACCAGCGCCGCGAAGACCGTCAGCATGGCCGTCGGATCGCCGCTCCCACCGGCCGACGCGCCCAGCAGACCGACACAGGCTGCGGCGAGGAAGCTCACTCCCCAGGCCGCCGGGGTCTCCAGCATGCGTTGACGCCGACGTCGGCGTCCGGCCCGGGCGCGCCCACTGCTCATGATGTATCCCTCCGGACCGTACTCTCGCGCCTGCCGCGACGCCTCGGAGCAGCCCATGACGATGCTCTGACGTCGCGGCGGGGGATCGATGCGTTTCCTTAGCGACATGCGGAGCGCGCCGCGCAAAGCGCGCGTACGGGTTTCTGGGCCGAACGGATACATCGGCGTCAAAACGCTCGACGGCGGACGCGTGGGGGCGCTGAGCTGTGCGCCGTGGCACTTCTGTCGCGTCTTCCGACTCCGGTCCGGCCCTCGGCCGCCGAGTCGTGGTTCGAGCGTTGGTTCGTCCCGGAGATCCCGGGGCCATCGGTACTCGCTGAGCACGTACTGACCACCGGCTGCGGTGACTGGCGGGTCGACGACCTGCGCTCGCCCCGGGTGGTCCTGGTCCGCGCGGGTGGACAGCGCCTGCTGCGCGGCGACCCGGACCGGATGCCGGAGGCATGGTTCCCGCTGCTGGCGCGTGGACAGGTCAGCGTTCCGGCGCGCTTCCTGCCGGTGCTGGGACAGCGTTTCGCCTCGGTGACGCCGTGGCGGCGGAGGGTGCTGGTGCAGTGGCGGCCCGGCCTGCCGCATCCGCGGCCCGGCTCGGCGTACACGCTGCGCGCGCTCGGCCCCGCCGATCAGGCCGAGCTCGCCGGGGCGCACCCGGCGCTGCACTGGATCTGGGAGACCTGGGGTTCGCCCGCCGCGCTCACGCGCAGTGGTGCGGCCCGGGGTGCCTTCCTCGGCGCGGATCTGGTCGCGCTGGCCTGCACCTACCTGCGCGGACGGCACCACGAGGACGTCGCCGTCGCGACCGCTCCCGACCACCGACGCCGAGGCCTGGCCGCCGCGCTCGCCGCGCAGCTCGCGTCCGAGATCCGGGGCAGGGGCCGGGACGCGACCTGGACCGCGCCGACCTCCAACTCCGCCAGCCTGGCCGTGGCCGCCGCCCTCGGCTTCCAGCCGCAGCGGACCGAGACGGCGTACTGGCTCGGCGCGCTCGCAGGTGACGCCCGGAACACGGAGGAAGTCGTGAGTCAGGGCTTGCGCGCCACCAGCACGTAGCCGTCCTGGGAGACGAGGGTGGTTTCCGCGTCCGGCTCCGGACGCCACCCGCCCGGGGTGACGATGCCGGGCTCGACGAGGTCCAGCCCCTGCGCCAGGACGGCGACCTCGTCGCGGCTGCGCGGGTGGATGCCGACGCCGCCGCTGCGGTAGGTCGAGCCCGCCCGGCCCACCTGGTTCGGGCTGGCGTCGGCGGTCGCGTGGCTCAGGACCAGCCAGCTGCCGGACGGGAGCGCGTCCAGCAGCGTGCGCACGATAGCCCGCGGGTCGTCCTCGTCGGCGAGGAAGTGGACCACCGCGCTGAGGACCAGCGCCACCGGACGGGTGAGGTCGAGTGCCGCGTCCGGTCCGGCCAGGCAGCGGTGGGCGAGGATCTCCTTCGGGCCGCGCAGGTCGGCGGCGAGGAAGTCGATCCGGCCCTCGGGCGTGCTGGTGAGCAGGGCGCGGGTGTGCGCGTGCACGATCGGGTCGTTGTCGATGGAGACGATCCGTGCCGCCGGGTTCACCCGCTGCACGATCTCGTGGACGTTCGGGCTGGTCGGGATGCCCGCGCCGATGTCCAGGAACTGGTCGACGCCCTCACGGGCCAGGAACTCGACGGCGCGGCCGAGGAAGGAGCGTCCCGCCCGGACGACGTCACTGAGGCCGGGGAAGCCTTCCAGCGCCTTGGCCGCGACCTCCCGGTCGGGGGCGAAGTTGGTCTTGCCACCCAACAGGTACTCGTACATCCGGGCCGACTGCGGCCGGTCGGTGTGCAGGTCGACGCGCTCGACGGGTTCCTGCTGCACCGCGGTGCTCATCCAGCCGCTCGGGCTCCAGTGGTCCACGCTCCGGCTGTCCGCGCTCGGGCTGTCCACGGCCCGGTGCCCCCTCCGCCGATCAAGGTCAACGGGGAGCACTTTAGCGGCACTTGGCCGGCCTGCGGCCGTGCCGTCTGCTGTGCCTTCTGCCGTCGCGCTCAGGGCACCTCCGCGTCCTCGGCTTCCTCGCTCTCCTCGGGAGGCTCGCCCAGCGCGGGATCGGGACGCTCCTGCGCCAGCCGCGCGTCGAGGCTCTCGCCGGACCGGCCCTCGCCGACCGTCACCCCGTCCCGCAGCGACCCGAGCGGGCGCCCGCGCGGCACGTAGCCCTCCTCCAGCGGGTTCTCCCCGCCGACCAGGGTGTCCTCCGGGTCCAGGAGCCCCTCGAAGTCCGGCGGCTCGTCCCCGTCGGGCCGGTAGACCTCGTCGCCCCAGCTTTCACTCACGGCTCGCTCCTTCCGGGTCCCGAGGACTCCATTGTGATCCCGAGGGTGGGCGGAGTGCCGAGCAATGTTCCGCCGGTCGGCGCTACGCGAAGCTCGCCGGGCGATGACTACACGAAGATGTTGTCGTGCTTGAGCAGGAACTCCATCCGCTCCTGCTCGGACATCGGCGGGCGGTTCTGCGCGGCGCGCTCCACCAGCATCTCGAAGTACTCCTCACGCGGCGCGCCCGGCGAGAACATCAGCAGCATCGACGCCTCCTCGCCCGACTCGTTGCGGAACGCGTGGATGCCGCCCTCGGGCACGTAGAGGAAGTCCCCGGCCGTGGCGTCGATCCACTTCTCGCCGTTGAAGAGCCGGACCGTGCCGGAGAGGATGAAGAACGACTCGGAGATGGTCCGGTGGATGTGCGGGGCCGGACCGCTCGGCGACTCGCCGAAGTCCCAGCGGTAGAGGCCGAACTTGCCCTCGGTGAGCGAGCCCTTGGCCAGGTAGCTGACCTGGTTGCCGTTCGGATAGGTCAGCTCGGGGGTCTCCGCGCCGGAGCGGTGCACGGCGGACACCTCCCCCTCGCCGGTGTACCGGATGGGCGGATAGGGGCTGATGGCGTTGAGTTCGGCGTCGTTCGGCAGGGACATCGTGCAGCCCTTCTGGGAGGCGCAGGACGGATCGGTCGTTCACGAGCGAAAGCGAAAGGAACTGTACCGACGCGTTCAG
Organism: Streptacidiphilus sp. BW17; assembly: GCF_041262485.1. Taxonomy (NCBI): domain Bacteria; kingdom Bacillati; phylum Actinomycetota; class Actinomycetes; order Kitasatosporales; family Streptomycetaceae; genus Streptacidiphilus; species Streptacidiphilus sp. BW17. The sequence goes on along the minus strand of NZ_JBGCCR010000004.1, from coordinate 178,593 downwards.
ATGAACTCAACGGTTCACTTCTGCCGCGGCTAGCCTGAAACCGCCCGAAACTGCCTGAAGCGGCAGAGGGCGAAGGAAGGGGTGAGCGATGCCGGCGGGTGACCGGGCCGAGCGCAAGCGCGCGGCGATCGTGCGGGCCGCCGCGGACGTCTTCGTACGCGAGGGCTACGGCGCCGGGGTGGACCGGATCGCCGCCGAGGCGGGTGTCTCGAAGGTGACCGTCTACAACCACTTCCGCAGCAAGGAAACCTTGTTCGTCGAGGCGGTGACCGGGGCGCTCGACGATGCCCTCAGTGCCGCCGTCGCGGGCGCCGAGGCCAGGCTGGCCGCGTCGGCGGACCTGCGTGAGGCGCTGGTCCTCGCGTCGCGTGAGTGGGTCGTGGGGGTGACCGCGCCGAACGTGGTCGGTCTGCGTCGGCTCGTCGCCGACGAGGTGCGCACCTTTCCCGAGCTCGGCGCGGCCTGGCGGCGCAGTGGCCCGGACCGTGCCCACCCCGCCCTGGCCGCCGCGTTCCGACGGCTGGCCGACGAGGGCCGCCTGGAGATGCCCGACCCCGGACTGGCGGTGACGCAGCTCCTCGCGCTGGTGCTCTACCCGCACCTGGTGCAGGGCGCCTGCGGCGACGAGATCAGCGCGACGACCACCGAGAACCTGATCCGCAGCGGCGTGGAGATGTTCCTGGCGTACTACCGGTACCGCGAACCGGGGGCGGGCACTCGGCCCACCCCCGGTCCGGGGTGAAACACCTGTCAGCGATCAGTCCGATCAGTGCGATCAGTCTGATCCGGCGTCAGTGCAGGATCGCGTGCGAGATGGCACAGGAGTTGGTGTCGTTGGACCAGCTGGCCTGCTCGGCGAAGGTGCCGAAGGAGCCGAACTTGACGTTCGCCGCGCCACCCGCCGTGCCGGGGGAGAGCCAGGCGCACTCGTCGGAGTTCTCCTCGCCGTTGTAGGAGCTGCCCGTGTTGTTGGTCCAGCCGCCCGCCGGGTTCTTGTCGGACATCATCTCGTGCCACTCGTGGCCGAGGGTCATGGTGTACCCGTCCAGCGTGCCGGGGGAGTTGATGAAGCCGACACCGCAGCTGGCGCCGAGGTCCATGTTGTAGGGCTGGTTGGAGAACGCGATGTCGCCGTAGGGCGAGGACACCGGTCCGCCGGTCAGGCTGGTGTCGCCGTTGTAGTCGTGCCAGGCGCAGTACCCGGTGCTCGGGTTCTGGTAGCCGTCCGGGTCGGTGCCGTGGGGCGACAGGATGACGTAGTAGGTGTCGCGGTTGGCGGCGGCCGTCTTGTTGCCGAAGTGGGCCGCGGCGGCGACCGCCTCCACGCCGAGCTGGTGGCCGGTCGCGTTGGTCGGCTCGGCCTTGGAGTTGTCGTACCAGACGCCGGCCAGCACGCCACCGGTCTGGTAGGGGATGAACGCGGCGTTGCTCGGGCAGCTGGTGGCCCCAGCCTTGACGTTCGGGCCGTCACACCACTGGGTCAGGTCGGCCGACCACTTCTCGCCGTTGGTGCCGATGCCCTTGAACATCTGCTGCGCGGCGGACGCGGCCTTGTCGGGGTCCTTGGAGAAGGCGGCGTCACCGTTGGAGGCGGTGGTCTTGGTGCCCCACTGGGTTCCGTAGAAGACCAGGTAGACCTTGGCGTGGCCGCTCAGCACGCCGATGCCGTCGACCCCGCCGCCGTAGGACAGCGTCTCGGGGCCGGTGGTGGCGGCGGGGTGGGCCTTCGCCCAGGCGTTCATGTTGGCGGTCTCGGTGCGCGTGGGTATCACACCGTGCCGGTAGGCGTGGCCGGCCTGCGGGTTGTACGGGTTCGCCATCGGCGCCGGGTGCGCGCTGCTCGCCGCCACCGCCGTCGTGGACTGCGCCGCGACCAGCGCACCGGCGGTGATCAGGGTCAACGAAGCGACCCCGGTGACGATCTTGCGGCGCGAGCCGCGCTTGTCGGAGAGACCCATGGGAGTCCGATCCTCTCTTCGCTCGCCAAAAGGCGTGTCGGGAACGGTGCGTGGGGAAGTGTCCGGAGTGTGAACGACCGGTGCACCACTGGTCGTGGTGGTAGCGAACCAGACGTGTTCGTGTCAGGTCAATCCCCCGGAGGTAACACGTAACACGGGGCCTGGGCGCCGAGGGCCCGCGCAGGGGGGTGCGGCCGTGAGCGGCCGACGGAATTCCCCTCGGGGCGGCATTCGACGGGGTGATGATGTTCTGTCAGACTCTGCACTATGTCAGCGCATGCGCCCGGCCGGAACTGGCTCTTTCCGAAGCCTCCCCGGAGCATCTGACGACGCGAAGGGCGAAAACCAAACCGGATTAATGCGTTCCAGGTCTGGGAATCGCACCGTGAAATGTAACGCGGATTCCGTGCCGGATCCGCTCGCGGTCAGATCCGGTTGCGCGACTGCAGGCGCAGTGCGCGAAGAGCGACCTCAATACCGAATCGCTCGTCGGGATCGCTGAGGCGCGGACCGAAAATCCGCTCCAGAACGCGCAGCCGATAACGGATCGTCTGCGGGTGGACGCCGAGTTCCTCGGCCATCTGCGGTGCGGTGTCGCGGGTGGACAGCCAGCTGCGCAACGTGTCGCTGAGGCGCGAGCGCTGAGTGGGCGTCAGACTCTCGAGCGGTCGCAGGTAGCGCTTGCCGAACTGCCGCAGCAGCGGCGGGTCGCCCAGCAGCCAGAGTTGCAGCAGGTGGTCCTCGCAGAAGACCACGGGCAGGTCGGTGAGGACGCCGGTCTCGGAGAGCGCCAGCGCCTGCCGCGCCCAGCGCAGCGAGTCCGGCGCCTCGCTGAGCGTCGTGGTCAGACCGACGGCGGCCCGGCAGCCGGTCAGCACCAGGCTGAGCGAGATCCGGCGCATGTCGTCGAGGTGGCCGGGGACGAGCAGGTGCGGCTCGGGATCGGCCAGATCGGCGAGTATCTCACCGTCCAGCTCGGAGCGCTTGGGCCGGCTGCCCGGATGCAGGGCCACCATGGTCACTTCCTCGGGAAGCGTCCAGTTCGCCTGCTGCGCAAGCTCCTTGAGCGTCGCCCGGCTCATCGGGGCACCGGCCAGGATGCGGCGCAGCAGGCGGCGTCTGCGGTTGTCGGGCTCCTCGCCGAGCTCGACCAGGGCCTGGCGGTAGCCCTCGCGGGAGAGTTCGGCGATCTCGCCCATATAGGCGAAGAGCGCGTCCGCGAAGGTCATCAGCAGCGCGGCGGACAGGTTGTAGCGGCGGCCGACCACGCGGACCCGGCGCAGCGCGACCTGGCAGGCGATCCGGTAAGCCTCCAACAGCCGGTCCAGATTGCGGCCTTCGTAGGCCTCGAAGCGGCCGAACTGCCGGCAGATCTCGTCCCGGCTCGGCATCGTTCCGGTGGTGCGTTGTGGCGGCAGGCCGACCTGTTCGACGAAGGCGACGACGTTCTGCTCGATGCCGCGCCGGATCACCCGGGCGCCCTGACCGTCCAGCAGGTCGGCGTACTCCGGTATGGCGCCGACGATCTCCTCCAGCATCTCCTTGAGTAGGCTGGGGAGTTCGGGACGCATGATGGTGGTGAGCTCGCGCGGGATCGCGCTGAGCGCGGAGACGCGTGGAGCGGAGTGCTGACCCGGCGCCGTCATGCCTCTCCCTCGCGTGGGCAGGGGCGTGCCGCAGTTCCGCCGCGCCGGTTGGGGTGGGGCGGGAGCAGGCGGAACGCCGGTGACTTCGTTGGCTACTGAAACATAGACCACCGTGTGTGTGCGGCGCAGCACCTCGGAACCCGGAAGTTCGTGTGGAGCGAGGCTTACTGGCCGGTCATGCTCACTTACCGACAAATTCTGTGGCGGCCCTCCTGCCGCCGGGCACAAGAACGGGGCCGCGGGGCGAGCTGGCTGAGCAGATCTCGGCGCAGACGGTTGCGGTGGCGGTTACCCGTGCGTAGCGTCACTCGGCACGAGGAATCGCCCGACGAATTCGGCGGGAGAATCCGGGAATTGGTCCGCGGCCGTCCCACCCAGCGGCGGCGCATGAATTCGTTCACCTTTTCCGTATGCTCGGAAGGGAAGAGATCGTGTACAGAATCACCAAGGGGACCGTCGTTGCAGCAGCCGTGGCGGCGGCCGTCGTCGGTCTGGGGACGACCGAGGCGAGCGCGGCCGGCACCTACACGGTGACCGGGGGCGGCAGCTTCACCGGCACGTCGACCGACACGCTGCTGACGGACACCACCACGGGCACTGTGCTGACCTGTACGACCGCATCGGCGAGCGGCAGCGCGACCAACGGCACCGGCCTGTCCGGCACCGACATCGCCACCGTCAGCGGCGCGACGTTCAGCAGCTGCACCGGACCGGCGGGGATCACCTTCACCGTCAGCGCGAGCAACCTGCCGTGGGCCTTCAATGCCACCAGCTACGCGAGCGGGGTCACCACCGGCACGCTGACGGGCGTCGAGGCCAGCATCTCCGGGGCCTGCAACGCAACGTTCGGCGGCACCACCAGCGGCGGACCGGCCACCCTCACCGGGTCCTACAACAACTCCACCCACACGCTGAGCATCACCGGCGGCACCCTCATCGCCGAGAACGTCAGCGGTCTCTGCCTGGGCCTGATCAACAACGGCGACTCCAACACCTTCACCGGCGACTACGCACTCTCGCCGGCCACGCTGCAGGTCACCTCGCCGTGATCACCACCGCACGACGCAGGTCGTGACAAACGCCGGTGACGGCGCTTGTCACCCGATGACAAGGGACGGGACGCGGGGGACGTCGCGCGGAGTCTCCTGATCCCTTCCCTTGTCGCGGGGTGCGCGCGGGACATAGTGTCCCGCGCCACCGAGCTGATCACCTGTCATCGACCAAGTCACGGACCATGTCATCAGCCAGGGCGTCGGAGAGGGAGGCGGCATGCGAGGGCGACCGGGACGCGGGAGCGGTCGGAGGATGCTGCGCCTCTCGGGAGTTGCCGCGGCGGCGCTCGTCGCCGGACTCGTGCCCAGTATGAATTCCTCCGCCGGATCCGCGAATTACGTGACTTCCTTGCGTTATTCGTGTCGCTTTCCGACGGGGGTTGTTCCGGTCACCGCCGTTGTCCGGCCGCAATTTCCGGAGCCGGGACATCCGGGTTCTGCGGTGCAACCGGACAGCGTCGACGTCGAGTTGACGCTGCCCCGGTCGGCGGTCGCACCGGGGAGCGGTGCCGCTGTGGTGGCTGTCGACGCGGACCTCGCGGTGAGCGTGGTCCAGGGGAGCGGCAGCAGCCAGATGCAGTGGAGCGGGCTGACCGGCCCGGCCGCGAACGTCGGTGCGGGAAGCAGCGATGTGACGCTCGGGCTGTCCGGGCGTCCGCCCACGGTGACCGCAGGGGAAGGCGGCACCGTGCTGTTCACTGCGGGGACCCTCAGCCTCGACGTGACCAGTGTGCCCGCATCGACCTCGGCCGGCACGGCGGCAACACCCGCCAGTGCACCGGCTCCCGCTGCCTCGATGCTGCCTGCCCCGGCCACGGTGTCGCCGTCGACTGCTGCTGCGACACCTTCGATGTCGGCAAGCGCCGCGACGAGCGCATCGGCCTCACCGTCCGGGACGCCCTCGGCGACGGTGTCGGCCCCGGCGTCTGCTCCGGGTTCGCCGCCCGCCTCGCCTCCTGCCTCGACACCACCGACCGGGCCGGTGACTACCCACGTGGTCTGCGCGCTCGACCCGGGCCAGCAGGGCATCCTCGGTTCCGTCCCCGTCGTCGGCGGGGGAGGCGGCCGGGCCGCGCAGCTGGTCGTGCCCGGGGTCGACTCCCACGTCAGCACCTGCCCGCCGCTGCCGACGGGGTCGCTGGACCCGCGACAGCTGCCGCCGGTGCCGCCAGGGGCGATAGTGAGGAGCTTCCCGGAGGTGCCGGAGTGCGCCTTCGCGGTGGGGTGGTCGAACATCGGCAAGCAGGGCGAGGCGACCGCCGTCAACGACCCCTACCAGCGCCCGGCGTTGGCGTCTCTCTCCACGGTCCGAGAGGTCCTGGTCCTGCCGAACAAGCCGAACCCCTACTTCGAGATCGACTCGCTCGGCAACCTGACCCTGCCTCCGTCTCAGACAACCTTCCTGACCTTCGGCTTCATGCCGACGTCGGCCACGCTCACCTTCCAGCCCGTCTCACCGCTGACTGTGGTCGCAACCGGGTGGGGGCCGGCGCTCAAGCAGGCCTCCAACACGACCATCAGCGGCTACCAGGAGATCAGCATCTCGAACGTGAAGGTCAACGGGGTGCCACTGGACGTCGGCCCCGACTGTCGGACCTCCGCACCGGTGCACCTGGAGCTGCACGGCCGGGCGGACAGTTACCTGTCCGGCGGTGGTGACGGTCTGCCCGACTACACCGTGACCGCCGGAGGCCCGCTGTACCAGACCGACCTCTACATCCCGCCGTTCACGGGATGCGCCTCCAACGGCCAGAACTACGACGCGCTGTTCACCGCGGCCGTCTCCGGCTCGGACAACTCGCTCTACTTCGAGCAGGGTCCGGCCTGCCTCCCCCTGTCCCACTACCAGTGCCTGCCGGAGATCGGCCTGCCGAACCTTCCCAGCATCAGCGCCAGCAGCACCGAGCTCGGCATCACGCCCAAGGCCAGGAGGTGACATGGGCATCGAGGTCGTCGTCGAAGGACTGACCAAGTCCTTCGGGCTCCAAACGGTCTGGCACGACGTCAGCCTGACTCTGCCCGCCGGGCGGATCAGCGTACTGCTCGGGCCGTCGGGGACCGGCAAGACCGTGTTCCTCAAGTCCGTCATCGGGTTGGTCCAGCCCGAGCGCGGGCGGGTGATGGTCGACGGGGTCGACATGGTCAACAGCCCGGACCGGGACGTCTTCCGGGCTCGGAAGCTGTTCGGGGTGATGTTCCAGGACGGTGCGCTGTTCGGGTCCATGAACCTCTTCGACAACATCGCCTTCCCGCTGCGCGAGCACACCCGGCGCAGCGAGCGCGACATCCGACGGATCGTCATGGACCAGATGGAGCGGGTCGGCCTCGGCGGTGCCGGGGACAAGCTGCCCGGGGAGATATCCGGCGGCATGCGCAAGCGCGCCGGGCTGGCCCGCGCGTTGGTGCTGGACCCACAGATCATCCTCTGCGACGAGCCCGACTCCGGACTCGACCCGGTCCGCACCTCGTTCCTCTCCCAGCTGCTCGTCGACCTCAACGTTCAGATCGACGCGACGATGCTGATCGTCACCCACAACCTCGACATCGCCTCGACCGTGCCCGACCACGTCGGCATGCTCTACCGGGGCGAGTTGGTGGGTTTCGGGCCGAGAGAGCAGCTGTTCGGCAGCCGGGACCCGGCCGTGCGGCAGTTCCTCTCCGGCCGCGTGACGGGTCCCATCGGCATGTCGGAGGAGAAGGACGCCGCCGACCTGGCGAGCGAAGCTGCGGGCGCCGGCGATCCGTTGCCGCCCCCTCCCGCGCTGCCGCCGCTGCTCCAGCCCTCGGCCGGACTTCCGCGTCGCCGTCCGCCGGACGCTGCGGGCGGCCACGGCTTGGAGACTGCTACGACGGCGACGCTGCCGGTCGTGCATCTTCGGGCAGGTGAGCCGTCGTGACGGCCGCCAGAGCGCGTGACCGGATCGCGCAGGCACCGGTCGCGGCGCTGCGGGAGAGCGGGCAGCTCTTCGCGCTCGGCGCGCAGACGGTCCGGGACACCTTCCGGCGGCCGTTCCAACTGCGCGAGTTCGTCGAGCAGTTCTGGTTCGTCGCCAGCGTCACCATTCTCCCGGCCGCTCTCGTCTCCATCCCCTTCGGCGCGGTGATCGCGCTTCAGGTCGGGTCGCTGACCCAGCAGTTGGGCGCGCAGTCGTTCACCGGCGGCGCCAGCGTGCTGGCCGTGATCCAGCAGGCCAGCCCGCTGATCGTGGCGCTGCTGATCGCCGGTGCGGGTGGCTCGGCGATCTGCGCGGACCTGGGCTCGCGCAAGATCCGCGAGGAGCTGGACGCGATGGAGGTGATGGGCATCTCCCCGGTGCAGCGGCTGATCGTGCCCAGGGTGCTGGCCACCATGTCGGTCGCGGTGCTGCTCAACGGCCTGGTGTCGGTGGTCGGCGTGCTCGGTGGCTACTACTTCAACGTCGTGATGCAGCACGGCACGCCCGGCTCCTACCTCTCCAGCTTCAACACGCTGGCGCAGCTGCCCGACCTCTACATCAGCGAGATCAAGGCCGTGGTCTTCGGCTTCATCGCGGGCATCGTCGCCGCCTACCGGGGCCTGCATCCACGCGGTGGACCGAAGGGCGTCGGCGACGCGGTCAACCAGTCGGTGGTGATCACCTTCCTGCTGCTCTTCGTCACCAACGTCCTGCTCACCGCCGTCTACCTGCAGCTCGTGCCGCCGAAGGGGGTCTGACCGATGGCACTCACCGAGAAGGACCCCGCCGGACCCGCCGCTTCAGGCACCCGGCAGGCAGCGGCACACGAAGGACGTCCCCGCCGCACCTTCGCTCCGCTCCGGTGGCTCGACCGCTCCGGCGAGCAGCTGATCTTCCACCTCAGTGCCCTGCTCTGGCTGCCGCGCGCGATACGCCGCTACTTCAAGGAGATACTGCGGCTGCTGGCCGAGGTCTCCTTCGGCAGCGGCGGGCTGAGCGTCATCGGCGGCACCGTCGGCGTGATGATCGGGATGACGCTGGCCACCGGCACCGTCGTCGGCCTTCAGGGCTACGCGGCGATGAACCAGATCGGCACCACCGCCTTCACCGGCTTCATCTCCGCCTACTTCAACACCCGCGAGATCGCCCCACTGGTCGCGGGCCTCGCGCTCTCCGCCACCGTCGGCGCCGGCTTCACCGCGCAGCTGGGCGCGATGCGGATCAACGAGGAGGTCGACGCGCTGGAGGGGATGGGCATCCGCAGCGTCCCCTACCTGGTCACCACCCGGATCGTCGCGGGCGTGGTCGCCATCATCCCGCTCTACGGCGTCGGGCTGCTCAGCTCCTACTTCGCCTCACGCGTCGTCACCGTCTTCGTCAAGGGCCAGTCCGCAGGCACCTACGACCACTACTTCAACCTCTTCCTCTCGCCCACGGACGTGCTGCTCTCCATGCTGAAGGTGCTGATCTTCAGCGTGGCGGTGATCCTGGCCCACTGCTACTACGGCTTCCACGCCGAGGGAGGTCCGGCGGGCGTCGGCATCGCCGTGGGGCGGTCGGTGCGCAACGCCATCGTGGTCATCAGCGTCACCGACTTCTTCGTCAGCCTGGCGCTCTGGGGTGCGACCACCACCGTGCGGGTGACCGGATGAGCCCCCGCCGGGCGGCGTCCGCGTCCCCGCTGCTGCGGCGCACCGCAGGACTGGTCTTCGTGCTGGTGCCCGCGTTGCTGGCGTGGCTGGCGATCGCCGTCTACGACAAGGACTTCACCCACGACGACACCGTCACCGTGCTCACCGACAGCGTGGGCAACGAGATGCATCTGGGCGCGGACGTCAAACTGCGCGGCGTGGTGATCGGCCAGGTCCGGCAGATCACCGCCGACGGGCAGGGCGCGCGGCTGACGCTGGCGATCGACCCAGGTCGGATGGCCCAGATTCCGTCCGACGTCACCGCGCAGATGCTGCCGACCACGCTCTTCGGCGAGCGCTACGTCGACCTGGTCGCGCCCGCCGACGCATCGGCCACGGCGCTGACCGATGACACCACCATCCCGCAGGACCGGTCGGCGAGCGCGGTCGAGCTGGAGCAGGTCTTCAGCAACCTCATGCCGCTGCTGACCGCCGTCCAGCCGCAGAAGCTCGCCGCGACGCTCAACGCGGTGGCCGAGGCGCTCAGTGGCCGTGGCGCGGAGCTCGGGTCGACACTCCGTCAGCTGGACTCGTACCTGCACACGCTCAACCCGCAACTGCCCGCCCTGGTCGACGACGTGCAGCAGCTGGTCCAGGTCAGCGCCACCTACAACCAGGCCGCACCCGACCTGGTGCAGGCGCTCACGGACTTCACCAAGACCAGCAGCACCATCGCCCAGCAGCAGAGCCAGCTCGACACCCTCTACGGCACCACGACCGCCACCGCCGGCCAGCTGACCTCGTGGCTCCAGGCCAACCGGCAGAACCTGATCAGCCTGGCCGTCGACAGCACCGGCACGCTGGCCGTGCTGAGCCGCTACGCGCCCGAGTTCCCCTGCACGCTGCGGGCGCTGGCCGCCTTCGTGCCGGTGATGGACAAGGCGCTCGGCAAGGGCACCGACGAGCCCGGACTGCACGTCGACCTCACCGTCGTCCCCGCCCGCGCCGCCTACGTGCCGGGCAAGGACACGCCCGTCTACAACGGGGACAGCGGACCCTCCTGCTACGGCCTCCCCTACACCGGCCACACGGTCTCCGCGACCGCGCAGAGCGCCGCGACGCTCGGCCTGGCGAACTCCCCGCAGGAGAACGAACTGGTCACCGAGCTGTTCACCGCCGGCCTGCCCAGCGCTTCACAACACGCCGGCCTGCCCGACTGGAGCAGCCTGCTGGCCGGACCGCTGCTGCGCGGAACGGAGGTGACGCTGCGATGAGCCGCCGCAGTCTGGCCGGACCGCTGGCCAAGTCCTTCGTCTTCGTCACCGTCACCGCGCTGGCGACGACCGGCCTGGCGCTCAGCATCGCCAACACCACGGTCGGCAGCACCGTCAGCTACTACGCCGACTTCACCGACGCCACCGGCGTCGCGCCCGGCGACGCCGTCCGGATCGCGGGCGTCGAGGTCGGCCAGGTGCAGGACGTCACGCTCGTCCAACGCCGTGTCGCCCAGGTGCACTTCAGCGTGGAACGCGGCAGGACCCTGCCCGCGTCGGTGCAGGCGACCATCAAGTACGAGAACCTGGTGGGCCAGCGCTATGTGGAACTCAGCCAGGGCACCGGACCGGTCGACCAAAGCCTCCCGCCCGGCGGCACCATCCCGGAGCAGGACACCACCCCGGCGGTCGACCTGACCGAGCTGTTCAACGGCTTCCAGCCGCTGCTGCAGGGCCTGGCCCCGGACGAGATCAACCAGCTGACGGGTGAGATCGTCCAGGTGCTCCAGGGCGAGGGCGGAACGGTGGACCAACTGGTCTCCACCATCGGCTCGTTGACCACCACGCTGGCCGCCAAGGACCAGGTCGTCGGCCAGGTGATCGACAACCTCAACCAGGTCGTCACCACCGTCAACGACAACACCAGCGGCTTCACCACCCTGGTCGCCACCCTCCAGGAGCTGGTCAGCGGCTTCGCCCAGGACCGGACCGCCATCGGCGACTCGGTCTCGGCCCTCTCCCAACTGACCACCAGCACGGCCGGGTTGCTCACCGACGGCCGGGCGCCGCTGCAGGCCTCGCTGACCCAGCTCGGCCGGCTCTCCACCAACCTCGCGAACGGGACACCGCAGTTGGAGGACTTCCTGCAGCAGACGCCCGCCAAGATGACCGCGATCGGCCGCGCCGCCTCGTACGGGTCCTGGCTCAACCTCTACCTGTGCCAGGCCACGGTCGGCGGGGTCACCACCACCGACGGCAGCAAGGCGCCGACCGGTGTCTCCATCAGCCAGGCCAGGTGCGGCTCATGACTCCTCGTCAAAGCTCGTGGAAGCGAGGTCCGCTGTTCCGGCCGCTGCGCGACCGCAACCCCGTGATCGTGGGCGTGGTCGGGCTGGTGGTGCTGCTGCTGGTCGGGCTGCTGGCCTACAACGCCGACGCGCTGCCGTTCGTCGGCGGAGGCACCCACTACAGCGCCGACTTCACCGAGGCAGCCGGGCTGACCTCGGGTGACGAGGTCCGCGTCGCGGGGGTCACCGTCGGCAAGGTCACCGGTGTGGCGCTGGACGGGGCCCAGGTCCGGGTCGACTTCCAGGTCAGCGGCGCGTGGGTGGGCAACACCAGCACGCTCTCCATCGCCATCAAGACGCTGCTGGGCGCCAAGTACCTGGCCGTCGACCCGCTGGGTACTGCCGCGCAGAACCCGTCCGCCACCATCCCGCGCAGCCGCACCACCTCGCCCTACGACGTCGCGGTCGCGTTGAACGGGCTCGGGCAGACGCTCGGCCAGCTCGACGAGAAGCAGCTGGCGCAGAGCTTCCAGGCGCTCTCCGACACCTTCCGCAACACCCCCGCCTCCGTGCGGACCGCGCTGACCGGGCTCTCCTCGCTGTCGCGGACCATCGCCAGCCGGGACGCGGAGCTCTCCCAACTGCTCCAGGGCACCAGCGCGTTGACGGGAACCCTGGCGGACCAGAACTCCCGCCTGCAGACGCTGCTCAGCGACGGCAACCTGCTGCTCGCCGAGATCCAGCAGCGTCGCGACGCGATCCACCAGCTGCTGGTCGGGACGACGGCGCTCGGCACCCAGCTCACCGGGCTCGTCCAGGACAACCAGGCGCAGCTCACCCCGACACTCACCGCGCTGAACCGGGTGGTGAGCGTCCTCCAGGCCAACCTGGGCCAGCTGAACCAGGTGCTGGCCCTGGCCGGCCCGTACTACCGGCTGGTCACCAACGCGCTCGGCAACGGCCCCTGGTTCGACGCCTACCTCTGCGGGCTGGTCCCGAGGAACTACCTCCCGCCCGGGACGCAGCCCAGCACGGGTTGCATGCCGCCCAAGGCCGGTGGCACCACCGCGTCGGCCACGCCTACCGGGAGCCGACGATGAACCTTCCGCGTCACCGACGAGGTTCCCTCGCCGTCGCCTGGGGCGCCGTGCTCGTCCTGGTCGCCGCGGGCGTCACCGTGGGCGTGAGCCAGGCGTCCGGTCCGCCGCAGCAGCACCTGAGCGTCGACTTCACCCGTGCCGTCGGCGTCTACCCCGGCTCCGACGTGCGGATCCTCGGCGTCAAGGTGGGCACGGTGAGTGCCGTCCGGCCCGACGGGACCATGGTGGTCGCCAGCCTCAGCGTCGACGGCAACGTCAGGATCCCGGCGAACGCCGGGGCCGTCGTCGTCGCGCCGACGCTGGTCGCCGACCGCTACGTGCAGCTCACCCCGGCCTGGACGAGCGGGCCGCAGCTGGCGGACGGCGCCACCATCCCGCTGTCCCGCACCGCTACGCCGACCGAGATCGACCAGCTCTACCAGAGCATCACCCAGCTCAGCCAGGACCTCGGGCCGGGCGGCGCCAACTCCACCGGCGCGCTGTCGAACCTGCTCAACGTCGGTGCGGCCAACCTCGCCGGGAACGGCACCGACCTCGGTAACACCATCGACCAGCTCGGCCAGGCGTCGAAGACCCTGGGCGGCGACAGCAACGACCTGTTCTCCACCCTCACCTCGCTCGAGTCCTTCACCTCCATGCTGAAGACCAACGACACCAACGTCCGCACCGCACTCGGTCAACTCTCCAGCGTCAGCGGCTTCCTGGCCGCCGACCGGCAGGACCTCGGATCCGCCCTGCAGCAGTTGGCCACCGCGCTCGCGCAGGTGCAGCAGTTCATCCAGAGCAACCGGGCCCAGCTCAAGAACGCCGTGGACTCGTTGGTGCCGATCACCCAGACCCTGGTCAACCAGCGCTCCTCGCTGGCCGAACTGCTGGACACCGCGCCGCTGGCGGCGGGCAATCTGCTGGGTGCCTACGACCCGCAGCACGGCACCCTCGACGGCCGCGGCGACCTCAACGAACTGAGCCTCGGCGGCAGCGTCGACCCACCGCTGCCGCTGCCGAACACCGGAGGCGCAGGATGAGACAGCCCTCACGGCTTCCCGCGCGCCTCCCCATGGTGGGCGTCCTCGCCACCGTGTCGCTGCTGCTGGCGGGCTGCTCCGCGCCGATGACGACCATCCAGGACCTGCCGCTGCCCGGCGGGGCGGCCCTCGGCAGCCATCCCTACCAGGTGCGCGCCCAGTTCGCCGACGCGCTCAACCTGGTCGCGCAGGCGGACGTCAAGGTCAACGACGTCGCCGTCGGACGCGTCACCGGCATCGCCCTGGCCCCGGACGGCTGGACCGCCGAGGTCACCATGGAGGTCAACGGCGATGTCCACCTGCCCGCCGACGCCTACGCCGAACTGCAGCAGTCCAGCCTGCTCGGCGAGAAGTTCGTCCAGCTCACCGCCCCGCCCGCCGACGTCCCCGCCACCGGCACGCTGGAGACCGGTGCGCAGATCCCCCTCTCCCGCACCGACCGGGCGCCGGAGGTCGAGGAGATCTTCGGGGCGCTGTCGCTGCTGCTCAATGGCGGTGGCCTGAACCAGATCCACACGATCGCCGTCGAGCTCAACAAGGCGTTGGCCGGCAACACCTCCCAGATCCGCGATCTGCTGCCCCAACTCGACACCCTTGTCTCCACCCTGAACGCGCACCGGCAGGACCTCACCGCCGCGCTCGACGGCGTCGACCGGCTCTCCACCACGCTCGCCGCCCGCGACCAGCAGATCGGCACCGTGCTCAACGACCTCGGCCCCGGCCTCCAGGTGCTCAGCCAGCAGCGCGGCCAACTGGTCACCATGCTCCAGTCCCTGGACACCCTTTCCACCGTGGCCGACGACACGGTCAACCGCAGCAAGGACGCCGTCGTCGCCGACCTCAAGTCGCTCGCGCCGACGCTGCAGCAGTTGGCGGACGCGGGCAGCGCCCTGCCCAACTCGCTCCAGGTGCTGGCCACCTATCCGTTCACCGACCAGGTGCTGCAGGGCATCAAGGGCGACTACCTCAACACCTACCTCAGCGTCACCGCCGCCAAGGGCACGCAGGTCAGCCCGATCGTGCCGGTGCCCAGCGGTGCAGCCGGCTCCGCGCCGTCGACGGGAGGGCAGTGATGCTCACCGCAGCCACGAAGATCAAGAACCTGGCCTTCGTCGCCGTCGCCGTGCTGGCGCTCGGCGACATCGGCATCCGCTACGCCGACCTCGGCCACGCCGTCGGGCTCAGCGGCACCTACGACGTCCACGTCCAACTCGCGCAGACGGGAGGGCTGTTCCAGGACGCGGACGTCACCTACCGGGGCGTCTCCGTCGGCCGGGTCGGCCCGATCACGCTCACGCCGCAGGGCGTGGACGCGGACCTGCGGATCAACGACTCCGCCCCGCACATTCCCGACCACCTGCACGCCGTCGTCGCCAGCCTGTCGGCGGTGGGGGAGCAGTACCTGGACCTGCAACCGACCACCGGTACCGGCCCGTACCTGCACAACGGCTCCGTCGTCCCGCAGGACGTCACCCAGACTCCGCCCCCGGTCTCGACCATGCTGACCAGCGTCAACGCGCTGGCCCAGTCCGTGCCGCTGCAGTCCTTGCAGACCGTCGTCGACGAGCTGGGCAAGGGCTTCGCCGGGCAGGGGTCGAACCTCCAGGCGCTGCTGGACACGAGCCACGAGTTCCTCACCGCCGCGCAGCGTGCCGCTCCGGCCACCACCCAGCTGATCACGGACGGGTCGAGCGTGCTGGCCACGCAGCAGGCCGAGAGCGGAGCGATCACCAGCTTCGCCACCTCCGCCGACCAGCTCGCCGCGCAGCTCGACGCGTCCGACACCGACCTGCGGCGGCTGATCACCGCCGTGCCGGAGGCGGACACCCAGATCACCGGCCTGTTGCAGGACCTGGACCCGCAGTTGAGCGTGCTGCTGGCCAACCTGACCACGACGGCCGACGTCGCCATGACCCGGCAGAACGGCATCGAGGAGCTGCTGGTCGAGCTCCCGCCGGCGGTGGCGGCGGGTTCCACGGCGATCACGTCCAGCGGCGCGCACATGGGCCTGTCGCTGACCTTCTTCGCACCGCTGCCCTGTACGGCGGGCTACGGCGGTACCGAGTACCGCAACGGCCTCGACACCGGTCAGGCTCCGCCGCTCAACACGGCGGCGAGCTGCACCGAGCCCGCGTCCAGCGGCATCGACGTCCGCGGCGCGGCCCACGCACCCGCCCCGGCCGTCCCCGCGCCGACCGTCCCCGGCGAGCTGGCGCACACGGCGACCGGCGGTTCGGCGGCCCTGCTCGGCGCGTCGGCCGCGGGGCCGAAGGACCTGGCCGGGCTGCTCGGGATGGGAGACCTGACGCCATGACCTTCCGTGAACGCCTACTGCGCCCACCCGTCGTGGCTGTGCTGCTCGCCCTGGCGTGCTGTGCGGGCTGCCTCGGCTGGTACCTACACGCCAGCGGCAACCCGGACCTGGCCTTCGGGACCGCCAGGGACACCGCCCTCGCCCAGGGGCGCACCGACGTCGCCACGCTGAGCAGCGTCGACGTGTCCCATCCGGCCGCGGCGCTGGCCGCATGGCTGACCGTCACCACCGGCACGCTGCACGACCAGCTGCGCTCCGAGACGGGAGCGGACGAGCACGCCGTGACTCAGGCCGGCACGTCCACGCAGGCCCAGGTGACCGACGCGGCGCTGACCGCGCTCGACACCCGGGCCGGAACGGCGACGCTGATCGCCACCGTCCAGATCCAGGTGACCCACCAGGGCAGCTCGGTCGGCACCCAACGCAAGCGGCTGGAGGCGACGCTCGCCGGCACCGCCTCCGGCTGGAAGATCACCTCGCTCACGGCCGTGGCGTGACCGGGCTCGGTTGAGTTCAGGGAGGAGCGACATGCAGGTTGACGAAGCGTCAGTAACGGTGGCGCCCGCAGGCGTTGACGATCCGCCCGGCCCCCGGCGGCGGTGGGTCGGATGGAGTCGCGCGCGCGGCGTGCTCGCGGCGGCGGTGGCCGTGCCGTTGGTCGCCGCCGCGCTGGTGGGCTGGCGTGCCACCCATCTCCCCGGCTCCGCGTCGCTGGCCAACCGGGCGCTGACCGACACCGCCGCCACCGCCCAGGTGGAGAGCCAGGTCGGCAGTGCCCTCGACCAGGTCCTCAGCTACACCCCCGACGACACCAACGCCACCGCGCAGGCGGCGAACCAACTGCTCACCGGCCAGGCCGCGTCCCAGTACCGGACTCTCTTCAGGCAGGTCGCCCCACGCGTACAGGCGCAGCGGCTCACCCTCACCACCACCGTGGCGCGGATCGGCGTCGAGTCACTGACGGGCCGTCAGGCACGGCTGCTCGTCTTCCTCGACCAGACCGCCCAGCGCCAGGGCGCGGCGCCCAGCACCGTCCCGGCCCAGCTCGCGGTGGCCGCCGTCCAGCGCGGCGGCCGTTGGCTGGTCTCGTCCCTCGACGTGCGCTGACCGCGCGCACCACCGCTTGCACCACCGCTCGCCGACCGGAAAGGGAACGACGCAGAATGACGGAACAAAGGCTCCGACGCGCGTCGGCCGTGCTGCTCCTGCTCGCGACCGGGTTCGCAGCCTGGTTCGGCTACGGCTGGTACGCGGCGGCGCACGACCAGTCCGCCGCGTTCGGGCAGAGCCGCGACCGGGTCCTGGCGGCCGGTGAGCAGGCGGTGCAGAACCTCAACACGCTGGACTACCGCAACGTCTCCTCCGGGCTGAAGGTCTGGCTCGACTCGACGACCGGTGACCTGCACACCCAACTCACCCAGGGCAGTTCGACGTTCACCTCCCAGGTGCAGCAGGCCAAGTCGGTCACCACGGCGTCCGTGCTGGACGGCGCGGTCACCCAGCTCGACGACCGGGCGGGCACGGCGAGCGTGATGGTCGCGCTGCGGATCACTGTGCAGACCGGGAGCGGCACGCCCGCGGTCAAGGAGAGCCGGATGCTCGGCCAGCTCACCCGCACCTCCTCGGGCTGGAAGCTCAGCGCGCTGGAACAGGCGCCCGTCGGCACCGCGACCACCCCGGCGAACTGACCGCGTACACGGACCGCGCGCGAACCGCAGAGATCGAGGAACCGCCATGTCGATGTCCCGCCACACGGTCAACCGCCGCCGCCGACTGGCCGCCCGGGAGGAACGCGGCACGGCCGTCGCTACGAGCACGATGGCTACGACGGCCACCCTGGACCGGCCGGAACGCGCCCGTCCCCGCACTTCTGCAACGGCCGCTCCGACCCCCAGGCGACGGCTGCGCCTCCCCCTCCCCGTCCTCTTCGCCGTGCTGACGGTGCTGCTCGGCGCGTTCGCCGCCTGGTCGGGCACCCAGGCCGCCGCCGACCGCGCCGGCGCGGACGCCGACAACACCGCACTGACGGACACCGGCCGGACCAGCCAGGTCACCGGCTCGGTCTCGCAGGCGGTCAACCAGCTCTTCTCCTACTCCTGGACCGACCCCACCCGCACCGACCAGGCCGCCCACACCCTGCTGACCGGCAGCGCGGTCCACCAGTACGCCACGCTGATGGCCACCGTCCGCGCCCAGGGCCCGCGCGAGAAACTTGTGTTGAGTACAACGGTCACCGACTGCGGCGTCGACGTCCTCGCCGGCAACCGCGCCCACGTGCTCGTCTACGCTGACCAGACCAGCGTCAGCACCGCCGCAGGCGCCTCGAACGGCGCCTCCAACGACGGCGCGGCGATGCTTGCCGTCGACGCGATCCTTCAGAACGGCACCTGGCGCATCGCCGACTTCGACACCCTGGGCGCGTGACTCCTGGCCGTCGAGGGCCTCCTGCATGCGTGGCTCGCCGAGGTGTCACCCGTTGGGGTGAATGAAGGCGTCGGCGGCGACGAGTCCGGCCGCGACGGCGAACCAGGCCGCCACGACGCGGATCCTCAGGTGCTGGTACCGGGTCGTGTACTCGCGTTGGAGCTGGCGGGCCCGGCGGGCCATGCGTTCGACGAAGGCGCGCGAGCTGTCCAGGCGCTCCTGCCGGTGGAGGCGGACGACCTCCTCGCGCTGACCGGCCGTCAGCCAGGGCAGCAGGTCGGCGAACCGCTCGGCCTCCTGCTGCGCGCGGTCGGTCTCCGCCTGCCAGTAGAGGTAGCCCTCCAACATCCGCAGCCCGGCGGCGGTGTCGGGGGCCTGGCCGGTGTCGTCGGCGGCCACGGCGGGGCCTCCTGTTTCTCTCCCGGTTCTCTCAGTTCCGTCGGACGTCCTACTCCTCGTCCCTCCGCGCGCGCTCGATCGCGGACGACAGGTAGGCCGGGACCTCGCCGACGTTCTCCATGTAGTCCTGCGCCGCGATCGACGGGTTGTGGAGCTCGAAGGCAGGGGATTCGGAGCGGATCCGCGGCAGGGTGAGGAAGTTGTGGCGCGGCGGCGGGCAGGAGGTCGCCCACTCCAGTGAGCGGCCGTAGCCCCACGGGTCGTCCTCGGTGACGCGGGTTCCGTACTTGCCTGTCTTCCACACGTTGTAGAGGAACGGCAGGACCGACAGCCCGAGCAGGAAGGAGCCCGCAGAGGAGATGACGTTCAGCGTGGTGAAGCCGTCCTGCGGCAGGTAGGTGGCGTAGCGGCGCGGCATGCCCTCCGCGCCCAGCCAGTGCTGGACCAGGAAGGTGGTGTGGAAGCCGATGAAGAGCATCCAGAACTGGATCTTGCCCAGGCGCTCGTCGAGCATCTTCCCGGTCCACTTGGGCCACCAGAAGAAGAACCCGGCGAACATGGCGAAGACGACGGTGCCGAAGACCACGTAGTGGAAGTGGGCGACCACGAAGTACGAGTCCGACACGTGGAAGTCCAGCGGCGGCGACGCGAGAATGACGCCGGTGAGACCGCCGAAGAGAAAGGTCACCAGGAAGCCGACGGTCCACAGCATCGGCGTCTCGAAGCTGAGCGACCCGCGCCACATCGTGCCGATCCAGTTGAAGAACTTGACCCCGGTCGGGACGGCGATCAGGAACGTCATGAAGGAGAAGAACGGCAGCAGTACGGCGCCGGTGACGTACATGTGGTGCGCCCACACCGTGACCGAGAGGCCGGCGATGGCGATGGTGGCCGCGATCAGCGACTGGTAGCCGAACATCGGCTTGCGCGAGAAGACCGGGATCACCTCGGAGACGATGCCGAAGAACGGCAGCGCGATGATGTAGACCTCCGGGTGCCCGAAGAACCAGAACAGGTGCTGCCACAGGATCGCCCCGCCGTTGGCCGGGTCGTAGACGTGGGCGCCGAACTTGCGGTCCGCCTCCAGTGCCAGCAGCGCGGCGGCCAGTACGGGGAAGGCGAGCAGCACCAGCACCGCGGTGAGCAGGACGTTCCAGACGAAGATCGGCATCCGGAACATCGTCATTCCAGGGGCCCGCAAGCAGAGGATGGTGGTGATGAAGTTGACCGAGCCGAGGATGGTGCCGAAGCCGGAGAAGGTCAGACCCATGATCCACATGTCGCTGCCGACACCGGGACTGTGGATCGCGGAGTTCAGCGGCGCGTAGGCGAACCAGCCGAAGTCGGCCGCGCCCTGCGGGGTGATGAACCCCGCCACGACGATCAGCGAGCCGAAGAGGTAGAGCCAGTAGGCGAAGGCGTTCAGGCGCGGAAAGGCGACGTCGGGCGCGCCGATCTGCAGAGGCATGATCCAGTTCGCGAAGCCCGCGAAGAGCGGCGTGGCGAACATCAGCAGCATGATCGTGCCGTGGATGGTGAAGGCCTGGTTGAACTGCTCGTTGGAGAGCAGGGAGTTGTCCGGCTGGATCAGCTGACCGCGGATCATCAGCGCCATGACGCCGCCCACCAGGAAGAAGGCGAACGAGGTCACGGTGTAGAGCGTGCCGATCTCCTTGTGGTCGGTCGTGGTCATCCACTTGATGATCGTCTGACCGGCCGTCACCGGCTTGGTCTCACCGAGCGCCTCGTCGGTGCTGGTGGCGGGTTGTACGTACACGCGTCTCCTCGTGCCCAGATGGGTGTGGCCCGCCGGCCGGTGTCGGGATGTCCGCCGATGGCCGCGGTCTGCCGGGCGCTCGGAAGGCTAGTGAGCGGGAGAGCGGCGAGGCGCCGACACACCCGGCGACGCGTCGGCGTTCGACCGAAACGGTGACGACGGCAGAGCCGTTCGGCAGCCCGAAAACCGGTTGCCGCCCGCCGCAGTCGGTCGAAGCATGGTGTGCTGTGAGGACTGAGGACGGGAACGCCGCATCCGCCGAACCGCGCCCGGTCGCGCTGGTGACCGGAGTGGGCCGCACGGTCGGCATCGGTGCCGGGATCGCCCGGCGATTGGCGGCGGCGGGCTGGGACGTCGCGTTCACCTACTGGGCGCCCTACGACGCCCGGATGCCGTGGGGCGTGGAGCGCGGCGCGGCCGACGAGATCGCCGCGGAGTTGGCCGGGCGCGGTGCCGACACGCTGGCTGTGGAGGCGGACCTGGCCGATCCAGCCACGCCGGAGAGGATCTTCGACGAGGTGGAGGAAGGTCTCGGCGGCGTCACGGCGCTGGTGATGTGCCACTGCGAGTCGGTCGACTCCGGCCTGCTCGACACGTCCGTCGAGAGCTTCGACCGTCACTTCGCGGTGAACGCGCGGGCCACCTGGCTACTGATCCGCGCGTACGGACGGCGCTTCCAGGGCGTGCCTGGTACCGGCCGGGTGATCGCGCTGACCAGCGACCACACCGTCGGCAACCTGCCCTACGGCGCGAGCAAGGGCGCGCTCGACCGGATCACGCTGGCCGCCGCGCACGAGCTCGCGCACCTCGGGATCAGCGCCAACGTGATCAACCCCGGCCCGGTGGACACCGGCTGGATGTCGGACGACGTGAGGGAGCACCTGACGGGTCGGACCCCGCTCGGTCGGCTGGGCACGCCGCAGGACACCGCCCACCTGGTGGAGTTCCTCTGCTCGCCGCAGGGCGGGTGGATCAACGGGCAGTTGCTGCTGAGCAACGGCGGTTTCACGAACTGACGCGAGCCCCGGGCCCGACTCACAGCCGGACGACGCGGTCACCGCTCAGTCGTCCCGTGGTGTCGAAGAGCAGCCGGGATACCTTGGCCAGCGTCGGCAGGTCGTAGCCGCTGTGGGCTTGGAGCAGCACGACCAGGTCGGCCTCGGTGGCGGCCGTGAGGGGGTCGGCGTGGCGCCGCAGCCGGGGATCGGCGAGCGGCAGGGCCGCGGCGTGCGGGTCGTGCCAGGTGACCTCGACGCCCAGGTCCAGCAGGCCGCGCGCGACGTCCAGTGTGGGTGACTCGCGCACGTCGTCCGTGTCCGGCTTGTAGGCCGCTCCCAGCAGCGTGACCCGGGCGCGCGCCGCAGGCAGTCCTTCGGCTTCGAGCAACTCGACTGCGCGCGCCACGACATGACCGGGCATGACGTGGTTCGCGCGCAGGGCCGCCCGGACGACGGCGAAGGAGTCGGCGGGCGCGCCGTGCAGCAGGTAGACCGGGTCGACCGGGATGCAGTGCCCGCCGACCCCTGGGCCGGGGCGGAAGGACTGGAAGCCGAAAGGTTTCGTCCCCGCGCACGCCACCACGTCCCACACGTCCGCCCCGACCGCGTGGCAGTAGCGGGCGAACTCGTTGACCAGGGCGATGTTGACGCTGCGGTAGGTGTTCTCCAGCAGCTTGGCCAGCTCCGCCTCGCGGGTGCCGCGGGCCACGACCACGGTGTCGACGAAGCGCTCGTACAGCGCCGCGCACTGCTTGGCGCAGACCGGCGTCACGCCGGAGACCACCTTGGGTGTGTTGCCGATGCCGAACTGCCGGTTGGCGGGGTCGACCCGCTCGGGGGAGTAGCCGAGATGGAAGTCGACGCCCGCGACCAGGCCGGAGGCCTCCAGTAGCGGGCGCGCCAACTCCTCGGTGGTGCCGGGGAACGAGGTCGACTCGAGCACGACCAGCATCCCGGACCGCAGCCGCTCGGCGACCGTGCGGCAGGCGGCGGTGAGCGGGCCTAGGTCCGGTTGCCCTTCGGGCGACAGGCCGGTGGGGACGCAGAGCGCCACGGCCTGTGCCTGCGTCAGCAGCTCCGGATCGTCAGCGGGGGTGAAGCCGGCGTCGAGCATCCGGGCCACGTCCGCGTCGGTGACGTCGCGGACCGGGGAGCGGCCCGCGCGCAGTGCCGCGACGGTGGTTGGCGCGATGTCGTATCCGGCCACGGAAAGCCCCGCGTCGCTTGCGGCGCGAGCGAGCGGAAGCCCCACATAACCGAGGCCCACGATCAGCAGATCAAATGACATGACCGAACTCCCCTGGAACAGTGGGCACAGCGAAAGGGCGAGCCCGGGAATTTACTCGGGTCCGCTCGCAGCGATCCTGCCAACTGGCCGCCCCGCCATACACGGCGAGCTGCCGAACCGACCACCAGGCGGGTGAATTCTTCACCCTGCCGGATGATGATCTTGGAGGCCCCAAAGCCTTGGTCCCTTCGTGTCCAAGGCTTTGCGCGGGCCGTCAAATCCCCGGTTTCAAGGCCGACTTGAGACAGGTTCGTGGACGACACGTCGACCCAGCAAGGGTCGCTCCGTGCACGGAGCATGTGGTGCACTGTGCTGCGAACCCGGGCAAACGGCCCGGGCCGTTCGAGGAGTATTCATGTCCCGTTTTGTCACGGTGAAGCGTGCCGCGCTCGTCGCCGCCGCGGCGGGTGCCGCTGCTGTCGCCCTGGTCGCCGGTTCGACCGGGAGCGCCAGTGCCGCTCACCTGCGTGCCGTCGCGCCGCCCGCGCTGACTCTGGACTTCAGCGGCAACAACGACGAGGCCGGTGCCGCCAGCGCGGTGGGCGCGGGCTTCGGCGGCGGCGCCGCGGTCAAGGACTCCACCGGGGCCGCGGTCGGCAAGGCCTACGACCTGTGCGACAAGGACTCCATCACCCCGAGCTCGGTGACCGCCTTCTGCCACGCGGACATCGTCTTCAACACCGGTGACCAGGTCGCCCTCTCGGTGGTCTTCCCGATCCAGAACCCGGTCACCGCCACCTACCCGAAGGCCTTCGACGGCGTCATCGAGGGTGGCACCGGCGCCTACAAGGGCCTCACCGGCACCGCCCACTTCAACAACCGCTCCCTCGCGGTCTACGACATCACGTGGGACGCCTCCTGACGCGTCCTGACGCGTCCGCACCACCCAGGTGGGCCGCCGTCCGCGGCGGCGGCCCACCGCCGTGTCACCGTCCGTTGTTCGCTCCGTCGTTCCCGGAGAAGTCATGCCCGTCGCCAGCCCTGACACGCCCACGCCCACGGCCGCCACCGGCGAAGTACCAGAAGGCGCCTACGCCTTCGACAACGACAGCCCCCACGCCGACGAGCAGCACCGCTGTCTGGGCGCCGCGCACGACGGAATCACCACCGCGCGCCTGACGGAGAGCGGCGTCGGACCGGGCTGGGACTGCCTGGAGGTGGGCGCGGGCGGCGGCAGCGTCGCGCTGTGGCTGGCCGAACGCACCGCGCCCGGCGGCAGCGTGCTGGCCACCGACGTCAAGCCCGAGCACATCCCCGCCCGTCCGGGTCTGACGGTGCGCCGGCACGACGTCGTCCAGGACCCGCTCCCCGAGGCGGCCTTCGACCTGGTCCACTCCCGGCTGGTGCTGACCCACCTGCCGCAACGGCAGGCCGTCCTGGGTCGATTGCTGCGCGCCCTGCGGCCGGGCGGTTGGCTGCAGTTGGAGGAGTTCGACATCGACTATGCGCCGGTGCTGCTCGCCCCCGACCGGCGCACCCGCGAGGGCTACGAGGCGTTCCAGGTCGCCAAGGGCCGCGCCCTGCGCGCCGCCGGAGCTGACCCGTCGTGGGGACGGACCTGCGCGGAGGACCTGCGGGCGGCGGGTTTCACGGACGTCGAACCGGTGCCGCATCTGCTGCCGTGGACGGCGGACTCGCCTGGACTGCAACTCCAGCTGCACCACACGTTCCACCTGCGCGAGGCGTTGCTGGAGCAGGGGTTGACGGAGGATCAACTGCTCGCGGCCCGTGAGGCGATGGGGCATCCGGGCTTCCGTGCCGCCTCCTGCGTCCTGTACTGCGTGCAGGCGAGGCGCCCGGCATGACGACCTCCGCAGTGGCCCAGGTTCGCGCCGGGACCGCCGCTTCGGACGTCGCTCCGGACGTCGCTCCGGACGTCGCTCCGGACGCCGCTCCGGGCGTCGCCGCGCGGCTCGCCGTCGCGCAGCTGCGGGCGCTCGGATGGCGCGTCAGGCCGGAACTGCCGGGCGGGAGCCGGGCGTTCACCGCGCAGGCCGGGTCGTTCAGGGCGCGCTGCACGCTCAGCTGGGCCGGGCCGGTCCACCTTGCCCTCGGCAGCGAGGCCGACGTCCAGGCCGCCTGCGGGCTGATGCACGTCCACGGCCGCCGCTACGGTCGCCCGACCCCGCTCGGCATCGACTATGCGAGCGCGCTCGCGGGCACGCTCGCCGCGACCGGGACGCTGGCGGCGCTCGTCGCCCAAGCCCGGTCCACCGGGCAGGGGCGCGACGGAAGCGACGGTAGCCACGGAGGCGACGAGCCCTGCGTCAGCACGTCGGTGGCGCAGGCGGGGCTGCTCTCCGTCGGCCAGTACCTGGCCGCCGCCACGGCCACCGACGGCGACGACTGGCCCGCCCACTCCGGCCCGGGCGGTCCGCCGTTCGAGGCTGCCGACGGCGTCCGGTTCGAGCTGGAGACGCTCGATCCCGAGACGTGGCGCGGGTTCTGGGCGGCGGCGGGTGCGGACCGATCCGATGCCGGCCGCGGTTGGCTGCCGTTCCAGCAGCGTTACGGCACCGCCGTCTGCCTGCTCCCGGCCGGTCTGCTGGAGGCGACGAAACGGTTGACGTTCGCTGACCTCGAACGGCTGGCCCGCGAATCAGGAGTGGACCTGACGCCGGTAGCCACCGGGTGCGGGGAACTGGAACCCGACGGATCGCCCTGGCGACTGGTGCCGGGACGTTCGGTGGCCAGCCCGGTGACGGGAGGCGCGTGGACCGTCGGCCGCGCACCGCTGGCCGGGGTGACTGTGGTGGAGGTCTGTCGCCGTGTCCAAGGCCCGCTGGCCGGTCACCTGTTGCAGCTGCTCGGTGCACGCGTGGTCCGCGTCGAGCCGCCCGGCGGCGACCCGATGCGTGGGATGCCGCCGATGGCAGGCGACTGCTCGGCGCGCTTCGTGGCACTGAACCATGGCAAGGAGAACCTGGAGGCGGATCTCGCAAGCGCCTCCGGACGCGCGGCGGTACGCGAACTCGCCACCGGGGCCGACGTGTTCCTGCACAGCCTCGCTCCCGGCAAGGACCTGCGGCTCGGCCTCGACGCGGACGCGCTGGCGGAGGTGAAGCCGGGACTGGTCCACGCCGCCGCCTCCGGCTGGGGTGAGGCGCGCGGTCAACAGCCGCCCGTGGGAACGGACTTTCCGGTCCAGGCCTGGTCCGGACTGGCCGCGCTGGTCACGCCGCCCGGTCTCCCGCCGACGGCGTCCCTGTTCACGCTCACCGACGTGCTCGGCGGAGTCGTCTGCGCGGAGGGCGTGGTCGCGGGGCTGCTCGCGACTGGGCTAACCGGGCGCGGGCAGGCCATCACCTCCTCGCTGCTCTCGGCCGCCCGGATGCTGTGCCTGCCCGAGCTGCGATCGGCAGCCGTCCAGCCCGCTGCAGCCGTCTGCACCGATCTGACGGACCTTGGGGCGAACCCGCGCTTCGCCGCCGCCCTCGACCGGGACGGTTCCTGCACCCAGGTCCGCAGCCCCTGGGAGTTCCACCGATGACCACGCCTACGACCATGCCGATGACCTCGCCCACGCGGACCTGGCGCTCAGGCAACGGTCTGGTCCTGCGCGACACCGTCCCCGCGCGGCTGCGCCTGCAGTGGGTGCAGCGCGGCGACTGCCCGGACACCGACCTCTATCAGGCCTTCGCCGAGCGCGTGCGCGTCCACGGCGAACGCCTTGCCGTCCGCACGCCCGACACATGTCTGACGTATCGTCAACTCAACTCGCACGTACGGAGCATGGCCGCAGCTCTCGGCGGTCTGGGTGCAGGCCCCGGCGACATCGTCGGCATCCGGCTTCCGAGCGGCTGGCGCGCCCTGGCCGTGGACCTCGCCGTCGCCGCCGTCGGCGCGGTCGCCCTGCCGTGGCCCGCAGGTCAGGGCAGTCGCGAGAGCCATGCGCTGCTGGAGCTGTCCCGGGCCCGGTTCCTGGTCACCGACGCCGACGCCGACACCGACACCGAGGCAGGCACCGACACCAACGCCGACACCGGCCTCGAACGAGGGCACGGGCCCCTCGCCCACCTGGAGCACGTCGTCACGGTCGATGGCCTCCTGCGCGGCGATCCCGACGCGTTCCGCCCTGCGCGCGTCGACCCCGAGGACCCGGCCCGGATCCTGGTCTCCTCAGGCTCGGAGGCTGCGCCGAAGATGACCGCCTACAGCCACAACGCGCTGCTGGGCGGACGCGGCACCTACGTCGCCGCCGTCCTCGGCCTCGAACCCGACGCCGAAGCAGAGCACGCCCCCGCCGCGCTCGTCCTGGCCCCGCTCGCGTCCTCCTACGGCTCGCTCGGGCTCGTGGCACTGGCCCGCTGCGGGGCGACGCTCCACCTGCTGGAGCGGTTCGACCCCGACGCGGTCCTGCGCGCCGTCACCGCATGGCGGCCGACGCACCTCGTCGGAGTGCCGACGATGTTGCGCCGGATCGCCGACCACCCGCCGGTGCCCGGCGAGGACCTGAGCTCCCTGCGGGCGGTCGTCTCCAGCGGCGCGCAGCTGACCTCAGCCGTGCTGGCCGCCGCGCTGAACCGGTTCGGCTGCCCGGTCATCAACGTCTACGGCTCCAGCGACGGCGTCAACTGCCGTACGACGTGGACGGATCCGCACCAGGACGTGAGCCGGGTCGGGACGCCCGACCCGCGCGTCACCGACCTGCGCGTCTGCGGCCCGGACGACCGGCCGCTGCCGCCCGGCCGGAGTGGCGAGATCCAGGCGCGCGGACCGATGAGCCCGCTCTGCTACGTCGGCGCGCCCGAGCTGGACCACCGCTATCGGACCACCGACGGCTGGGTCCGCACAGGCGACCTGGGCGTGATCGAGCCGGGCGGCACGCTGCGCGTGCTGGACCGGCTCAAGCAGGTGGTCATCCGCGGCGGTTGGACCATCAGCCCGGCCGAGGTCGAGGAGCAGGTGCACGCCCACCCGGACGTCGCCGAGGCCGCCTGCGTGGCCGTCCCGGACCCGGACCTCGGTGAGCGTCTCTGCGCCTGCCTGGTCCAGCGGCCCGGCACGCCCCCGCTGGACGTCGCGAGCCTCGGTGCCTACCTGGGCGGTGAACGCGGTCTGGCCCGCCGCAAGCTGCCCGAACTCGTCCTGCATCTGGACCGGTTGCCGCTCGCGGCCACCGGCAAGGTCTGCCGCCGCACCCTGACCGCCACTGCCCTGACCGCCGCAGCCGCCGCGTCCCACACGGGGGAGCCGGGGGAGGCGCCGGCAACCACCTGAGCGGGAGACCGCACGACCGCACGACCGCACGACCGCAGCACCGCAGCAAAGCAGCACCACAATGCAGGAGGAGCACCCGCCCGATGGAACCCGCGTCCGCACTCGACACCGCGGCCCAGCCAGGAGCCCAAGCCCCCAGCCAGGCAACGGTCGTGACCCTTCCCGTCCGTCCGGCCGGAAGGTCGGCCGACGGTCCGGTGATCACGCCCGGCAGCCGGCGCGCCTACGCCAAGCTGGCCAAGCTCGACATCCTCGACTACTACCTGAGCATTCCGCTGGTCGCGGCGATGCTGGTCCCCTTCGGCGCGGCATCCGACCTGGCCTACGTGGGCCGGTCCGCCCTCGTGCTGCTGCTCTTCTTCCTCGGTGAACTCACCATGGTCGCCGGGATGGTGGCCTTCGACGACGTCACCGGCTACCGGGACGGCAGCGACGCCGCCAACTACGGCCCCGACGCCGCCGCGCGACGCCTCGCCCGCAAGCCGCTGATCGCCGGGACACTGACGGAGCGTCAAGCACTGCGCTTCGGCTCGGCCGCAACCGCGCTCTGCGCCGGGTTCTGGGGCGCGAGCGTGGCGCTGGCGCCCGCCCGGCCGCTGTGGGCGGTGCTCGGGACCGGGGCCTGTCTGGTCTTCGGGTTCCAGTACTCGTGGTGGCTCAAGCTCAGCTACCGGGGCTTCCAGGAGCTCTTCCTGGCCGCCCTCGGCTGGGGTTACGTGCTGCCGCTCTTCGGCCTGCTGACCGGGCAGGCCCCCGGGTTCGTCGTCGTCCAGGCCCTGGTCTTCGGCCTCGGTCCGGCACTGTTCGGCGTCTACTCCAACATCAACGACCGCGACGGGGACCGCGCCGTCGGCCGTCTCACGGTCGCCTGCGTCGCGTCCGTGCGCGGGAACGCCGCGTTCATCGGCGCGGTCTCCGCGTTCGAAGCCCTGCTGATCATCGTCCCCTCGTCCGTCGGGATCGGCCCGTGGTGGTTCCCGCTGCTGATGTCGCCGGTCATCGCGCTGCGCGCACTGCAGTGGGTCAAGGGGAACCTGCGCGGCAACGTGTTCGGCGCGCGGACGCTCGGCATCCGGCTGCACCGGATCGCCACCGCGCTGATGATCTCCGCCGACCTGCTGCTGGCGGTGACGCAGCGGTGAAGCCCCTCCACCCCGGCGTCGTCTTCGACGCGCTCGCCCGGCGGCGCTCGCCGACCATCGTCCATCTCAGCCGCCCGCTCGACCTCGCCCCCGAGGCGGGCACCCGGTGGACCGTGCCGCAGGTGGCCGGGCTGGTCCGTGCCACCGCGGCACGGCTGGCCGCCGCCGGAGCCCGTCCCGGCGACCATGTCGCCGTCGTCAAGCGCAACCACTGGGACTACGCGCTGATCGCCTGCGCCGCCGCCCGGATCGGCGCGGTCCCGGCGCTGCTCTCCGACCACCTCGACCCGCAGGTGCTGGACAGCCTGCTCGACCGGCTGCAGCCCGCCGTCCTGGTCACCGAGACGCGCCTGCTGCGCGCCGGGACCGCCGCCGGGATGGAGCTGACCCGGCACGCCGGGCAGACGGTGACGCTGGACCGGGGCGCGCCCGGCGACGGCCGCCGATCCGGTGTCACCGCGCTGCACGACCTGCCCGACGAGCCGCCCGCCCGGGTCCACCGCCGCGCGGACGATCTGCCGCTGGCCGTGTTGCACACCTCCGGCACCACCGGCGCGCCCAAGCTGGTCGTCCACTCCACCACGACCCTGATCCGTCGGCTGACCGGCTTCGAGGCGATGCCCTGGCCCGTCCTCACCGCGGGCCGCGCGGACGTCTTCGCCAGCGCCACGTCCTTCGCCCACGGCCGCGCGCTGTCGTGGACGGTGAGCACGTTCTGGCACCAGCCACGCGAGGTCGTCATCGTCGCCGACTCCGACTCCGACCCCGACACCGCCGGTCGGCTGCTGGACGCGCACCCGCCCACCATCGTGGAGGCGCTGCCGTCCACCTACGTGCGCTGGCACCGACTGGCCGCCGCGCAGCGCAGCCCGTTCCGCGACGTGCGGCTCTACATCTCCACCTTCGACGCGGTCCACCCGCCGACCGTTCGCGCCTTCCTCCACGCCAGCCGGCGCCGCGTCCCGCTGTGGATGCAGGGGTGGGGCCAGACCGAGACCGGGCCGCTGACCTTCCGGTTCCTCACCCGCCGCGCCCTCGCCCGGCGTGCCCAGCGGCACCCCACCACCCGCAACCTCGGCCGTCCGCTGCCGGGTTGGGTGGGCCTGCGGGTGGTCGACCCGCACACCTTCCGGCCCGTCGCGCGCGGCGAGGTGGGTCTGGTCCTCACCCGGACGAAGGCCTGCTGCCTCGGCTATCTCGGCGAGCAGGACCGCTGGCAGCAGAAGGTGCGCGGTCCCTGGTTCAACACCGGTGACCTGGCCGTCCGCACGCGCTCCGGCGCGGTGCTGCTGCTCGACCGCGAGGTCGACATGATCCCCGGCGTCAGCTGCGTCGAGCTGGAGGACGTGCTCCAGGACCGTCTGCCCGAGGTCGAGGAGGCCGTCGTCCTCGGCGGCGTGGACCGCACACCGCAACCGGTGCTCATCGTCAACGGGCCCATCGAGCCCGGGCGTTGGAAGGAGGCCGTGCGCGACCTGCCGGCCCTGGCCGAGCCGCTCGTGCTGGACCGGGACGACGTCCCGCGCACCGGGACCGGCAAGGTCCGCCGCCACGAGCTGCGCGACCGCTACCTGGCCGGAAGCGTCGGCCACGGCACGGGACGGTGGACATGAACGGCCTGGAGTCGGGTGGCGCCTCGGGTCTCGACCTTGACGTCGCCGTCGTTGGCGCGGGCATCGGCGGACTCACCGCCGCCTACCGGCTGCAGCAGGCGGGACGCTCCGTCCAGGTCTTCGAGGCCGCGCCGCGCGTCGGCGGGCGGATGGCCAGTTCCCGCGTCGACGGATACCTGATCGACGAGGGCGCCGAGACCATCGCCGACCGTGGCTACGAGGCCACGTGGCGGCTCATCCGCGAACTCGCCGTTCCACGCGAGGACCTGGTGCCGATCCGGGCAGGATTCGCGCTGTGGCGCGACGGGCGCGCCCATGCGCGGCTGGGCCACCCGCTCGGCCTGCTGACCGGTGCGGGCATGTCCTGGCGCGGCCGACTCGCCTGGCTCCGCTCCACCGCCCACCTGCTCGGCAACCGCGCGGAGTTCGACGCCGACCGCCCCGAGGTCTCGCCCCTCGGCGCGGCCACCGTCGCCGAGTACGCCGGCGCCTACCACCCCGAGCTGCTCGACTGCCTGCTGCAGCCGTTCTCCAGCCACTGCTTCGGCTGGCGTCCCGAACGCTCCGCAGTCGCCCCGATGTTGGCGTTGCTGCTCGCGGTCGGCGGCGCGGGAGCGCGGTGGTCCACGTACCGCACCGGGATGGACACGCTCGCCCGTGCTCTGGCACGGCAGGTGCCCGTGCAACTCGGCAGCCCCGCGCTGGTGGTCGAGCGGACCGGGTCGGACCGCGCCCGCCTTCACCTCGTCGACGGCCGCGTACTGACGGCCCGTCAGCTCGTGCTCGCCGTCCCGGCACCGGTCACCCTGGCCCTGGACGTGGACGCGACGCCGGAGGAGCGCCCCTTCCTGGAAGCGTGCACCTTCGCGCCGATGCTCAAGGCCGTCTGCCTCCTGGACCGGCCGCTGCCCAGCCCGACGCGCACCCCCAGCTACGCCCTCTCGATCCCGGAGCGGGAGAGCCGCATCTGCGCCGGGCTGCTGTTGGACCATCTCAAGGCCGAGGGCCGCGTCCCGGCGGGGCGCGGGATGGTCACCCTGTTCGCCTCACCGTGGGCCGGGCCGGACCTGCTGGACGCGCCCGACGAGGAGTTCACGCGGGTGGTCGCCGCCGAGGCCGAACGGTTCCTGCCCGGCCTCGGCGCGGCCACCACCCGCACGTTGGTGCACCGCTTCCGCCACGGCCTTCCGGAAGCAACGCCCGCAGCGCTCCGCCTGCGCGGCGCGTTCGCCGCGCGTCCGGCCGGCCCAATCGAGTACGTCGGCGATTGGACCCTCCTGCGGCCCAACAGCGAGGGCGCGGTCCGCTCCGCCGAACAGGCCGTGCGCCGCGTCGCCGGGTCGCTCGCAGCGGCCCCCCTGTGCGCCCGCATCCGCGGGTGACCGCTCACCCCTTAACCCTCACTGGAGGAAGTCTCATGCGTCGTACCGCAACCGTCATCGCCGGGGCCCTGGCGGCCTTCACGGCCGTCGTCGGCCTCGCCGCCGGTCCCGCGCAGGCGGCGACCGGTCAAGTGGTCGTCTTCTCGACCGAGCTCCAGCCGCTGGACATCTACCAGAACCCGACCGGCTGCCAGAAGCTGCCGCCGCTGGCCCACGTGGTGGACAACCTCACCGACAGCACCATCCGCGTCTACGCGGACCCGTTCTGCATGATCCCGGCCAGCCTCCCCGGCTCCGCCGGCGGCGTCGGCACGCTGGCTGCGGGCTATGGCTCCCACGTCTCGGGCGTCGGCAGCTTCTCCGCCTAAGGCCCGCTCTGACCGCTCGCGCGACGGCGCGAGCGGTCAGAGGTCCAGCCGCATGCTCTGGGCCTGCACCACGTACCCGAGGCTGTGGTAGAGGTTCTGAGCCCTGGTGTTGTCCCCGAAGACGTTCAGACCCATCGACGTCGCCCCGAGCTGCCGCCCGGCGTCCGTCGCCGCGTGCATGAGTGCCCGGCCGTAACCTTTGCCTTGGTGCGCCTCGTCCACGCCGACGAAGCAGATGTAGGCCTCATTGCTCTTCCCGAGGGCGCGCATCGCGATCCACAGCGTGCCGACCTGCTCGTCCGTCTCCGCGTCGTGCGCCATCCACAGGTGGTTGTCGGGCGTGGCGAGTCCCTTCGGTAGCAGCTGGTCGAACGCCTCCCGGGACTTCGCCAAGCCCTCTGCCGCGGACCAGAACCCCGCGTTGACGTTCGACCGCGCGTACGTCTCGACCCGCCGCTCCTCCCAAGGACCGAACTCGTCCTCGGTGAACGGCTCCAGACGCACACTCCGCACAGACTTCTCCATGCCGCCGATCGTAGATCACCTGTCCGTCGGCCCGTCCAGGATTCCGCCTGGGGCCGGGACAGCTTGTGCGGAGCTGTCCGTTCCGGGGTTTTTGTGAAGCCACAGTGAAAACCTGCAGGTCAACGCGGGGATCGTCCTGGCTGTCTGATATCCCTACCAACGGTTGCACATTGCTGACTTTGAGTTGTTAGGGATTGCCGCGTGAAGTCGATATTCTCCGAGGCCTTTCTCCGTCACGCGGAGTACCACGCCGCCTGGGGGACCGAGCAACTCGACGCGCTCGGGCGCGCGTTGCCTGCTGGCGGGGAGTGGACGGCGGACCTGGAGCAGCAGGTGTACCGGGCAGCGGGTCGCACCGTCCGCGTCGGACTGCTCGGCACCTTCGACGTCACCGGCCGCTCGTGGCTGTGGGCGTGGGCCAATCCCAGCCTCCGCGGCACGCCGGTCGTGGTGGCGAGCGAGCGGGTCGCCGAGTTCGGGAAGCGCAATCGCATCCCCGAGCTGCGGGAGGCGGGCGTGGACCTGTCCGGCTTCGACGATCCCCGCTGGGCCGCCGAGGCGCTGGCCTTCGTCGCGATGGGCGTCCTCAGCGCGCCCGGCTACATCGGCCAGTCGGCCGGCTCGGACACCCGGGTCTACTTCACTCCGGACGACCCGCAGATCCAGCTCGCCCCGCTGGACCCGATCGCCATGCCACGCTTCCTGATGACCGGCCAGACCCTCTTCAGCCGCTCCGCCCGCCAGGTCGTCCGGGGCTACTTCGCCCACCACGGCATCCGCGCCGAGAAGACCATCGACGGCACCCGCGCCCACCTGCCGGACGGCAGCACGGTCCAGGTCACCTTCGACCCCCTGGGCCGCATCGCGAACATCAGCGCGGGAGCGCGGACGAGCTGACCGTGCCGCGGGGGCAGGGTCAGGGTCGGGGTCAGGTCGGGGTCAGGTGAGGGATCGTCAGGACGCGTCAGTAGGCGACCGGCAGGGCGACCAGTCCGCGGGTGCGGATGGAGGGGCGGTGGCGGAGGTCGGCCGCCGGGACGGCGAGCGTGAGGTGGGGGAAGCGGGTCAGGAGAGCGTCGAGGGCGATCTCCGTCTCCAGGCGGGCCAGGGGTGCGCCGAGGCAGTAGTGGACGCCGTGACCCAGCGCGAGGTGGCCGGATGACGCGCGGTCGAGGGCAAGGCGGTCCGGCTCCGGGAAGCGGTCCGGGTCGCGGTTCGCGGAGGCGAGCGAGAGCAGGACGGTCTCCCCGGCCGGGATGGTGACGCCGTCGACGGTGACGTCCTCGACCGGGAAGCGCCGGATGGCGAGCGGCGCGGGAGCGTCGAAGCGCATCAGTTCCCCGACCGCCGCCCCCATCCGCTCCGGCTCCGCGCGGAGGGCGGCCAGTTCGTCCGGGTGGGCGAGGAGAGCAAGCACCGCGTTGCCGATGAGCTGGACGGTGTTCTCGTACCCGGCGAAGAGGATCAGGAAGGCGAGCGAGAGCAACTCGTCCTCGCTGAGACGCCGACCTTCGTCACGGTCCTCGTCCCTGGCCTCGATCATCGCGGACAGCAGGTCGTCGCCCGGGTGTTCGCGCTTGGTCGCGATGAGCCGGGTCAGGTAGCCGAGCATGCCCGCGATCGCGGTCCTGGCCTCGTTCGGGCGGGAGGGGTCGGGGGCGACGAGGGTGTCCGTCCAGCCGCGGAAGTCGCGGCGTTCCTCCGTGGGCACGCCGAGAAGCTCGCAGATCACCGTGATCGGCAGCGGCGCGGCGTAGGCGGCGACCAGGTCCACGGGGCCTTCGGCCGGGAAGGCGTCCAGCAGGGATTCGGCGGTGCGCCGGATCGGTAGCCGCAGTTGCTCGATGCGCTGTGGGGTGAACGCCTGGGACACCAGCCGGCGGATCCGGGTGTGGTCGGGGGCGTCCATGTTGAGCAGGTTGGCGTCCAGCGCGGCCGGGAGTGACAGGCCCTGGTAGTTGCCGGGCAGCGCGTGCCGCTTGTCCAGCGAGAGCCGGGGGTCGGCCAGCCCGCGGCGGACGTCCTCGTAGCGGGTGACCAGCCATGCGGGACGCCCGTCGGTCCCGGCGACCCGGTGGACCGGTCCGGCCTCCCGCAGGCGGGCGTACGCGACGTACGGGTCGGCGGCCAGTTGGGCGGCCAGTTGGGCGGCCGTTTCCTGGGCCGTTTCCTCGGCTGTTTCCTTGGCGTTCGTGGTGGCGTCAGAGCCGGAGAGTTCGGCGGGCGCGTGCGATGACATGGCCACAGGGTAGCCAGGCGCGGTGCCTCGTGATCAACGCCTGGAATCAGCCGAGTTGGGCGGAGTGGCACGGGCGGATCGGTGGCGACCGGGCATAGCGCCGCGCCTCTGGTTGGCTCGCCGGGGCCTCGACGCTGTGCCTGGTGGTCATCGGCTTCGGGCTCTCCATGGCCCCGTCCGCCATCGGTTGAGTCTGAACCACCTTCAGCTCGGGCCGGAACCTCGCGGGACGATGCGGCCCCCACCAGCGAAGACGCGGCAGGAGCGGCTGGTATAACGGCTCTCTCAAGACCCCGTCATGGAGACGGGGTCTTTGTAAGGAGCACAGATGCGCATTCGCATAGCGGCGCCGACCCTGGTCGGCGCGCTTGCGCTCGGCACGCTGGCGGTCCCGACCGCCGCGTCCGCCACCACCCCGTCGCCCGTGATCACCCACGCCTCGGCGACCACTCTCGTCCTGGGCCTGACCGGCAAGGCGTCCGAGGTCATCCGGATCAGCGCCACCGACCCGGACGGGATCGCGTCCGTCAAGGCCCTGCCGTGGCCGGACAACGCCGCCGCCGGCGGCGAATCGATCACCGCCGCCGATCTCGCCTCCAGCCCGGCGCTGCCGGTCGTCAGCCGCACCTCGACCGGCGAGACCGCCGGCATGACCGACACCGAGACGTACAACGTCAAGACGATGCAGATCCCCGACGCCATGGCGGGAATGGTCTTCGACATCGCGGTGCTCGTGAACGGCAAGGACGGCAGGACCACGTTCACGCCGAAGGCCGGCACTTTCACCATGTTCGCGCGCGCCGACGCCCTCACCGTCAAGCCCTCGGCCGCCACCGTGCGCAACGGCGCCTACCTGGCCGTCAAGGGCCAGCTCAACCGCGCTGACTGGGAGAAGTTCGCCTGGCGCGGATACGCCGGACGCTGGGTCGCCCTCCAGTTCCGCAGGGCCGGCTCCAGCACCTGGACCACCGTCCGCTGGGTCCGCACCAGCAGCACCGGCGCGCTCAGCACTTCGGTCCGCGACTCCCGCTCCGGCTCCTGGCGCTACGTGTACGGCGGCGACGCCACCAGCGGTGCGACGGTGTCAGCCTCTGCCTGGGTGACCGTCAAGTAGGAGCCCCTCGCCTCGGCGACGACGATTGAGCACCACGACGGCGGGTCCGTCTGACCCGCACGGGATCGATCGGTTGGACGGGTTGGTCCGCAGGTCCTCACGTACTGCGGACTGGCCCTTCGGCCCGACTCAGCGCTCCCGCCCGCGCGGCTGGAGCGGGTGGGTGGGGAGCGCCGGGGCCGGAGTGGACGCGCCCTCGTAGCCGAGGACGTGGCCGAAGCGGTCGCCGGTCGCCCAGTCCTGCCGGGCCGTGGCGATCTCGTCGTGGGTGCGGCCGACGAAGTTCCACCACATGACGAGCTTCTCGGCGAACGGCTCGCCGCCGAGCAGCAGGAACTGCGACTCCCCGTCCACAGCGCGCAGCGGCAGGTCACGGCGGCCGGTGCCGAGGTACAGCATCGAACCGGGGTCGAGGCGGACACCGTCGACCTCGGTGGTGCCGGACATGGTCAGCACGGCGTACTCGAAGTCCGGCTCGACGGGGAGCCGCAGCTCGGTGCCCTGATGGAGAGTCAGATCCGCCCCCATCAGGGGAGAGTGGACGGTGCCGGGGGAGGCAGCGCCGTCCAGCTCGCCGAGGATCACCGTCGCGTCCAGGCCGGGGACGCCGACCTGCGGCAGCTGCGCGTGGTGCTCGAATGCAGGGGCGGCGTGCCGGGCGCTGTCGGGCAGCGCGACCCACAGTTGTGCGCCGTGGAGCAGGCGGGGGTGGGGGACGGGGCTCTGCTCCGAGTGCGAGATGCCGCGTCCCGACGTCATCAGGCCGAGCTCACGCGGACGGATGGTCTGGACGTGGCCCGCGCTGTCGCGGTGCAGCACCTCGCCCGCGTGCAGCCAACTGACGGTCTGCAGGCCGATGTGCGGGTGCGGGGGGACCTGCATGCCGGGCTGGTCCGCGATGTTGTCGGGGCCGTAGTGGTCGACGAAGGCCCACGCTCCGACCATCCGTCGGCCGAGGGTGGGCAGTAGTCGGCGGACGACGGAGGAGTCCCCGAGCGTGAACTCCCGGGCGCTGAGCAGGTCCCGGACCGGGGCTCCGGGGACGTGCTCGCGTCCGCCGCGCTCGCGGAAGGCCGCCGCCGAGGGGTCGGGGGTGGTGTCACGCACGCTCATGGCTGCACCTTGGTTTCTGGAGCTGCGGGCAGGGGGTGGTGGTCGGCCGCTGTGACGATCGGCGTGCCCTCGCGGACGGCCCGGGTGACGGGCGTGCGCTCGGCGATCTCCAGCAGCCGGGCGCGCTGCGCGTCGTCGAGCGGGCCGATCAGGTCGATGCGCCGGGTGATCCGGTTCGCGCCGTCCGGGCCCTTCTCGTAGGCGACGTGCACCCGGATGTCCTCCAGCGGCCAGGACTTGCGCTCGGCGTACATCCGCAGCGTGATCGCCGTGCAGGAGGCGACTGCGGAGATCAGCAGTCCGACGGGGGTCGGGCCGCTGTCGCCGCCGCCGTGGGAGGTCGGTTCGTCGACGGCGATCCGGTGTCGGCCGACGTGAAGGTCGACCCCGTAGTCGGTCGGCAGCCCGGTCGCGACCGCCGCGGCGGCGCGGACGTAGCCGTCAGCAGGCGGCGTCTCGCTCACAGGCCGAACCGCTCACGCTGCGTGGCGGGCACCAGGTCGACGTACTCAGGGTGCTTCTTGATCCACGCGCGGATGAAGGGGCAGTAGGGCAGGGCGGAGAGACCCTGCTCGCGCACGGCGTCCAGCGCGTTGCGGGCGAGCAGGCTGCCCAGGCCGTGTCCCTCGAAGCGCGGGTCGATCTCGGTGTGGATGAACGCGATCTCGTCGCGAAAGCGGTGGTACTGGGCGAATCCGGCGAGCTCGTCGCCCTCGAACACCTCGAAACGCGACTGCTCGGCGTTGTCCGTCACGCGCTGGTCCATGATTGGCCTCCCTGGCGGGTCTCCGTTGTGGATCAGCTTATAGTTGAT
The DNA here is from genome assembly GCF_041262485.1 of Streptacidiphilus sp. BW17. NCBI lineage: Bacteria > Bacillati > Actinomycetota > Actinomycetes > Kitasatosporales > Streptomycetaceae > Streptacidiphilus > Streptacidiphilus sp. BW17. The sequence continues at coordinate 140,234 of NZ_JBGCCR010000004.1, read as the reverse complement.
GCATCAACTAGTGCAACTGGTGCACCTCGCGGAGCCTGTTAGCCAGCCGGGCGTCAGGCGAAGTGCCGCACCGTCTCCGGGGCGGCGGGCCGGTACGGCGACCAGGCGTCCGCGTCCGGTCGGCCGGTGGCGACGAAGGACGCAGCAGCTCGCGAGAAGGTGCGGCCGAGCGCGCGGACCGCGTCGGTGGGCTCGCCGAGCATCGGGCTGCCGGGGCGGGCGTAGGCGTCCAAGGTGTCGAAGAAGAAGGGGAGCTCGCCGCAGTGCGCCGCGCCCAGGTGGGCGGGGTCCGGCACCGGGGCGTAGTCGAACTGGTAGACGTACGCGGGGTTGCCGGTCGTGGCCTGATGGTCGGCGATGGCCAGGGTCCCGTCGCGGAACACGGTCTCGGTCACGACTGCGGTGACGACCTCGGCCGCCGTCGCGCCGGGACGCTGCGCGGCCATGCGGTCGAAACGCTCGCCGCCGTCGGCGATCTGCCGGGCCGCGACGGCGCGCGCCTGCTCGGTCGAGGCGGCTTGTATGCGCGGATCGAAGGAGAAGAAGGCCGTCATCTCGTCCCGCGTGGTCCCGGCCAGCAGCTGCTTGCCGTCGAGACGTCCGGCGGCCACGGCCTGCTCCCACGCCTGCGGCATCCCGAACCCGCCGAGGACGGGGTACATCGGCGGCGCGACGTCGCCGGGGCGGGCGAGGTCCTGGGCCAACTGTCCGTATGCCGCGAGCAGTTGCTGGACCGGAAGGGCTCGCAGGGCAGTGAGGACGTCCTGGCTGCCGTCCACCGCCAGGATCTTGAGCAAGCGTCGGGCGTGGTCCTCCGCGACCTCGGGGGCCTGCGGGGGGAGCCCGAATGGGCCGCTCTGGGTGATGAGCCGGCTGATCAGCGGGCCGGTGACCGGCGAGAGTCCGAGGTAGAGGGTCGAGAACGCTCCGGCGGACTGGCCGCCGACGGTCAGCCGGTCCGGATCCCCGCCGAAGGCGGCGACGTTCTCCCGCACCCAGGCGAGGACGGCGGCCTGGTCCCGCGTCCCGAGGTTGTCGCTGCCGAGCTCCGGAAGGTGCAGGTAACCCAGCGGGCCCACGCGGTAGTTGGCGGTGACGACGACGATCTCGCCGGCGGCGGCCAGCCTGCGGCCGTCGTACCAGTCCCACCCACCGGACCCGCTGGTGAACCCGCCGCCGTGGAACCAGACCAGCACCGGGAGTTCGGGCTTTGCGACGCCGTCGGCGGGCAGACGCGGGGTCCAGACGTTGAGCGTGAGCGAGCCGTCCTCGTCCCAGTCGGGGGCGCGCACCCCCATGACCAGCTCCAGACGCGAGGGCCCCTGCGGCACGGCCGGTCCGGGGCGGGAGGCGTCCCGCGCCCCGGACCAGGTCGGGTGCGGCGCGGGGGCGGCAAAGCGCAGCTCCCCCACGGGGGAGGCCGCATACGGGATTCCCCGGAACGCGGCGACGCCGTCCTCCCTCGTCCCCAGGACGCTCCCCGAACCGGTGCCCACGACCGGGCGTTCCGTCGCGATCATCGCTGCCACCTTCCCTTTCCTGTTCCGTTTCCTGTGTCGTCTCCTGCCTGACGACTCCGTTCTATCGCTGGGCGGCGGAAACCAGCGAGAACTGCCCCTCGGACTTCCCGATGTGCGCCACAAGTCATCAACTTCTGACGGAAGTGGGACAGTGGGACGCATGAGGCAGGCACTGGACGAGACGGACCGGCGGATCGCCGCCGTGCTGATGGCGTCGCCCCGGGCGTCGTGGCGTACGGTCGCCCGTGTGCTCGGGATCTCCGAGCGCACGGTGGTGCGCCGGGCGACGCCGCTGCTGCACGACGGAACGCTGCGCCCGACGGCGGTGCGCAACCCGGCCCGCTTTCCGGGACTGATCCCGATGGCGCTGCGGATCCGCTGTCGCCCGAGCCGGATCCGGACGCTCGCCGCAGCGCTCGCGCGGCGCGAGGACACCGTGTGGGTCGACATCCTTGGCGGCGGCGACGAGATCAGCAGCGTCCTCTTCCTCGACGGCCCCCAGGCCCGCACCTCGCTGCTGCTGCGCGACCTGCCCGCCACGGCCGCCGTGCAGTCCTGGGACGCCTGCGACCTGCTGAAGGTCTTTCCGGCGGGGTTTGCGTGGAGCGCGGGACTGCTGCCGCAGGACCAGTTCGACGCCCTCGCCCCGTTCGCGCACGAGCCCGCCGCCGCCCCCGAACTCCAGCCGCTGGACCAGGAGTTGGTCGAGCAGCTGACGGCGGACGCGCGCGCCGGTCACAGCGAGCTGGCCGACCGGCTGGGGACCTCGGCGTCGACCGTGCGGCGTCGGCTGGACCTGCTGCTCTCCGCACACATGGTGCGGCTGGCCTGCGAGGTCGACCTGGGGCTGCTCGGCGTCGGCAGCGAGGCGCTGCTGTGGATCTCCACTGGCCCCGGCAGCCTGGAGGAGACCGGCCTGGCGCTGAGCCGTCACCCCCAGGTGCGGTTCGCCGCGGCGACGACCGGGTCGGCGAACCTGCTGGTGGCGGTGGCGGCCCACGACCTCGGCGGGCTCTACGACTTCCTGACCGGGACGGTCGGATCGCTGGGCGACATCAGGGGATTGGAGGTGACGCCGATCCTCAGCACGGTCAAGCGGACCGGCTTGCTTCGCCCGTCCGAGAGCTGATCCACCGTCAGGCGCTCACAGCGGGAGCGGGCGGGACTCGACGACGTTCGCCATGACGAGCGTGGAGCTGAGGCGCTGGACCCCGGGCAGGGTGGCCAACCGCTCGTCGTAGAGCTGTCGGTAGGCGGCCAGGTCGTGGGTGACGATGCGCAGCAGGAAGTCCGGGTCGCCGAACAGCCGTTGCGCCTGGACGACGTAGGGGATGCCGGCCACCTCCCGTTCGAAGGCGGCGACGGTCTCGCGGTCCTCGTAGCGCATGGTGACGAAGACCAGCGCCTCGAAGCTCAGCCCGAGGGCTCCGGCGTCGAGCTGGGCGTGGTAGCCGGTGATCGCGCCGGAACGCTCCAGGGCGCGCAGCCGGCGGTGGCAGGGGGAGACGCTGAGCCGGACCCGCTCGGCGAGCTCGGTGAGCGTCAGCCGCCCGTCGCGCTGCAGCTCGGCAAGAATATTCCGATCGACGTCATCCATGGAGAAGATTCTTCCACTCGGTGGCGGGATCGGGGAAAAGATTGGAAGCACCTTTCGGACATATCCGCCTAGCCTTCCCTTAAGCGGTCAGCAAGAGCGGCCAGCAGGCCAGCAAGAGCGGTCGAGGTGTCACGAGCCCGACCGAGAGGGTGAGTGGAAGCAATGGCGATCAGCGCTCTGGCCGCGTTCTGGGTGGTCTCGTTCCTGCTGGTGCTGGTTCCCGGTGCGGACTGGGCCTATGCGATCGCCGCCGGACTCCGGGAGCGGACCGTGCTGCCCGCCGTCGGCGGACTGCTGGCGGGCTATGTGGTGCTGACTGCCGTGGTCGCGGCCGGAGTTGCCGCGTTGGTGGCACGCACGTCGGTGGTGCTGACCGTCATCACGCTCGTCGGTGCGGCGTACCTGGTCCGGCTCGGCGTGGGCACGGTGCTTCAGCCTTCCACTCCCCGGGTGGCGGAGGGCGCGCCCGAAGGTCCGGGGGCCGAGTCGTGGCTGCGGCAGGCGGTCCGGGGTGCGGGCATCAGTGGGCTGAACCCCAAGGCGATGCTGCTCTTCGTCGCCCTGCTGCCGCAGTTCGCCGCGCGCGGCGTCGGCTGGCCGTTCGCGGCGCAGATAGCCGTGCTGGGGTTGGTGCACACGGCCAACTGCGCTGTCGTCTACGCGGGCGTGGGCACCACGGCGCGCCGGGTGCTGCGGGCCCGGCCGACGACCGCCGCGCTGGTGTCGCGCTGCTCGGGCGTGGCGATGATCGTGCTCGGCGGGCTGTTGCTGGCGGAGCGCCTGGTCCACTGACCGGAAGTAAGGATGCAGGCAAGAACCTGATAATCGTTTCCAAGAACACCTGGACAGCCTTATTGAACATGATTATCTTTTCTTGCGTCGGCGGGGCTCCGCCAGTCGCTGCCCCGGTGTGCGGCGGTGACTTCCAGTTGACGTGAGAGCAGGGGATGGGCATGTTCAAGTGGTCGCGCGGTGCGCGAGTGGCCGTGGGTGCGCTGGTGGCGAGTACGGCGCTGCTGGCCTCGGGTTGTTCAAGCTCGGCCAACAGCGGTGGGTCTGCGTCCAGCACCGACTCCTCAGGCTCCGGCATCGGCTCCGGCACCGGGACGAAGATCGTCGCCGTCGGCGCCGAGAACGAGTACGCGGACGTGATCGGCCAGATCGGCGGCCAGTACGTCTCGGCCACCGGCATCATGAGCAACCCGGCCACCGACCCGCACACCTTCGAGGCGGACCCCAAGGTCGCGCAGACCGTCAGCGCCGCCCAGCTGATCGTGCAGAACGGTGTCGGCTACGACGACTTCATGAGCAAGATCGAGCAGGCGTCCGGTAGTTCGAGCCGCAAGGTGATCAACGTCCAGCAGTTGCTGGGCCTTCCGGACTCCACCCCCAACCCGCACCTCTGGTACAAGCCGTCGACGATGCCGGTGGTGGCCAAGGCCATAGCTGACGACCTGTCGGCGATCGACCCGGCCCACAAGTCCTCCTTCGAGGCCAACGCCACCACCTTCGACGCCTCCCTCAACTCCTGGACCCAGGCGCTCGCCAAGGTGAAGGCCGCCTACCCGGGCGCGGCCGTGGCGACGACCGAGCCGGTCGCCGACTACCTGCTGGACGCGGCGGGCATCAAGAACCTCACCCCGTGGGCGTTCCAGGCGGACGTGATGAACGGCACCGACCCGTCCCCGCAGGACGTGGCGGCCGAGAAGGCGCTCTTCACCGGCCACAAGGTCAAGGCCTTCGTCTACAACCAGCAGGTCACCGACTCGCTGACGCAGGAGCTGGCCGGGCTGGCCAAGCAGAACAACATCCCGATCGTGGGCGTCTACGAGACCATGCCCACGCCCGGCTACACCTACCAGACCTGGATGAACGCCGAGGTCACCGCGCTCGGCAACGCGCTCGGCCACGGCCAGTCGGCGCCGATCCTGTGATGAGCGGGTCGACGAGCGGCGAAACAAGCGAGCACGGAGCCGTCCTCGACATCGAGGGCGTCTCGGTGTGGCGCGGCGGACGCCAGATCCTCGACGAGATCGGGTTCGCTCTGGAGCCGGGCGAGTTCACCGGCCTGATCGGCTCCAACGGGGCCGGGAAGACGACGATCCTGCGCGTCGTCATGGGTCTGCTCGCGCCGACTCAGGGGCGGGTCCTGGTCGAGGGCAAACCGCTGACGCGCCGTCACCGGTCCGTCGGCTACGTCCCGCAGAAGCTGCTGATCGACCCGGACGCCCCGGTCCGGGCACGCGACCTGGTCGGGCTCGGGCTGGACGGCCACCGCGTCGGCTGGCGGATGCCGTCGCGGGAGCGGCAGCGCCGCACCGAGGAGATGCTGGAGGCCGTCGACGCGAGCCGGTTCGCCGACGCGCGGGTGGGCGAACTGTCCGGCGGCGAGCAGCAGCGGGTGCTGATCGCGCACGCGCTGGTCGGCCGCCCGCGGCTGCTGCTGGCCGACGAGCCACTGGCCAACCTCGACATCCGCAGCGGCCAGGAGATCGTGGACCTGCTCGCGCGCATCGCCGCCGAGCAGCAGATCGCCGTGCTGCTCTCCGCCCACGACATGAACCCGCTGCTGCCGGTGATGGACCGCGTCGTCTACGTCGCGGGCGGCCGGGTGGCGGCGGGGACGACGGACGAGGTGGTCCGCACCGAGGTGCTCAGCCGCCTCTACGGACACCCCGTCAACGTCCTGCATGTCGACGGCCGAGTGCTGGTGGTCTCCGGCTCCCACGTCACCGTGGACGCGGGTGCGGTCATGGACACGGGTGCGGGCATGGACACGGGCATGGACACGGGCGCGGGCATGGACGTGGGCGTGGATGCGTCCGTGGCGGCAGCGGAAAGGCGGTGAGCGGATCGTGGAAGCACTCTGGCACGCGCTCTTCGCCCCCGGTTTCTTCACCAGCCAGCCCGTGCGCCAGGCCGTCCTGGTCGGGGGAGTGGTCCCGATCGTCGCGGGCGCGGTCGGCGTCTTCACCGTGCTGCGCGGGCAGTCCTTCGCCGGGCACTCGCTGAGTGCGCTCGGCACGCTCGGTGGCTCCGGGGCCTTCCTGCTCGGGATCACCCCGCTGTGGGGCATCCTCACCTGCGGGTTCGCCGTCGCCGGGGTGATGGAGCTGGCCGGCACGCAGCGGCGGCGCGGACGTGACGTCGCGACAGGGCTGGTGCTCAGCACCGCACTCGGCGTCTCGGCGCTGCTGCTCTACCTGGTGACCATGTCCGGCAGTACCACCGGGGTGACCGTGACGTTGCTCTTCGGGTCGCTCTTCGCGCTCAGCGGGATCACCGTGCCCGCGATGACGCTTCTCGCGCTGGTCTGCCTGGCGGTGCTCGCGCTGCTCTACCGGCCCCTGCTGCTGAGCTCCGTCAGTCCGGAACTGGCTGCGGCGCGCGGCGTCCGGGTCCGGTGGCTCGGCCTGGCCTTCCTGCTGCTGCTCGCCCTGGCCGCCGCGCTGTGCAGCGTGGCGGTGGGCACGATCCTCAGCACCGCGCTGCTGATCGGACCGGCCGCCACCGCCCTGCGGCTGACCCGGCGTCCGGCGCGGGCGATGGTGCTGGCGGGGCTGGTCGGGGTGGTCTCCACCTGGATCGGCGTCGTCCTGGCCTACGACAGCTACCTCTGGCCGCCCGCCGGGAAGGGCTGGCCGGTCAGCTTCTTCGTGGTCGCGGTCATCCTGCTCTGCTACCTGCTCGCCGGATTCGCCCCCGCGGCACGGCGCGGCTCCGGCCGCGCCGGGCCCACAGGCCGCGCCGGTGAGCAACCGTCCTCCGGGCCACGAGAGCCCCTGACTCCGGCGAGGCTGCGCTGAGATGTTCGCGGACGCTGGGATGTTTGCAAACTACATGCTCAACGCTTGGGAGGTGGCGACGATCGTCGCCGTCGTCGCCCCGCTCGTCGGCTTCTACGTCGTCCTGCGCGGCTCCTCCTTCGTCGCCCACGCGGTGCCGGAGGCCGCCTTCGCCGGCGCGGCCGGAGCGAGCCTGCTCGGCCTGAACACCCTGTTCGGGTTGGGGATCTTCGCCCTCGGTGCCTCGCTCGGCATCGGGGCGTTCGGTCGGCGCGGTCGTCACGACGTGGTGACCGCACTGGCCATGGTGCTGATGCTCGGGATGGGCTCGCTCTTCCTGAGCTGGAGCTCGGAGTACGCGCCCGAGATCTACTCGCTGCTCTTCGGCGAAGTGCTGGGCGTCAGCAGCAACGAGATCGGCATCACCGCCGTGCTCGGCGCGATCTCGCTCGCGGCGCTGGCGCTGCTGCACCGTCCGCTGCTGCTCACCTCGTTGATGCCGGAGGTGGCCGAGGCGCGCGGCGTGCGCGGGCACCGGGTGGAGATGGCCTTTCTCGCCGTCGTCGCCCTGGCCACGACCGCCGCCGTGCCGGTGGTGGGTGCGCTGCTGATGTTCAGTCTGATGGTCGGCCCGCCCGCCGCGGCACGCTGCCTGGTCAAAAACCCGCTGGGGACGACGGCGCTGTCGGTGGCCATCGCGCTGGCCGTGGTGTGGGGTGCGATCGCCGCGTCCTACCAGACCGACTGGCCGATCGGCTTCTTCGTGACCGGATTCGCCTTCGCCGCCTACGTCGTGGCCCAGCTCGGACGCCGGCTCGGCACGGTGCGGCGACGTTTCGTCCGCGCGGGGGCGGGCGCGAACCCGGCCGTGACGGCGGGTGGTGTCGCGTGACGAACGGGGCCGCTGAGCGGGGGACGGCGCGGGGAGCCGGACGGCGGGGGCAGGACAGACTGCCCCAGCCGGAGGCCGTCGCGCTGCTCGGGCGGCCCACCCAGCAGCGGGTCCAGGTGCTGCGCGCGCTGATGGCGTGCACCGACTTCGTCAGCGCCCAGGACCTGCACGCGGCCCTGCACGCCTCGGGCTCCACGGTGGGCCTGAGCACCATCTACCGGACGCTCACCGCCCTGGTCGGCACCGGCCGCGCCGACCTGGTGCGGGACACCAACGGCGAGCGACTGTTCCGCTACCGCCCGGACGCCGAGCACCGGCACTACCTGATCTGCCGCGAGTGCGGCCTCAGCCTGCCGCTCGACTCGCGCCCGGTGGAGACCTGGGCGTCGGAGGTCGCCGAGCAGTCGGGGTTCGTCGGCGTGGACCACACCGTGGAGCTCTCCGGGACCTGCGCGTCGTGCGCTTCCAGATGATGACGCTGAGTCAGTTATTGGTGGTGCTCGGCTCGTTGGCGTGCCTGATCGCGTCCAGGACGATGTGCGCGATGTGCTCGTCCACCAGCGAGTAGACGACCTCGCGGGAGCGCCGTCGGGCGCTGACGATCCCGGAGGCGCGCAGCAGGCGCAGGTGCTGGGAGACCAGCGGCTGACTCACCTGCAGGACGTCGACCAGCTCCCCGACATGGCGGCTGCCCGACGAGAGCTCGCGGACGATCCCGAGCCGGACCGGTGACGCCAGAACGCGCAGCAGTTCGCTCGCCGCGTTGAGGTCGGCGTTCGGATCTGCCTGCGGAACTGCGCTCGGGTCGGAGGGCTCAGGGGCTCGGGTCGCCATATGCATACCTTAGGACATGGGAATGACTCCCATTCCCGTCTCAAATGCCCCAATTCGCCGGGCGGTCGGAGCTGAGCAGCTCCTGCCGCCCGGCGTTTTGCAGTGGTCGTCCGTCAGTGGTCGTCCCAGTGGCCCTCGTGGCTGGCGTGGCGGTGGCCGTCGTGGACGTAGTCGACGTGGTCGCCGTGCGGGACGGCCACGTGGCCGCAGCCGTCGCCGTGCTGGTGGGTGTGCTCGGCGTGGGCGACGTGCCCGGCGGTGGCGCACTCGTCGACATGGCCCTCGTGGGCGCGGTGCAGGTGGTTGTCGTGCGCGTAGTCGACGTGGTCGCCGTGCGGGACGGCGACATGGCCGCAGCCGTCGCCGTGGACGTGCGGATGGTCCTGGTGCGTGGGGTGGGTCGTGGGTGCGGACATCGGTCTCCCTCTCGGGTGCGGATGGCATAACGACATGACCTGCGGGCGCGCAGCGGCCCGGCGGCGTGCGCCGGCTGCTCTCGCACCAGGATTCATCATATAGCGATGTCTGCATGTGTTGGGTGGATTTGCGGGCGGCTCACGCCGGGCAACTTTGTGACGCTCCGTCATAGTGAAATGGAAGTCGTTTTCATCTAGGCTGACCTCCAGAAGCCCCTCGCGAACGGAGACTTCACCATGCCGTCCTCCGGCGTCCCCATCTCGGGCCTGTTGCGCCGTCAGTCGCCCGAGCACACCGCCCGGGTCAACGCCATCAAGGGCCAGACCCGGCGCGAGCTCGACCTCGACGACGGCGACACCGTCGTCGTCCGCCAACTCGACTGCACCGAACCGGGATGCCCGCCGGTCGAGACCGTCGTCGCGGTCCTGGGCGCCGGCGGCGCCACCCGCCGGTGGACCCTGCACCACCCCGTCACCGAGATCACCCCGCGGCGGCTGGCCGAGGCCCTCGCCACCAGCCCTGCCACCAATACCCCCTGAGGAGCCCGCATGACCACTGACTCCACCAGTGCCGAACTCCCCGAAGAGCGGGACGTCGTGGACACCCGCGTCCCCGTCACCGTGCTCACCGGCTTCCTCGGCTCCGGCAAGACCACGCTGCTCAACCGCATCCTCACCGAGCAGCACGGGTTGCGGATCGCTGTCATCGAGAACGAGTTCGGCGAGGTCGGGATCGACGACGCCCTGGTGGTGGACGCCGAGGAAGAGATCTTCGAGATGAACAACGGCTGCATCTGCTGCACCGTGCGCGGGGACCTGATCCGCATCCTCGGCGCGTTGATGCGACGGCGGGAGCGCTTCGACCGCGTCGTCATCGAGACCACCGGCCTGGCCGATCCTGCGCCGGTCGCGCAGACCTTCTTCATGGACGACGAGATCGCCTCCCAGCTGCGCCTGGACGCCATCGTCACCCTCGTCGACGCGGCCCACATCGGCGCGCACCTGGACGAGGTCAAGCCGGAGGGCGTGGAGAACGAGTCAGTCGAGCAGATCGCCTTCGCCGACCGGATCGTGCTCAACAAGACCGACCTGGTGGGCGAGTCCGAGATCGCCGAGGTCGTCTCCCGGATCCGGGCGGTCAACGCCCTGGCCGAGATCCTCCCGGCCCGGCAGGCGGACGTGGAGCTGGCCAAGGTCCTCGACGTGCACGCCTTCGACCTCGACCGGGTCCTGGAGACCGACCCGCAGTTCCTGATCGACACCGAGCACCAGCACGACACCACCGTCACCTCGGTCGGCATCGACGTGGAGGGAGAGGTGGACGAGGACCGCCTCAACGCCTGGCTCGGCACGCTGCTGCGCGAGCGCGGTGTGGACATCTTCCGCTCCAAGGGCATCCTGGCCCTGGCCGGAAACCCCCGCCAGTACGTCTTCCAGGGCGTCCACATGCTGCTCGACGGCGAGTCGGGCCGTGAGTGGGAGGCCGGCGAGGAGCGCCGCAACCGGCTGGTCTTCATCGGCCGCAACCTCGACCGCGACGAGCTCGACGCCGGCTTCGCGGCCTGCCTGGTCAACGCGCCCGCACTCAAGTCCCGTGCGGCGGTGAGCGCATGAGCATCGCCGCCGCCCTGGACGTCGACACGGCGTGGGAGACCGTGGTCGACGACGCGCCCGTGGCCGTGCACGCGGCGGCAGGGCTCGTCGCCGTCGCGGGTGCGGACGGCACCTGCTGGGTGCTGACCGGCTCGACCGGAGAGCTGGTGGGCACGGTCACCCTGCCCGGCGGCATCTTCGCCGCCCAACTCTCCCCGGATGCGGAGCATCTGGCCCTGGCCGGTCCCTTCGGGCACGCGCTGTGGAAGCGGGCGACCGACACCACCGTGATCGCGAAGACCGGCGCCTGGTCCGGGGCCGTGCGCTGGGCGGGACCGGACAAGGTCGCGATCGCCTCCGGCCGCCGCGCGGTGGTCCTGGCCCCTGACGGCCGGGAGTTGTGGGCCATCGAGCCCGCGCCCAGTACCGTCACCGACCTGGTCTGGTACCGCGAGGGCCGCCGCCTGGCCACCGCCGCCTACAACGGCGTGCGCTGCTACGAGCGCCACAGCGCCAGGCCCGTCGTGGAGTACCCGTACCTCGGCTCGCACCTCGCGCTCGCCGTCGCCCCCACCGGACGCTGGATCTGCAGTGGCAACCAGGACGCCTCGATCCACATCTGGCGCACCCGGGACGGCGGCGACCTGACGATGAGCGGGTATCCCGACAAGATCGCCCGGATCGCCTTCGACGACACCGGCTACTGGTTCGCCTCCGACGGCGCGCCCGACATCACCGTCTGGGACTTCTCCGGCAGCGGCCCCGAGGGCACCCGTCCCCGTACGCTGCGCGCGCACGAGACCGTCACCGCCCTGGCGTGGCGTCCCGGCGGGGCCGGGATCCTGGCAAGCGCGGGCGCGGAGGGCACGTTGGCGCTGTGGCGGGCCACCTCCGGGAGCGCCGGGGCGCGCCTCCACCCGGCCCACGCCCGCGAACTCGACCAGGCCGTCACCGCCTTGACCTGGGCCGGTTCCGACCTGCTCGTCACGGCCGACTGGCAGGGCCGCGTCCAGGCGAGCCGACTGCCCGAGGCGCTGCCGAGGTGAGCCGTCGCAGCAGCGGTGGGGCGAGCGTCCGCGCGGCGGGCCGCCCCTGCACGGTGACGGTCTGTCGGGGCTGCTGCTGCGGCAGCCCGAAGCGTGGGGCCGACGCCGTCGCGGCGGCCCGCGAGCAGGCGGAGCTGCTGCGCGCCGCCGCGGGCGAGGGGGACGCCCGGTTCGAGTTGCGCGTCTCCGACTGCCTCGGACCGTGCGACCACGCGGACGTCGTCGTGGTCCAGCCCTCCACGGCCGGACGGCTGCGCGGCGGCCGACCGGTCTGGATCGGCTGGAGCACCGCGCAGGGCTGCACCGACGACCTGCTGGCCTGGGTCGCCGCCGGTGGCCCGGGACTCGCGCCGCTGCCGCCCGCGTTGGAGCTGCAGACCTTCCGGCCCCCGCGCGCGGGTCTGCCGGGTCGCCGCGAGTCAGCGACCGCCCGACTCCGCTCCGGCGCGACGCCACGCGGCATCGCGCAGCAGGCGTAGGCCGTTGAGGCCGACGATGACGGTGGAGCCCTCGTGCCCGAGGACGCCCAGCGGCAGCGGCAGGTGCCCAGCCAGGTCCCAGACGACCAGGCCGGTGATGAACACCGAGGCGACGACCAGGTTCTGCACCACCAGCCGGCGCGCCCGGCGCGAGAGCCCCACCACCGTGGGGAGGGTGGCGAGTTCGTCGCGGACGACGACGGCGTCGGCGGTCTCCAAAGCCAGGTCGGAACCGGCGCGGCCCATGGCGATTCCGGTGTGGGCGGCGGCCAGCGCCGGGGCGTCGTTGACGCCGTCGCCGACGACCATGGTGCGGCGGCCCGCCCGCTCCTGCTCGGTCACGGCCGCGACCTTGTCCTGCGGCAGCAGCCCGGCACGCACGTCGGTGATGCCGACCTCGGCCGCGAGCCGTGCGGCGGCACGGGGGTTGTCGCCGGTGAGCAGGATCGGGGCCTGCCCGGTCAGCGCCGTCAGCCGGGTGACGGTCGCGGTGGCGTCGGCGCGCAGGCGGTCGGCGATCCCGAGCAGGCCGACGGGCGTGCCGTCGCGCAGCACGAGCACGGCGGTACGACCGCTGTCCTCCAACTCGCGGACGGTCTCACGGACCCTCCCACGGACCGTGCTCGTGACGTCGACGTCGTCCTGCTCGCCGAGCAGCCGCGCGGGGGTGCCGACGGTGATCGTCCGGCCGTCGACGAGCGCGGTCACGCCGACGCCGGGGGTGGAGCTGAACTCCTCGGCGGCCGGGAGGGTCAGGCCACGGGTGCGGGCCGCGTCGACGACCGCGCGGGCCAGCGGGTGCTCGCTGGGGTGCTCGGCGGCGGCAGCGAGGGAGAGGAGTTGACTGTCCGTCAGTTCACTGCCGTCGAGCGGGCGGAGCTCGGTGACGCGTGGCGTGCCCTCGGTCAGCGTGCCGGTCTTGTCCAGCGCGACGGCCTGGACCTGACCCAACTGCTCCATCACCACGGCCGACTTGACCAGCACGCCGTGGCGTCCCGCGTTGGCGATCGCGGACAGCAGCGGCGGCATCGTGGCCAGCACCACGGCGCAGGGCGAGGCGACGATCATGAACGTCATGGCCCGCAGCAGCGCGCCCGACAGGGCCGCGCCGAAGGCCAGCGGGACGGCGAAGACGAGCAGGGTCGCCGTCACCATGCCGAGGGAGTACCGCTGTTCGACCTTCTCGATGAACAACTGCGTGGGCGCCTTGGTCTCCGAGGCCTGCTCGACCATGGCGACGATCCGGGCGACGACGGAGTCGGACGCGTCCCGCTCGACCCGCACCCGCAGCGCGCCGGTGCCGTTCAGCGTCCCGGCGAAGACCTCGTCGCCGACCTGCTTGGCGACCGGGAGCGGCTCGCCGGTGATGGTGGCCTGGTCGACCTCGCTCGCCCCGTCCAGCACCCGGCCGTCCGCGCCGATCCGCTCGCCGGGGCGGACGAGGATCACCTGACCGACGGTCAGTGCCTCGGTGGCGACGGACTCCTCCGTACCGTCGTCGAGGAGGCGGGTCGCCGTGGTCGGGGCCAGGTCGAGCAGCCCGCGCACGGAGTCGGCGGTGCGGGCGGTGGCCAGCGCCTCCAGCGCGCCGGAGGTGGCGAAGATGACGATCAGCAGCGCCCCGTCGAGCACCTGCCCGATCGCGGCGGCGCCGAGGGCGGCCACGATCATCAGCAGGTCGACGTCGAGCGTCTTCTCACGCAGCGCGGTCAGCCCCGCCCAGCCCGGCTCCCAGCCGCCCGCCGCGTAGCAGAGGGCGTAGAGCGGACCCCAGGCCCAGGCGGAGACGTGGGTCAGTTGGAGCGGCAGCGCCAGCGCGAAGAACGCCAGCGCGGCCAGCGCCCAGCGCGCCTCGGCGAGCGCGAGCACGCGCGTCCGCCGTCTCGGCGCGACCGCGACGGCGGCGGGCGCGGTGGGACGTTCGAGCAGGGTGGTCGACATCTGGCGTACTTCCTGGGAGAGGGCAGCCAAGCGGAGGAGCAGGCTTCGGCACAGACCACTATAAGGGAACGATTGAATGAGTGTTCACGCGTTCTCGGTAGTATTGACGCATGGGCCATGGGATGAACCGCATCAGCAGCAGCGCGCGTGAACGCCTCGACGCCGTCGGCGCGACCGCCGTCGCCACCACGCTCCAGGCCCTGGCCACCCCGTCACGGCTGCTGATCCTGGCCCAGCTCCAGGAGGGCCCCTGCGCGGCCAGCGACCTTGCCGACGCCGTGGGGATGGAACGTTCGGCCTGCTCGCACCAGTTGCGCCTGCTGCGCAACCTCGGTCTGGTCAACGCCGAGCGCCGTGGCCGTTCCATCGTCTACTCGCTCTACGACAACCACGTCGCCGACCTGCTCGACCAGGCCCTCGGCCACGTCGAGCACCTGCGCGGCCCCGCCGACCGTCCCGGCGACGGCGACTTCGAGGACGAGGCGGAGCTCGACACCGTCCGCTGAGAGGCCGTTCCGGTGCGCCTTTGCCGCCCGCGTCGGTCGTCCGTCGACGGGAGCGGCGGGCGGGCGGACGATGGAGGGGTCGCGGGGGCCGGACGGAACCACCAGGAGCGGGCGATGGGCACCACCACGTTGGAGGACGTACGCGCGCTGGGCACGCTGATCGCTGACGCGGTCCTCGACGACGACCTGATGCGCGGTGCGCGCACCGACGCCACCGTCACCCAGATCGGACGGATCGTGGTGGGCGTCGACGACCGGGAGTACGTCATCACCATCCGGCCCACCCCGCCGACCGTCGCCGACGAGGGCGTCCCGGACGACGTCCCCCGCTATGCCGAGGGCGACGTGCTGGTGGACAAGAGCGCGCCGGAGCGGCGCCTGGAGGTGCTGTGCGTGGGGGAGGAGGCGTACTTCGTCCGCCGCCTCGGCACCGCACCCGGCGGGCCCGACGGGCCCGACGGGTGCGACGGGTCCGACGGGGGTGAGCCGATGGAGTCGGCGTGGGCGTTCGAGACGGTGGAGTCGGCGACGGTGCGCGCAGGGGCGAACCTCTGACGCCGCCGCCCGCGTGTGGCGGTGGCGGTCAGCCCTGGACCTGACGGGCGGCGAGGGGTTCGGACGAGTGGTCCGGGAGCCAGCGGTCGGCCTCCCCGGCCTCCCGCCGCTGGGCGCTCGTCCACGCGGCGGCGCGGGCGGCGTTCTGCTGCGCGCGCCGGTTGAGCCCGCGGGGTTCGAGAGCTGCCAGTCCACGCACGGTGTGCCGGCCGATCGTCCGCACCAGGTCCCAGGTCCCGGTCAGGGTGAACACGGGTCTTCCTCTCACTGCCGCTCGCGCAGTAGCTCTCACGACGACGACGTGCCGCCGGTCCGACAGATGGCCGACGCGGAGGGCAGCCTGCTCGACCCTATGCGCTGACACGCCTGTCGGCCCGCCGACGGTTCCGTGGTTGGTCCGAACGAGGCCTTCACACGCTGCGCTGGGACGCGGTACGCAGCAGGCCGCAAAGGTGCTCCAGGGCCTCCGGGGAGGTGAGCGCCTCGGCGGTCACGGTGTTGGCGTCGAGGACCGAGCCGTCCGGGGCCGTGAGGCGGTGGTGGTGGAGTGCGTCGAGCCTGCGGTACCCGTGGGTGAGGAGCTCGTGGACGACCGCGCCGGTCGCGGCGACCCCCGGGCGCAGCGCCTCGTCCGGATCGCCCACGACGGTCACGTCGGACTCTGCGACGAGGGTCCGGGTGAGCTCTCGCCGTCCGTCACCGGTGGAGAGCAGCTCCAGCACGTCGACGGCGGTGGCGGGACGCTTCAGCACCGTCGCCGCAGCCTCGATGACAGGCTCGGTGGCGGCTTCCTGCCCGTAGACCTTCGCCGGATCGACGTTCTCCCACTCGACCAGCTTGGGGGCCGCGTTTCCGGAGAGGAAAGACTTGGCGTATGCCCGAGCCAAGGATCGCTCCAGGGTGGGAGGGACGGTGATCAGCACCGGCACGGCGGCGTCGGCCGGCTCCTGCTCTGCCAGGTGTGCGAACTCGCCGTCCAGGGACGGGTGGAGGCGGCGCAGGTCCTCGGCGACGGCGCTGACGAACGACTGCCGGTCCTCCGGCAGGACGTAGCCGGCCTCGCGGCATTCCAGCCAGCCGCTGAACAGCATGCGCGGGACACGGCGGCGCCTGACGATCAGGTGGCGGTAGACGGAGGCGAACTCGTCGAACGAAATGAGCGTTCGTCCCGACGCCAGCATCGCTTCGGCCGCACGCAGCCGGGATCCGGCGGACTGGACGGCAGCCTGCTCGGCGCGCTCCTCGATGTCTGCGGCGAACTGCGCGGTGCGGTCCAGGAAGGCTGTGGCCCGGCGGATCAGGCGGGAGTCCCGCCCGGCCTCGACCAGGGCCGGGACGCCGGAGAACTGAAGCCGTTTGTGCAGCACCGCGAGGGCGGCGGCGGGGTTGGGCTCGGCCGTCGCGGCGAGACCGCGTGCCAACTCGATGCGCAACTCGTCAGCGGAGAGCGTGGCGAGCAGCGGAAGTCCTGCCTGGACCACCACCGTTCGGCGGGGGAACCGGTGCGCCGTCACCCTGATGACGGGATGTCCGACGATGCTCACCGCCGAGGGCACCGGCAGCCCGTTCTCACGCGCGGCCCGGGTGGCGATCTCGACCAGCTCCGGACAGTGCTTCCGCGCGCGGGGCTGTCGCTCGGCCGCCCGGCCGGAGGCCCAGACCAGTACGAGGACCCCGGCCAACGCGGGCAGGACGAAGTACAGCGGCGCCACACTCCAGTGCGCGCGCGACTCCGCCGCCAGGACCTGGAACGAAAGCACGGCGGCGCACATCAGCCCGAACACGACGGGTCCGAGGCGCCAGGCGCGGAGCCGGGCCCACAGCAGGTCACGGGAGGAGAGCCCACCAGCGGGCCGCGGTATGTGCATGGCTGACGGTTGTACACCCGGGGCAGGCGCTCCGCCAGGGTCCTCAACCCGACGTGTTCGGCGGCGTTAAGCCACTGATAAAATCCGACCATGGTGTGCCGGGAAGTCTGGTCGGCTCGGAGGGGTGGACTGTCCGCATCCGCGTGATGGCGCCCTCCCACGAGAGCGTCACGAAGGATGTCCCGATGCGCGCCGTAGGCACCGTCCTCCTCCTCGTCGTCCTGGCCACCGCCGTGGCGACGGGCGCGAAACGGTGGCGCATCCCCGCTCCGTCGCTGCTGGTCCTGGTGGGGCTGGGCATCGCACTGATCCCCGGGGCCCCGGCGCTGCACATCGCGCCGCAGACGATCGGGCTGGTCGTCCTCCCGCCGCTGCTCTACGCCTCCGCCGAGGAGCTGTCGGTGCGCGACCTGCGCACCGTGTGGAAGCCGGTGATCGTCCTCGCCTTCGGGCTGGTGCTCGCGTCCGCCGCCGTCATCGGACTCCTCGGCGCATGGCTGACGCCGCTGAGCGGCGCCATGGCCTTCGTGCTCGGCACCGTGCTGGCGAGCACCGACCCGGTCGCGGTGACCGCGCTCGGGCGGCGGCTGGCGCTGCCGGGGCGGGTCCAGGTGCTGGTGCAGGGCGAGAGCCTGTTCAACGACGCCACCTCGCTGGTGATGTTCAAGGTCGCCGTGGCCGTCGCGGTCTCCTCCAGCGCGGTCAGCTGGACGCGTGCCGGTGGCGAGTTCTTCCTGCTCGCGGGTGGCGGCAGCCTGGTCGGCGCCGTCGTCGCGGGCGTCGTGGCGCTGATCCGGCGGCAGACCACCGACCCCGTCCTGGAGACGGTGATCGCGCTGGTCACCCCGTACGCCGCCTACGTGCTGGCGGAAGGGCTGCACACCTCCGGCGTCACCTGCGTGGTGGTCGCCGGGGTGCTGCTCGGCCGCTCCAGCCACCGGCTGACCGACGCCCGGATACGGCTGCAGCTCCAGGCCGTCTACGGGGTGGTCGTGTTCCTGCTGGAGAGCGTCGTCTTCGCGATCGTCGGACTCGAACTGCCCACCCTGGTGCGCGACCTGCCCGCCGGGACCGGCGCCTGGCCGTTGCAGGCGCTGGCCATCGCCGCGGCGCTGATCGTGCTGCGGCTGGCGTGGATGGTCCCGCTGTCCGCCGCGCTCAAGCCCACCACCGGCCGTCCGTCCTGGCGGCTCGCCGCCGTCGCCTCCTGGGCCGGGACCCGTGGCGTGATGCCGCTCGCCGCCGCCCTGTCGATCCCGCTCGTCGCCGCCAACGGGAGCCCACTGCCGGGACGGGCGTTGGTGCTGACACTGACCACCGCCGTCGTCATCTTCACCCTGGTCGTCCAGGGGCTCTCGCTCGCGGGCGTCGTCAACCGCTCCGGGCTGGCGCTGGAGCCCGAGCACACCGCACGCGAGGAGTCCCGCACCCGGCTCGCGCTGACCCGTGCCGGGTTGGTGCACCTGGACGAGATCGCCGAGCTGGAGGCCGTCCCCGAGGTCGCCCTCGACCGGGTGCGCCGCCGCCTGGACGCACAGCTCGACCACAACACCGACGCGGACGAGAACGGTGCCTCCGACGGCCAGACCACCCTCGTCGCCTACCGCGACCTGCGCCGCGACGTCATCGCGATCCAGAGCACCGAGCTGCGCCGCCTCTACGAGGACCACCAGATCAGCGACACCACCCGCCGCCACCTCCAGCATGAACTGGACCTGGAGGAGACCGCGCTCGGCCGGAACTGACCCCCGGGCGCTACCGTCGAGAGGGGGCGCACGCGACCTGGGAGCGGGCATGGACGAGCTGGCCGGAGGGCCGGGGACTGCGGGACCGGAGGCTGCGACTCCGGACGCTGCGGGACTTTCGGGTGCGGGACCGGAGACGGACGCCTGGGTGGTGAACCGACCCGGTCCGATGGCGACCGGACCGCTGGTGCGCACCCGTCGGCGCGTGCCCGCGCCCGGCCCCGGCGAACTGCTGATCCGGGTGGACGTGTGCGGGGTCTGCCGCACCGATCTGCACCTCGCCGAGGGCGATCTCCCGCCGCGCCGCCCGCAGACCACGCCCGGGCACGAGGCAGTCGGACGCGTCCTCGCACTCGGGCCGGAGGCGAGGACCGCGGGCTTTGCCGAGGGGGACCGCGTCGGCGTCGCCTGGCTGGCGGGCACCTGCGGCCGGTGTGCGTACTGCACGGCCGGGCGGGAGAACCTCTGTCCGGCGTCGACCTACACCGGCTGGGACCGCGACGGCGGCTTCGCCCGGCACCTGGTGGCCGACGCCCGCTACGTCTACGCCCTCCCGGAGGGACGGCTGAGCGACGCCGAACTCGCCCCGCTGCTCTGCGCGGGGATCATCGGCTACCGGGCCCTGGAGCGGGCCGAACTGCCGCCCGGCGGACGGCTCGGCATCTACGGCTTCGGCGCGTCCGGCCACCTCACCGCGCAGCTCGCGCTCGCCCGGGGAGCGACCGTCCACGTGCTGACCCGGTCCGAACAGGCCCGCAGACTCGCCCTGGACCTGGGCGCGACCTCCGCCCGCGACGCCTACGCCGCCCCGCCGGAGCCGTTGGACGCGGCGCTCCTGTTCGCGCCGGTCGGCGACCTGGTCCCGGTTGCGCTGGCGGCCCTGGACCGGGGCGGCACGCTGGCCGTGGCGGGGATCCACCTGACCGACATCCCGGTGCTGAACTACGAGCGGCACTTGTTCCAGGAGCGCACGCTGCGCAGCGTCACCGCGAACACCCGTGCTGACGGCCGCGCGTTCCTCGCCGAGGTCGCCGACCTGCCGTCGCCGCTGCGGGTGCAGGTCGTCCGCTACCCGTTCGAGGCCGCCGACCGGGCGCTGGCGGACGTTGCCGCTGACCGGGTCACCGGCGTGGCCGTGCTCGACATCGGCGGCGCGTGACAACCTGCGTGGTCACCTGTGGTGTCGGTGGTGCGCGTCCGGCTTGCGCAGCGTCACCACGAGCCATGTCGCCCACCCGACGGGCTGCAGCAGCCAGAAGCTGACGCCCCGGTAGAGCAGCGTCGCCGCAAGCGCCTGGTCCGCGCGCAGGCCGTAGAGGACGAGCAGCCCCGACAGCGAAGCCTCCGCGATACCGAGGTTGCCCGGCGTCACCCGGAGGCTGCCGAGGAACTGCGTCAGCGTGTACGCCATCAGCAGCCCGCGCCACGGGACCTCGATGCCCAGCGCCGCCATGCAGACGACCAGGACGGCGGCGTCGCAGACCCAGTTGAGCAGCGCCCAGAGCAGTGGCCGGGTCCAGCCGCGCAGGGTCGGATGGAGCGACAGCGCCTGGGTCGCCACGGTGCCGACGGAGTCCTGGAGCCGGGCGACCCGTGGCCGCCCCCGACCGATCCGGTGCCAGGCCCGGCTGCTGACACCCCGAACCTGCGCGGAGCGCGACAGCGCCAGCACGGCGAGCAGCAGCGCCGCGCACGAGGCGGCCGCGATCAGCACGCTTTCCCGCAGCCCGGGAGCCCGACCCGACGGCGAGGCCACCAGCGCACCGACGGTCAGCAGCAGGCTCAGCGCGGTGATGCTCATCGCCCCGGCCGCGGCGAGCGAGGCGCCGACGACGGTCAGGGCGACGCCACGCCGCCCGAACTGCCGCATGGCCCAGCCGAGTGCGAAGACCCCTCCGGCGGGCATGGCCCCGGCCACGGCGTTGGCTGACACGACGATGCCGGTGACGCTGCCCAGGCCGATCTCGGCCCCGCCGGCGCGCAGCAGCCACAGTTCGAGGGCCGCGAGCGCGACGATCGAGGCCGCCTCCAGACCGATCGCCACACCGAGGAGGTCGAGGTCGACCCGCGCGACGAGGTGCGCCGCTGCGCGCACCTCACTCCGGTGTGTGGCCGCCAGCACGGCGGCGGTGGCCGCGACGAGGACGACGGTGATCCACCACAGGTAACGACGCCACCTCGGGCGGGGCACGTCGGGTGAGCCGGGCGTGCGAGGTGGGTCCGGCGGCGCGGCGGAGCCTCCGGACACCCCGGAATTCCCGGAGACCCCGGGATTCCCGGACGGCTCGGACACCCCGGACGGCTCGGACGCCTCGGACACCGGTCTCACCCCAACGCTCGGACGGTCCGCACCAGCGGTCGCTGACGGGATCAGTCCGGCGGGGGCAGTGCCGACCGGTACGCGGTGCGGCAGGTCTCACAGCGCTGGCCGGGCAGCTCCTCCAGATCGGCGATCCGGCCGCTCTCGGCGTTCGGGGCCAGGTGGTACCCGCACAGGCCAGCCTCCTCGTCGGCCCTCACCACGTGCCACATGTGCACGCGTCGGCCTCCGCCCGGGGTCGGACGGTGTTCGGCTCTGAGCTCGTACTGCATCACGGCAGGCTCCCGACTTCAGGGCGGCCCCGCTTCCGATGCTAGAACCCGCGTCGCGCGCGTGCAGAACGTCAGCCTGGAAGGTCCAGCGGATTGCCGGGTTGCCAGACGAGCTGTGGGCCGTGCGCGCGCCGGGTTCGGCTGAGCAGGTCGGCGATCTGGTCGTGCAAGGAGTCGCGGACGCTCCGTGGCGTGTCGGGCGGGAAGTAGACGGCCAGGGTGAGACCGTCGGCGGCCTCGGTGCCGCTGCCGTCCCGCAGCAGCGCCACGAGATCGTCTTCCGAGCAGACAGCGGCGTATCCGGTGACCCGGCGCGCGCTCCTGACTTCGATGAGGGGGGTGTGGATGTCCTGCACGTAGGTGAGAGTACGCTGGTCCGCTTGTGTTTGTCTGCGTACATGCAATTTTTCAGAGCCATCTCTGATCATTTATGACCGCTCGCGACACCCAATGTCCGGTTCCACGACACGACCTGATGATTTGTCTGTTGACTAGCGACATCGAAGATTTGTGGAAAGTGTTGTCGGAGTGACGCGGCGACATCGAGCCGGGAGGCGAGCGGGAGTGGTGAGTGCGGTGGACACCTTCGACGTGGTGGTGCTGGGGGCGGGCCCGACCGGGGAGAACCTCGCGGAGCGGGCCAGGGCCGCCGGGCTCAGCGTGGCGGTCGTCGAGCGCGAGCTGGTCGGCGGCGAGTGCAGCTACTGGGCCTGCATGCCCAGCAAGGCGCTGCTGCGCCCCGCCGCCGCGCTGGCCGACGCCCGTCGGCTGGCCGGCACCCGGGAGGCGGTGACCGGGAGCCTCGACGCGGGCGCGGTGTTGAAGCGGCGCGACGACTTCGCGTCGCACTGGCACGACGACGGTCAGGTGTCCTGGCTCGACTCCGTCGACGTCGACCTCGTGCGCGGGCACGGGCGGTTGGCCGGAGAGCGCCGCGTCGTCGTGGAGACCGAGGACGGGACGGAGCGGGTGCTGACGGCGCGTCATGCCGTCGCGGTCTGCACGGGAACGAGCGCGGTGTTGCCGGCCCTGCCCGGCATCGAGAAGGTCGGCGTCTGGACCAGCCGTGAGGCGACCAGCGCGGACTCGGTGCCCGAGCGCCTAGCCGTCGTCGGCGGCGGAGTCGTGGCCGTGGAGATGGCCACCGCCTGGGCCGCGCTCGGCAGCCGGGTGACACTGCTGGTGCGCGGCGCTGCGCTGCTGCCGCGCACGGAGCCGTTCGCGGGGGAGCAGGTGGCGGAGGGACTCAAGGCGGCCGGCGTCGACGTCCGCTTCGGCGTCTCGGTGAGCGGCGTCTCCCGCAGGCCGGGCGGCGAGGTCGTGCTGGACCTCGGCGGAGGTGACGGCGAGGGCGATGACGATGGCGAGGGAAAGCTGACGGCAGATCAGGTGCTGTTCGCGACCGGTCGCAAGCCCGCCACCGCCGATCTGGGGCTGGAGACCGTCGGGCTGGAACCGGGCGATTGGATCCGCGTCGACGAAACGGGCTTGGCCGTGGACGTTCCGGGCGCGTGGCTCTACGCCGCCGGGGACGTCAACCACCGTGCGCTGCTCACCCATCAGGGCAAGTACCAGGGCCGCATCTTCGGCGCGGCCATCGCCGACCGCGCGGCGGGCCGGGAGCTGGACACCGGGGAGTGGGGCCGCAGCGCGGCCACCGCCGACCTTCTGGCGGTCCCGCAGGTGGTCTTCACCGACCCCGAGGTCGCCTCGGTCGGCCGCACGCTCGCCGAGGCCGAGGAGCAGGGCCTGCGGGTGCGCGCCGTGGATTACGAGATCGGCAAGGTGGCGGGCGCCTCGCTCTACGCCGACGGCTACCGGGGCCGAGCCAGGGCCGTCGTCGACCTCGACCGGGCGGTCCTGGTCGGCGTGACCTTCGTCGGCCCGGGCGTGGCCGAGCTGCTGCACTCGGCCACCGTCGCCGTCGTCGGCGAGGTCCCGATCGCGCGTCTGTGGCACGCGGTCCCGGCCTACCCGACGATCAGCGAGGTGTGGCTGCGCCTGCTGGAGACCTATCGCGGCTGAGCCCGGCCGCCGATGCCGAGCCTTCAGCCGTCTCTCGGTGCTGGCCGGGCGGCGCTCCAACGACGCCGCGCGAACGCGCGCGGCACGCCGCTGGCGGCGTGAATGCGGTGGCCGGGGCGCTCGTCTGCACACGCTGGACCGTATGAGAGCCAAGCGCATCATGGCCAACCTGCGGGTGGCGGACATCGAGTCGGCGAAGAGCTTCTACGCCGACTACCTCGGCCTGAGCACCGAGGAGTTCAACATGGGCTGGGTGGCCCGCTTCACCTCGCCCGACGGGAGGGCCAGTATCCAGCTCGTCACCCAGGACGCGACCGCGCCCGAGGTGCCCGTCGTCTCCATCCACACGGACGACGTCGGGGCGGCGTACGCGGAAGCGCAGGCGCGGGGCTACGAGATCGTGAAGCCGCTCGCCACGGAGGCGTGGGGCGTCCACCGGTTCCTCGTCCGGGCTCCGGACGGGAACGTCGTCAACATCGTCCACCACGCGGACTGAGCAGCACAGGCCCTAGCGTCGGCCGGTGGCGAAGGCCAGCAGCGGGGCGAGGCGGCCAGGGTTGAAGCGGCCGAAGCGGGCGCGGCGTTGGACGCTTGCGCGGTCCAGTTCGTCCATCAGGCGGCGGGAGCGGTGTTCGGGGTCGAGCTCGTCCAGGATGCGGTCGACCTCCGCGAGCAGCGCGCCGTGGAGTTGCCAGGCCAGCGGGTGCTCCTGGACCTGACGCAGCAACAGGTAGGCGACGTGCTCGCGGCTGGCCCAGGCGGCGTCGAGCTCGGCGGCCAGTCGCAGTTCGGCGTCCTCCGCGTCGCGGCTGACCTGGGTGGTGACCAGGACCCCGAAGCTGACCAGCGCGCCGCCCAGGTGGCCCAGCAGGTCCTGGAGCCGGGCGGCGATCTCGGCGGGGAAGAGAGGCTCGTCCGGGCGGCGGCGTTTGGCCAGGTCGGTGAGGGTCCGGGCGATGACGCGGACCACGACGATGCAGATCTCCAGCGTGTCCAGGCCGGTGCGCAGCATCAGCCGGGCGAGCAGGCCCTCGCTGATGCGGGGGTTGAGCCGCAGGCTGTCCTCGGCCTGGCGCAGGGCGGCGTCGACCTCGGCGATGTACTGGTCCAGGCGGCGGGCCTCGTGCAGGCGTTCGGCGGCGCGCTCGACCGGGATGGGGGCGTCCAGCTCCTCGCTCAGGGCCAGCAGCAGCTGCCGGACCCGACGGGCCAGGTCCTCGATCGACTCGCTGGCGGGCTCCACCAGCACGGGCGGCGCGAGAAAAAGGTTGAAGGCCAGCCCGACACCCGCGCCGATCAGCGTCTCCAGCACCCGGTCCCACGCCTGCGAGGCCAACTGCGTGACGCCCAGGACCAGCATGCCGCTGATGGCGACCTCGTTGACGAACTCGTCCACCCGGATGAGATGCCCGAGGACCAGCGCGGCCAGGATGATCAGACCGAGACTCCACCAGGACAGGCCGACGACCGCGCTGAAGCCGATGGCCAGCAGCACGCCCGCGACGACGGACACCACCCGTCGCACGCCCGTCGTCAGCGTCGAGTAGAGCGTGACCTGGACGACCAGCAGCGTCGTCAGCGGCGCGGTGAGCGGCGCGGGCTGGTTGCTGAGCCGCTCGGCGACGGCGTAGGAGAGCGTCGCCGCGAGCGTCGCGCGCAGGGTCTGCGCCACGAGCGGATCCCGGCGCGCCCTGGTCACGACGGCGCGGACCGGGGCGCCAGGCCCCGGTCTGTCCAGGCGCTCCGGGCGGTCCAGGTCCGGGGTCTCCGGGCCGTCCGGGCCGTCCGGGCTCAGTACTCGCCCTTGATGACGAAGAAGGAGCCGCGGATCTCGCCGGCCAGTTTGGACCGCTGGCGGGCGAACTTGAAGCGGGTCGCCAGCTCTTCGGGAACGTCCATGCCCTGGGAGAGCTTGAATCCGACGGCGCGTTTCGCGCCCTGCTCGACGCCGTACATGACGTTGATCGCCAGGCCGGACTCGTAGAACACGTAGGCCATCCGCAGCCCGTCCACCTCGAAGGACGTCACCTCGAGCGGGCGCGAGGCGATGACGATGTCGCGCTCGTCGGCCAGGACGCGGTCCACCCAGTCGAGGGTCTCCGGATCCTCGCTCGCGGGGGTCACGGTGAAGACGTGGTCGTACTTGTTCTTGTAGTAACGCGCCTCGTTGGCACGCAGCCCGGCCAGCGCCTCCGCGACCGGGGACGACTCCAGGCCGGTGGTGGACACGTTCACGAAGTCGACGGTGTACGGCATGCGCTCTCCCGATGTCGATCTGTCAGGACAACGCTAACGGGCAGGTCTGACACGGCGACGGAGGCTGGGCCATCCGCTGGGTCCGGTACGCGCGACGGTCCCGAGCACGTGCGTAGGCGCGTGGAGCGTCGTGGCGTTCTGCCGCGGTCAGGTGGACGACGGTTTGGCCGGACACGGACCGGCGGAGGCGAGCTCGTCGTCGCCGTCCTCGTTGCTGTCCGCTTCGCTGTCCTCGTCGCTGATCAGCCAGTCGATGATGGAGCGGGGAAGGTGGACGGACCCCGTGCGTTCGGTCCCGTCCTCGTGTTCGAACCTGTTGCTTGCGCTCATACGCCCAGCGTCCGCCCCGACCGGCGTCTTCGGGAGGGGGTGGCGCGGCATTCGCCAGATTCGCCAGGGCGAACCGGGGAGCATCTCAGGACAAATCAGGCGGCTGATGTACGTTCGCGAGCTGGTGACCCGCTTCGAGCCGTAGCCGTGGAAGTCGGCAGCCGTCCGGTGAGGACGGGGCCGAGGAAGGCGACGGCGAGGCTTCCGTTGATCAGTATGAACGTGAGGACATCGAAGTTCTGTTGCCCGACGAGTGACGCCATGAGGTAGGTGAGACCGGGTACTGCCGAGGCGATCAGCGTTACGGCCAGTGGCGGGGTGCGCTGCATGCCGATCTGCAGGACGAACAGCGGAAGGGCCGCGCCGACTACTGCGATCGACGCGATGAACGTCACGCGTGACGCGGTCCAGCCCTCGGCGGGGTGGCCCGCGAAGGCCAGCACCACTGCCGCGAGCAGATAGGTGAGATGGAATCGGTGCGCCGTGACCTGTACCGGGGTGACACCGAGTTGTCCGAGACGGTGCGAGAGGGTCGCGATTCCGGCCGCCGAGCAGCCGGCGATCGCGGCGATACCCACCCCGGCGACAAGCAGTGTCGGGGATTCGCCCCGGCCGGTCGAGACCATGCGCGATCCCACGGACAACGCCAGGGTCAGCGCGACTGCACCGAGGCCGAGTTCGGCCGCGCGGCGGGTGGGCGGAGAGTGACGGATGCGGAAGCAGGCTATGGCAAGCGGACCGACACCGGTCTCGACCGCAGCGGCCAAGGGGGCAGGGACTACGGAGAGAGACCAGTAGAAGCCGAGGAACGTCACGGCGGTGGCCACGTTGAGCGCCACCATCATGCGCAGCCGGAGGCCGCGCAGCGGTACGCGCTCACCGCCCGTGCGCAGCCGGGCCGTTACGCCGAACACCAGGGCCGAGGTGCCGAAGGCGATGAACGAGAGCAGGACGCTCTCCGCTCCGTTGAGATTGCCGGACAGCAGCCCGTTCGACACTGCCTGCAGTGTGACCGCGAAGGCGACGAGCAACGACCCACCCATGAAACGCCCACCATCTATCCGTTTTACCGGTTACCGCTCGGGCCGCGAGTCTGGCACGACAGGCCTCGAACGGACAACCGGTAATCGGGATAGCTGGTGTAATCTCGCCTGGAGTGGGCTCGCTCGGCCACTATCGGGAAAGGAGGCGTCGGGTGCTCGAACCGCCACCGGCCGCGCTGCTGATCGAGGCGTTCGCGAACACGCTCAACCTCGAGTACGGCACCGACGCTCTGGACACGCCCGGTCACACCACCGA
The DNA here is from genome assembly GCF_041262485.1 of Streptacidiphilus sp. BW17. Lineage (NCBI taxonomy): Bacteria > Bacillati > Actinomycetota > Actinomycetes > Kitasatosporales > Streptomycetaceae > Streptacidiphilus > Streptacidiphilus sp. BW17. Next base: position 112,955 of record NZ_JBGCCR010000004.1, on the reverse strand, counting down.
CTGGCTGCTCACTCAGGGGCTGCTCACGGAGCGCCGCCGCCTGAGTTCCGACGCGCACGAGCAGTATCTCGTGCTGCGCGCCGGCATCCGCGAACAGCTCGGCGCACACGTGGGGGGCAGCCCGGCAGTCGCCCTCGTCGACGCGGCCGACGCAATCCTGCGCACTCTGCCCCTGCACGCAAGCATCCAAGCCGCCCCACTCGCCCCGAGCGCGGAACTATCGCCCTCGCTCCGGCCACTGGCGGCCCTCGCCGTCGCCTGGACACAGATTCGGACGACCGGCGACTCGGTCCGCCTCAAGCGTTGCGCCGAGCATGCATGCGAGCTGGTGTTCTGGGACCTGTCGAAGAACCACAGCCGCAGGTGGTGTTCCATGCGCGTGTGCGGAAACCGGGTCAAAACCCGCTCCTATGCCGCACGCAGAGCCACCGCCTTCGAGGCTCCGGACGGGCCCTAGTTCTTGGCGGCCAGCAATTGCAGCTCCTGGAACTGCCGCTTGTCGTCGGGCTTCGGCTCGCACAGCACCCGGGCGACCTCGCTCACCCCGACGTCGCGCAGCATCCCCGTCAGATGGTCGGGCGACCAGCGGTAGGCCGTCACCACCGAGTGGTCGAAGGGCTGCGTCCGGATCGCGGGGTTGTCGGTGGCGTAGCAGCTGATCAGCAACTGGCCGCCGGGGGTGAGGACCCGGGCGAACTCCGCGACCACCGCTGGGAGGTCCTGCGGCGGAGTGTGGATGATCGAGAATCGCGAGAGCACCCCGCCGAGCGCGCCGTCTGCGATGTCGAGCGCTGCCATCGAGCCGACGTCGAACCGCATGTCGGGGTTGGCCTCCCGGGCCAGCCCGATCATCGCGGGCGACGCGTCGACGCCGGAGGCGCGCAGCCCCAACGCCCGCAGATGAGCGGTGACATACCCCGGCCCACACCCCAGATCCGCGACCTCGCCGGCACCGCCGGCGCGCACCGATTCGGCGAACGCGGCGAGCAGCGCCCGCTCCAGCGGCCGGTCGCGCAGGGTGTCGGCGAACTGCTGCGCGTAGCGCGCGGCGACGGCGTCGTAGGCGTCGCGGGTGGCGGGGAGGGACTCCAGCTCGATCATTCGGGGGACGGTATCGGACGCCACTGACATTCCGTGAGCGCCCGGTTCCGGGCAGGTCTAACGCGCGGCATTCCAGGCCTTGTGGACGAACTCCAGGCGGTTGCCGTCGAAGTCGGCGACGTTGGCGGCGTAGTAGCCGGGGGCGAAGTACGTGCGGTCTGCCGGTCGTCCCTCGTCGGTGCCGCCGGCGTTGATCGCGGCGGTGTAGGCGGCGTCCACGGCTTCGTCGGTGTCGCACACAATGCCGAGGTACAGGCCCGTCTCGCCGGGATTGCGTCGGCGCAGCCAGATGCTCGATCCGACGCCGGTGCCGGAGACGTAGGCGTCGTCGCCGAGACCGAAGAGGTCGGGGACGTCGGCGGGGCCGGACGCAGCGTCGTAGTTCCCGAATGCGCGCCAGCCGAGGGGCTTCAGCGCCTCGAGGTAGAAGGCCAGCGACTTCTCGATGTCCGTGACGGAGATGTAGACATGATCGATCATGGCGAGGCGCCCTCCCGCGTTGCGGTGTCCTGTTGCGGTGTTCCTACAGGGGACCGTAGGGGATGCAGCTCGCCGAACGCCCTCGCCGCGACGATGCGTAGCCACCTTGGGCTACCACCCGGCTCGGCGGACGCCCCGCTGCGGGGACGCCCGTCCCGGGGACGCCCCGTCCGGCCCGGAGGCCGGTTCCGGACGAGGCGTCAGCCGACCGGGTGGGTCAGTCGACCGGAACCGTCAGCGGATGAACGAGATCTCCGGGTAGCTCTTGGACGGCCCGTTCATCAGCGGGTTGTTGTTGATGTGCAGGGCCACGTCGAAGTACGCGGCCAGGTAGGTGCGCTCGATCAGGAAGGCCCGGTTCAAGTTGAGCGTGCCGAGATCCTGCTCGATCTGGGCGGGCTTGAGGCCGAACTGGGCACCGGCCTGGCCGAACATGATCGCGTAGTCGCTGAAAGTCAGGTGCTCGGTGCCCGCCAGCTTCAACTCGTAACGCGGTCCCGTCTGGTGCGCCCAGAAGGTCGCCCAGCTGCCGTCCTCCACACGGTCGTGGTACGAGGCGCCGAAGAGGAGGAACGGCCGCTTGAGGTTCTGCGACACCACCGAGCCGTAGAGCTCGCCGTCGAGGTCCGCGCCCGCGACGATCCGCGGGTCGAGCTGCATCGACGTGGCCACGGTCGCGCCGCCGAGCGACCAGCCGAACATGCCGATCCGCGACATGTCGACGTCTCCCGCCAGGCCTGCGGGGAGCGGGGCGTGGTCGACGTCGGGGTCGGTGCCCTTGGCGATCAGGCCCAGTTCGTCGACGACGAACCTGGAGTCGGCCGAGCGGACGGTGAGCGTGTACTTGGAGCTGGCAGCCGTCTCCAACTCCAGCCGGTTGCCCGGGAACTGCACCTCTTCGGCGTCGTGGGTGCTGTCGATCTCGACCACCAGGAAGCCGCGGCTGGCCAGGTCCTCGGCGAGCGTCGTGCCCTGCGAGCGGTCCGAGTGGAAGCCGGTCGAGTAGAGCACCACCGGCAGCTTGCCCAACTTGGTGTCCACCGGCGCGCCCAGGTACCCGGCGGTCGTCGGCAGGCTCACGGTGCCTGGCCTCACGTTCCAGCTCGCAAGGAAGTGGCTTCCTGCCAGGGACTGGAGCCAAGGCGTGAGTTGGTGGCCGGTGGCCGCCACGGTGGGATACCAGAGCTGGACCATCAGCTCGCGCGGCGGGAAGGTCGGGACCCACGGGTCGTAGCGGGTCTTGTCGACCAGGTGCAGGTTGACCGTGCCGACCTGGTACGGGCCGGTCGGGGCCGGGATCACCGGCGTGACCGACCGTACTGCGCTGCTGTGCGGCCCCGCATGGGATTGCGGCAGGCCCGCCGTACCGACCTGTGTGCTGCCGCCGTTGGCGGCGGCCTGCGCCTTGGCGACGGCCGCGTCGTCGACCGGGCCGCTGACGGGACCGCCGGCCGTGTTGGCGAGCGGCGCGTCCGGGACGGCGGTGCCGGGGCCCGCGCCGGTGTGCGGCGTTCCGCTGTGCGGCGTGGCCGCCCCGGCGGGTGCGACGGTGGCGCCCAGGACGAGCGCCATGGCGCCGACCGTGCCGGCCGCGCGGGCGGCCAGGCGGCTTCTTCGTATGCGGGAAACTGACATGGGTGGAACCCCCCTTGCACGTCGGCCGCCTAGACGGACGGCGACCTGAAGCGCCCAAGGTACCGGGTGCTGAGCAGCAAGGAGACCCCGAGGTCGGTCATGACGGTGGCTGCGTGAGGAAACGGGCCGAATGCCTGGTGGGGGCGGGGCGTGAGGGTTGCCCTGAGCGCCCTGGGGCGTGGGTGACGCGCCGTCAGAAATCCTGTGGGCTCGCTGTGCAGTCCGACACCGGAAGCATCGCTTCACGGTGCAAATCGGTCCTTCCGTGGCGCTCGCGGCGGACGTATGTTCTGCTCTGCCCGGAATCGGGCCGCGCACTGCGGGGGGCGCACGGTCGGAGGTGTGGACTCATCCTGCCTTGTCACCGCCGCTGGTTCACGAAACGGACGCTGACAAGAGGAAGAGAAGCTGTGAGGACATCAGCAACGAGAGCCCGCGTCACGAGACTCGCGGTCGGGCTCGTCGCCGCCGCGATCGCCTTAGCCGGCTCGCCGAGCCAGGCCGCGACGGCAGCCGCAGTGGCAACTGCGGGCGGCGGCCATGCCGTTGCGGCGGCGAAGGCACCGACGGCGACCAGAACGACCCGAGCACCATCGGCCGCGTCCCAGGCGACGCAGGCGGGAGTTCACGGCACCTTCCCCACGCCGTCCTGGTGGGAGGGCATGTGTGACAACCGGCGCGCTCAGGGCGAGTACCAGCTGACCTCCTGGGACGGGTTGATCGCCTGCGGTGACTGGATCAACGGTGTCACGGTCGGGACCAAGGCCCAGGTGTCCTTCCCCGGTGGTGGTCCATTGGTCAGCGAGTTCCAATGCGTGGAGCTTGCCACTCGATATGCGCTCCTGGCCTGGGGCATCCCGGTCCAGCCAGTGGTCCATGCCAAGTGGTTCCCTCAGAAGTACAACGGCCTCACCGACAAGAACAGTGGCAAGAAGCTCGTTATGTACGGGTACAACCAGCCCTACACCGCCGCTGAACTGCCCCAGGTGGGCGACGTCATCGCCTCCGGCTACGTCACGGCGCGCAACGGAGATGGCCATGTCGGCATCGTCATTTCGGCGAACTACGACCAGAGCCACTCCGCGAAGCTCACGGTCATGGACGAGAACTACAACCCGACCGGCCTCAATACCATCACCGTCACCAAAGGTGTGGTCCAGCCGTTGCCCGGCATGCAAGGCGTCGACTGGCTCCACGACCCGGCCGGTAACCCCCCGCCGCCGCCTGGAGGGCCGTCGCTGACGGTTCACGGCATCAGCAACGGGCAGTCCCTGACCGGACCGGTCTCGCTCTCCGTCAGCGTGGACAACAACACCAGTGCCGGGACGCAGAACCTGACGCACGAGCACTACTACATCGACAACACCGTGGTCGCCGGAACCGACGGTCCCGGTCAGGGGAGCCTCGCCGGACCACCTTCGGGGTCGAGCGCGCCCGGATACACCTGGAGCCTCGACCCGGTGAAGCACACCGGTAGCAGCGCCAAGGTGGCCTCCTGGCCGATCCCGGCGAACCTGCTGACGCCAGGGACGCACCAGATCACGGCTGACGGGACCAACGCCGCAGGGGTGACCGGTACTTCGGCGCCCATCAGCTTCACCGTGCCGATCGGTCCGAAGCCGTCCACGCTGACGTACACCGGCGCGAAGACCGCCGACTACCACGACGCCTTCACCGCGTCCGCAAGCCTGACCAGCGACGGCAGTCCCGTCGCAGGTGCGCCCGTCTCGTTCGCGCTCGGCAACGGCGGGCCCGGCCAGACGTGTTCGGCGACCACCGACGCCACCGGCTCGGCGAGCTGCCAACTGATGCCAAGTCAGGTGGCAGGCTCCACCACGGTGACCGCCAACTACGCGGGCACCGCGCAGACGCTGCCGAGCCATGCCAGCACTGCGTTCACCATCACCCGCGAGGAGACCACCCTCACCTACACCGGACCGACCCACTTCGCCAACGGCGTCCCGGCGACGCTGTCCGGCGTCCTGCGCGAGGACGGTGCGGCGCCGATCGCCGGTCGCTCAGTGAGCATCGCGATCGGGAGTGGCTCCGCGCAGCAGAGCTGCACCGGCACCACCGACGGATCCGGCACGGTATCCTGCACCGTCCCGACGCTCAACCAGCCGCTGAACGACACCGCGACCTTGCCGGTCACCGCGACGTTCGCCGGTGACGGGTTCTACCTGGCGTCCAGCGGCCCAGCGACGGCCCGGCTGGAGTATTTCACCGGACGGGTGTTCGGTCTGTCCGTGCAGGTCAACGCGCTGCTTCTGTCGTTGCAGATTCCGCCGACGCCGGACACCGGCCCGATCCGCACCGCGCAGGCCGGGAGCGTCGCGCCCTCGTGCACCGCGACGGTCAGCGTCCTGATGATCAACGCGGCAGCGCTGTGCGCCAACGGGACCACGACCCTGAACCCCGGCACGGAGACGACGACCGCCTCCCTGCAGCAGACCACGATCGGTCTGCCGGGCCTGCCGGTGATCGGACTGGGCGGCGTCACCTCGACGTCGGTCAGCACCTGCACGGGATCACACGGCAGCGCCACGCTGACGCTGACCATCGCGGGCGTGCCGGTCACCGTGCCGACCGCGCCGAACAGCGTGATCGACCTGGCCGGCGGGGCCAAACTGATCATCAACGAGCAACTGCCGACACCCGGCACGGACCCCGGCCTGACCGTCAACGCGGTCCACCTCGTCGCCCTCGGCGGCCTGGCCGACGTGGTGGTCGGATCCAGCACCAGCGGTGCGCACAACTGCACCTGATTACCGAGGATTACCGAGGTTACCGAGATACCGGGGTCGGAGGCGCTGCCCATGCGGGCAGTGCCTCCGACCCCGTGTCAACACCCGCTCAGGAGAGCGTCCAGCGCAGGGCGTCGATCCTCGCCACTGCGGCGTCGAACTCCCTGTGGGCCAGGCGGTCGTCGGTCAGCGCCTTCGCCAGGTTGTCGACGACGGTCAGGCCCGCCGCCACGGTGCGCGAGCACTCGAGGATCAGGTCCATCCCGGCTTGGGCGGCCGAGACCGCGTTCTGCGGCTCGGTCCCGAAGGGGGAGAGCGCTCCGGCGTTGATCGCGTCGGTGACCGTCACGCCGCCGAAGCCGAGTCGTCCGCGCAGTTCGCCCTTGACGATCCGTTCGGACAGGCCCGCCGGGCGGTCCGGGTCCAGGTGGGTGTACGTCGCCCAGGAGACCATGACGAGCCGGACCCCGGCGTCGATGGCGGGCGGGTAGGGGTACTCGTCGATGCTGCGCAGCTCGGAGCGGGAGGCGGTCAGGGTGACCGGGCCCAGGTCGGTGTTCTGCTCCTTGGTGGCGCTGCCCAGACCGGGGAAGTGCTTGGCGGTGGCCGCGACGCCGTGCGCCTGCTGGGCGCGGATGAACGCCGCGCCGCAGCGTGCCGCGACCCTGGGGTCGGAGCTGTAGGAGCGCTGGAACTCGTCGTCGAAGTCGCCGGGAGTGCGGAAGACGTCCAGGACGGGTGCCAGGTTGACGTTGACACCGGCGCCGCGCAGCAGCTCCCCGGCCTGGCGGCCCGCGTCGGCGGCTGCGGCCGACGGGTTCGCGGACTCGCCGATCTGTTTCTGCGACAGCGTGGGCCCGCCCGGAAGCCGCCGTACCTCGCCGCCCTCCTGGTCGGTCATGACCAGCAGCGGGGAGCGCACCGGGCTCTGGCGGCGCGCCTCCTTCATCTCGGTGACCGCGGCGGTGATCTGAGCGAGGCTGGTGACGTTGTCGCCGAAGAGGATGACACCTCCGGCGAGTCCCTGCACGATCAGGTCGAGCAGGGACTGCGGCACGGCCGCGCCCGGGTACGAGAAGACGACGCGCTGTGCGGCCTGCTGGCGCGGCGTCAGGCGGGTGAGCGCGCCCCGCGCAGCCGGACGCGACGCGGCGGACGCCGGTCCGGCGGACGCGAGCCCCGCCGCAGCGGCAGCCAGTCCGGCACCGGCGAGCAGCGCGCCGCGTCGGGACAGCGATCTGGCGGCTTCGGTCATCGCACACCTCCACAGGAATCACAGGGATCACGGGAATCACAGAAACTCGAGGGGACCCTCCCCGGGTGTATCAGCCGCGCTTATATGCCCGGAGTAGGACGCGCACGAAACACGGCGAACCCCACCGGCTGGCCCCAACGCTTCTGGGCTGCGGTCTTCCTGTCAGGTCGTCAGGCGCCGCTCGGCAACCGTTGCCCGCCTCGGTCCCCGCCCCCGTCCCCGCCCCCGTCCCCGCGTCGGTCCCTCGTCGGTCGCCTCGTCACCCGGACGGACGCGGGAGGACGGGGCCCGGAGCGGGGATCCTTCCGCTGCCGCGCGCGGGACTTCGTGTACAAGCGCGGCGATACGTCCGGTGTGGTGGAGGACGCCCGAAGTGTCGGCGTGTCAGGTCCGTGATGGCATGGGTGACAAGGGTGACAAGGGTGGCCTGGGTCGCGGGAAGGGAGGTGGCGGGTGGGTCGGTGGTGGCAGGCGCGTGGCGATGGCGCGGCAGACGGCTCGGGCGACGGCCCGGGCGGGGACGCGGATGCGGCCGAGCGCCGTCGCGCGGGCGGACGGCGCGCGCACGGGCAGCCGCCCGCCGTGCGTCGGCCCCGGCAGCCGACCCTGGGACACCGGCAACGGACGGTGGTGGGCCAGACCTCCCGACGTGCGTCGGGGGTGCCGCTCTTCCTGCAGACCGCAGCCGGGTGGGCGTGGCGGCTGCTGGTGCTGGGAGTCGTGGCGTACGCGGCGTACCTGCTGCTGACGCGGTTCCAGTCGGTCGCGGTGGCGGTGTTCCTCGGGCTGGTGATCACAGCGGTGCTGCGTCCCCTCGCCGACCGCCTCGGCGCGTGGATGCCGCGTGCTGCGGCCGTGCTGGGCTCGTACCTGCTGTGCGGGCTGCTGGTGGCAGGTCTGCTGACCGCGACCGGGTTCCTGGTCTCGGACGAGTCGTCGCAGGTCGCGGCGCAGTTCGACACCGGCATCACCCGTCTGGAGCACTGGCTCGAGGCCGCGCCCTTCCACGTGCACCCCAGCGCGCTGACCGGCCTTCAGCACAAGGTCTCCAGCTGGGTCAGCTCCCACCGCGGCAGTCTGCTGGCGAGCGCGGTCAGCGGTGCGAGCCAGGCCGTCGAGGTGGTCACGGTCACCGCCCTGGGACTGTTCTGCTCGGTGTTCTTCGTGCACTCGGGGGAGCGGATGTGGGCGTTCGGCGAGGGGCAGCTCGCGCCCGCGCGGCGGGACGGCTGGCAGCGGGCGGGCCGGGCGGCCTGGCAGACGCTGTCCGGCTACATCCGCGGCATCATCCTGGTGTCCGCGACCAACGCGATCATGGTCGGCATCGCGCTGTTCGTGCTGCGCGTGCCCCTGGCCCTCCCGCTGTCCTTGCTGGAGTTCGCCGCGACCTTCGTCCCCCTGATCGGGTCGCCCGTCGCGCTCGCCGTGGCCAGCGCCGTCGCCCTGGCCACCCGGGGCCCGGTCACGGCCGTCATCGTTCTCGCGCTGATCGTGGTGATCGGCCAGATCGAAGGGCATCTGCTGCACCCGCTGATCATGAGCTGGGCCGTCCGGCTGCACCCGGTCGTGGTGGCCATCTCGGTCGTCGCGGGGGCCATCGCGCAGGGGATCATCGGGGCTGTCGTCGCAGTCCCCATCGTCTCGGTGGTCTGGGCCGTCACCCAGGCCCTGCGAGAACCCGGCGGAGCCGCGTCCGAATGACGGGTCACCTGCCAGGTCCCTCGACGGACCGCTTGCCGGATCGTTTCGTCACAGCAGCTGGCACGGCGCGCTCGACGGAGGACGATGGGGTGGGGAAGTGAGGCCGGGTGCGGGTAGGAGTGTCCGGCGGTCTGGAGGTGGCCGGATGGGTGTCGAGCACGATGCCGGCCCGGGAGGCCCGGCAAGCCCGGGAGGCCCGGGAGGGGGCCAGGGCCGAGGCCCGGCAGGGGGCCCCGGCGAGTCGCTGCTGGAGCCCGGCGGCCTGCTCGACGTCCTGAGCGTGGCCGCCGTCGTGCTGGACGACGAGGGCCGGATCGTGCTGTGGAGCCCACAGGCCGAACAACTGTACGGATACCCGGCCGCCGAGGCCCTCGGTCGGTCCGCCCTCCAGATCCTGGTCGACGAGCCGAACCAGGAGGAGGTCGCGTCGCTGTTCGCGCAGGTGATGAGCGGTGGGGGCGCCTGGGCGGGAGCCTTCCCGGTCCGGCGCAAGGACGGCTCCACGCTGCTGGCGGAATTCCGCAACATGCGGCTGGAGGACGAGCAGGGCCGCCACTACGCGCTGGGCCTGGCCTCGGACCGGTCCACGCTGCGGCACCTGGAGCGGGGGCTGGCGCTGTCGATGCGGCTGGTGGAGCAGTCCCCGATCGGCCTGGCGGTGGTCGACACCGACCTGCGGTACGTGCTGGTCAACCCGGCGCTGGAGCGGATCAACGGCCTGTCCGCCGCCGAGACGCTGGGCCGGACCGTCCGCGAGTCGCTGCCGTTCGTGGACACCGACGTGATCGAGTCCGCGATGCGCGAGGTCCTCGCCACCGGCACCCCGATCCTGGACCGGTTCACCACGGGCCGGACCCCCGCCGACGACAGCGAGCACGCCTGGTCGGCATCTTACTACCGGCTGGAGGACACCGCGGGGTACGTCATCGGCGTCGCGGTGACGGTCGTGGACGTCACCAACCAGCACCGCACCGCCGCCGCCGCGTCCGCGGCCCGCCGCAGGCTGACGGTGCTCGCCGACGCCTCCGAGCGGATCGGCACCACCCTGGACCTGGACCAGACCGCGCGCGAGCTCGCCGACGTCCTCGTGCCGGAGTTCGCCGACATCGCCGCCGTCGACGTGCTCGACTCCGTCCTGACCGACATCCCGACCTCCACGGCGACCGGCAGGACGGGGGAGACCCCGTCCGTCTTCCGGGCCCTGGCCATCAAGGCGGCCAGTCCCACCCCGGCCACCCTGGCCGCCGACCCCGTCGGCGGGATCGCCCGGTACGACGCGACCCGCCTGGTCAGTCGCTGTGCCCGCACCGGACGTCCAGTCCTGCTGGCCCACGTCACCGACCGGGACCTGCCGCGCATCGCCCGCGACCAGGACGCGGTGGGCCTGCTGAAGCAGGCAGGCGTCCACTCCTACCTCGCGGTCCCGCTGCGCGCCCGGGGCCAGGTCCTCGGCGCGCTCGACCTCAAGCGCACCCACAACCCGGAGCCGTTCACCGAGGACGACTGCGTGCTCGCCACCGAACTCGCCGCCCGGGCGGCCGTCGCCATCGACAACGCCCGCTGGTACCAGCGTCAGCGCCACGCGGCGCTCACGCTCCAGCGGCACCTGCTGCCGGGTCGGCCCCCGCCCTCGCCGGGGCTGGAGGTGGCCTACCGCTACCAGCCCGCCTCCATCGCCGGTGAGGTCGGCGGTGACTGGTTCGACGTCATCCCGCTCACCGGGGGCCGCACCGCGCTGGTGGTCGGCGACGTCATGGGCAGCGGCATCAACGCCGCCGCCACCATGGGCCAACTCCGCACCGCTGCACGCACGCTGGCGGGCCTGGAGCTGGATCCCGCCGCCGTGCTCACCCACCTCGACCGCACCGTCTCCGGGCTGGACGAGACCATCGCCACCTGCGTCTACGCCGTCTACGACCCGCACCGGTCCAGCTGCACGATGGCCACCGCCGGACACCTGCCCCCGGTCCACACCCGCGTCGGACACCCACCGCGGCTGCTCGAACTCCCCACGGGGACACCGCTGGGCGCCGGCGTCCCGGCCTTCCACGACGTCCGGGTCAAGCTGGGCGTCGGGGACGAACTGCTTCTGTACACCGACGGGTTGGTGGAGACCCGCGACCACGACATCGACACCCGGCTGCGCGCCCTCACCGACCTCCTCGACCGGCCCCACCCCTCCCTGGAGGAGACCTGCGACCTGCTCCTCAGCGCCCTCGCCCACCACGGCGGCCACGACGACGTCGCCCTCCTGCTGGCCCGCACCCGCCCGCTCCCGTCGCCGGGGCCCAGCCGCTGACTGCCCGAAGGTCTGCCCGCACGGACGGGACACACCCTTGACCGTTCGGGGACAATGAGGGGATGTCACCCCGCGGTCTGCGGAGGAAGAGAGTGGTTGCGATGCGCCGGTCGGCACCTGACGAGACCCACGCGCAGGGATCGGCCCGCGCGCCGAGGCGCGCCCCGGCGCCGCAGTCGACCTCTGAGTCGTCCCTGTTGGCCCTGCACGGCAGCGCGGGCAACGCGGCTGTCACCGCGGTGATCCAGCGCATGGAGGCGCAGGGCGGCGGCAAGCGCAGGAGGACCGGCTCGCCCGAGGAGCAGGGGCCCGCGAAGCACGTCCGGGAGGCCGGGTCGTCGTCCGAGGAGCTCTCGTCGTCGGAGGAAGAGACCAGCGAACCGCTCTCGGGGGAGGTCGTCGCCGCGATGGACCGCCAGCAGGCCAAGACGGTCGAACTGCTGGAGGACATGGACAACGACGGCTATTTCGGGCCCCGGCGGGACATGCTCGAGGACCGGCTGGCGATCATCTCCCTGGTGCGGAACCTGCTTCCCCTGCGGTCCGTCAGGACCGCGCACGAGGCCGTCCGGCTGGTCAACACGAAGCCCGACAGCCCGGCCAGGAAGAGTTACCTGAAGCTGCTCCAGGATCAGCTCGACTACCTGGAGGACGATTTCCCCTCGGACGGTCCGCCGACCGCACAGACCCTCCAGGGCATGTGGTCCGAGCTCGTGCCCGCCTTCGGCACCGCGGGCGCGCAGGTGGGCGAGGACGGCTGTGAGGACCGGGCCCACGCGATCTGCCGGGCGATCGCGGCACACCACCCGGCAATGGCCGCCCACCACCTCGCCAAGCAGTGGGCCACATCCTCGGGCACCCGGCTGCACGCGGACCACCAGTGGAACCACCACGTCGCGGCCTCGGTGACGACCGCGAGCGGGGTCCTGGTCATCGACCCGGTCTTCTCCCGCACCGGTCCGATCCCGCTGAACCAGTGGATCGCCCACGTGCAGGTCGACCCGGCGCACGTCCACGAGGTCGCCTGGGGCTTCCTCGGGCGCCCGGGCGCGGACCACCGGCCGGACGCCCACAGCGCGGTGGAGTACGTGGGGTCCTGACCTGCGGCCGGTGCGCACGGAGTGTTGACCGGCCCCCGGCCCCCGGCCCCCCGGCCACCGGCCCCCGGACGCCGGACAGCCGCGGGCAGCGGCTACCGTGCCGGGTACGGTGCACCGGCCCTGGAAGGAACCAACGAGATCATGCGCGTCAGCGTCACCCCGGAGACCGGCGAGGTTCTGCCCGGCGAGGTTCCGACCGACCAGGTCCTGACCGGCGAGGTCCTGACCGACCGGCGCGGGCACGTCGGACTGATCGTCCTCAACCGGCCGAAGGCGATCAACGCCCTCACCCACGGCATGGTCCGGCAGATCGCCGCCGCGCTCGACGCATGGGAGCACGACGACAGCGTCGCGACCGTCGTGATCACCGGCGCGGGGGAGCGGGGACTGTGCGCGGGTGGCGACATCGTCGCCATCCACCGGGCCGCGACCAGCGGTGACCCGCGCGCCGCCGAGGACTTCTGGCGCGACGAGTACCACCTGAACGCCCGGATCGCCCGCTACCCCAAGCCCTACGTCGCGCTGATGGACGGCATCGTGATGGGCGGCGGTGTCGGGGTCTCCGCGCACGGCGGCGTCCGGATCGTCACCGAGCGGACCCGGCTGGCCATGCCGGAGACCGCCATCGGCTTCGTCCCCGACGTCGGCGGCACCTACCTGCTCTCGCGCGCGCCCGGTGAGCTCGGCACCCATCTGGCGCTCACGGCGGACTCGGTCGGCGCCGGGGACGCGCTGCTGTGCGGGCTCGCCGACCACTTCGTCCCCGCCGACCGGCTGGCCGCGCTGCTGGACGACCTGGCCGTGCTGGACGTCCCCGCCGCGCTCGCCCGGCACACGGCCGACGCCCCGGTCGCGGTGCTCGCCGAGCACCGCGGCTGGATCGACGACTGCTACGGTGCGCCGACGGCGGAGGCGATCGTCGAGCGGCTGCTGGCCGTCGGTGTCGTGGAGGCGAAGGAGACGGCCGAGCGGATCACCGCCAAGTCGCCCACGGCCGTCAAGGTCACCCTGGCGTCCGTGCGCCGGGCACGGGAGCTCGGGACGCTGGAGGACGTGCTCGCGCAGGAGTACCGCGTCTCCTGCGAGGCGCTGCGCAACCCGGACGTCGCCGAGGGCATCCGCGCCCAGGTGATCGACAAGGACCGTACTCCGCACTGGCAGCCCGCCGCACTGCAGGACGTCGACGCCGCCACCGTCGAACGGCACTTCGCCCCGCTCGGCGATCGGGAACTCTGAGCCGGGCGAGGGCTCCCAGGGTCCTCGGAACCCTCGGGAGGCGGTTCCTCGGAACCCTCGGGCGGCCGCTCGCCACGGGCCCTCGGAGGGTCAGGAGAACATGAGAGTGGCACCCACCGACGTGGACTGGGCGGGCAGCGGAATGGTCGCCGAGTGGGTGGCCGGGTCGTACGTCCAGCCGGTCAGCGGGCGGCCGTCCAGCATCACCCGGGTGGGCGCGGCGGCGAGGCCGGAGACCCGCACGGTGTAGCGGCGGGTGGTCACCACCCCGGGGTAACTTCCCTGCCGTGGGGCGATGGTGACGGTGGTGGTGGCCCCGTGGGTGGCTGTGGCCAGCCTGGTGGTGGTGTACTCGCCGTGCTGGTAGCCGTGCCCCTGGCCGGCGTCCTCGTAGAGGCTGAAGGAACCGCTGCCGCCGGCCGCGACGTTCAGGGTGACCTGGTCGAGTGGATGTTGGGCGTTGTCGTCCACGTAGTCGGTGCGCTGCGGCAGGATCGCGCCGGACTTGAGGAAGACCGGCATGGTGTCCAGTCCGGTGGCGATCTGCGCGGTGGTTCCGCCCTGGTAGGTCTGACCGGTGAAGTAGTCGGTCCAGGAGGATCCCGGCGGGAACCACACGGTGGTGGTGGCCTGGCCGGCCGCGTCGTCCGCGGTGGTGACCGGGGCGACCAGCACGCCGTCGCCGTAGAGGTACTGGTCGGGGTGGGTGTACGCGGCGGGCTGGGCGGGATAGTCGAGGTACATCGCGCGCACCATCGGCAGCCCGGTCTGCACGGACTGCTCGGCCAGCGAGTAGGTGTAGGGGACGAGTGCCTCGCGCAGCCGCAGGAACTTCTCCGCGGAGGCCTCGGCGGCGCTGCCGTACTCCCAGGGCAGTCGGTCGCCGTGGTCGGAGTGCAGCCGCAGCACCGGCTGGAAGGCGCCGAGTTGGACCCAGCGGGCGTAGAGGTCGTCCGGGTCGTGGCCACCGTGGAAGCTGCCGATGTCGTCGGAGACGTACGGCAGCCCGATCGCCGCTCCCTCGTCAGCGGTGAACTCTGCCTCGAAGGCCAGCATGTTCCAGGTGGCGTAGGTGTCACCGGTGAACTGAAGGGTGTAGCGGTGCTCTGCCCAGGGGCCGGTGGGCAGCGGCGTCGAGCCGGAGTAGCCGGACGCGGTCAGCGAACTGCCCATCCGGGAGAAGGCGTAGCCGCGTTGGCCGCGGGCGTCGCCGTCGGCGGCGTACTGGGCGTTGATCCAGGTGTCCGGGGTGACGCCGGGGGTGCTGACCCCACTGTTGTCGCAGCACCAGTCCAGCCACCACTCGTCCACGCCCTGCTGCTCGAAGGGCTGGTGGAGCGCGAAGTAGGCCTTGAGCTGGTCGGCGTCGGACCAGTCGAAGGTGCAGGTGCCGCCGGAGCAGGCGAGCTTGCCCTTGGCGATCGCCTGCGCCTCGGCGTACTGCGGGTCGGAGGTGCTGATGCTGGGGTGGATGTTCATGGCCACCGTCAGGCCCTGGCCGTGCGCCCAGTTGAGGAAGGACTGGGGGTCGGAGAAGAGGGCGGGGTTCCAGTTCCACCCGTCCCACTGGTTGGGGGACTTCCAGTCGGTGTCCACCACCAGGTTGTCGATCGGAGTGCTGTGTGCGCGGAAGGCGGGGAGCAGCGAGTTCTGGTAGTCGGCGGTGGTGTAGGGGTAGTAGCGGGAGAACCAGACGCCGAACGCCGACTCCGGAAGCATCACGTCCGGTCCGGTGAGGGAGCGCAGATCGCGCAGGGCCTGCTGGTAGTCGAGTCCGTAGCCGAAGAAGTAGCCGTCCTGGTACGGGAGTCCGCCGTGCGAGGGGCGCGGCGTGACCGTGTCGGTCGCCTGGTCGAAGAGCGCGGTGGTGGAGTCGTCGAGGAGGTACCAGCCATTGCGGGAGAGCAGGCCGGGGGCGAGCGGCGAGGAGCCCGACTGGCCGTCGAGCGCGCGCCGGTAGCCGCCGAGCACGGCGGACGGCTGGGTCGGGCCCGGCGACGGATAGGCCGCGCCGACCGGGGTGGCGGCCAGGCTGTCGATATTGACCTTTCCGGAGTCGCCCGCGGCCTCGGCGATGGTCACCGTGTTGTCGCCGGCCGCGAGGTGCACGGTGACCTGGGCGGTGGCCCAGGTGTTCCAGTCCGCGGTGGGCGGCAGGCTGAAGCGCGCCTGCGCCGCCGCGCCGACGTCGGCGGTGAGCGTGCGGGTGGTGGTCTGGCCGTCACTGCCCTGGTTGTTGGCGTAGCGCATGGCCAGCGAGTAGTCGCCGGCGGCCGGGACGCCGGTGATCCGGTAGCTGACCGAGGCCCCTGTCCCCTCGATGCCCGCCACGAAACCGCCGCCGGTATAGCCGGTGTGGTCGTCCGCCACGGTGGCGCCTCCGGCCAGCAGTCCGTCCTCCGCCTCGCACAGCACCCCGAAGGCGCAGTCCGGCGCGGTCTGGCCGAACAGCGGGTGGGCGGTGGCCTCCTGGTCCCCGACGCGCAGCCGGACCGCGGTGTTGTCCTGGGTGAAGGGGCCGCTCCCCTCCTTGTAGGAGAGGGTCTCCGCGGAGGTCGCGAGGTAGCGGTAGCCGTCCTTGGTCCAGGTCCGGTACGGGGTCGGTGGCTGGTCGCGGTTGACGACGTTGAAGGTGGTGCCGTCCTGGAAGTCGTTGTCGCCCGCATACTCCAGGCGGATCAGGGTCGGGCTGAGTACCTCGAACCGGGCGTGGCCGTCCACGACCGCGCGCGGTGCGGACGTTGCGCTCCCCACGGCCTGGGCGGCCTGGGCGGCCTGGGCGGCCTGGGCGGCCTGGGCAGCCTGGGCGGCCGGGGCCGAGGCGGCGAGAAGCGCGAGTACGGCCGCGGAGGCCGTGAACGGCAGGCGCTTTCCGTGGATGCGAGATTTGTGCACGATCGTTTCCTCCAAGGTCACATCGTCGGCGACGGAAGAGATCACCCGGTGGCGCCCTGGCGGCCCAGGCTCAGGAGCGCGAAGATCCCGCCGACCACCGGCCTGGCCTGGAAACCGTTCTGCTGGTCGGAGATGGTGTCGTACCAGTCGGTGAACGGCACCCGCGAAGGGGAGGTGTCGACGAAGTCGTAGAGGGCGCCGATGAGGTAGTCCTTCACCGGGTAGTCGCGCAGCCATGCCGCGGTCCACATCTCCCAGTCGGCCTTGGTGTAGGAGTGCCGGATGTCGAGCGGTATCCCGTACTGGTTGCTCTGGCTCAGGTACCAGGCCGCCTCCTGACGGGCCACCGACTCCGGAATGAGCCCGAGGCCGAGCAGTGCGTCCGGGTAGCCGTTGTACTTCAGGCTCCAGGTGCCCGGCTGGTCGTAGGCGAGCTTGAGGTGGGCGGCGTTCGGGTCCTGGGCCTTGGTCGCCCACTGGCCGATGTACGAGGTGGCGGTGGCCCGGTAGCTCGTCGCGTCCGCCGACTTGCCGGCCGCCGTGGAGACCTGGGCCATGGCGCCGATCGCCAGGATCCCCTTGAGCGCGAGGTTGACGCTGTGGCCGATGAAGCCGGTGAAGTCGTCGGTCTGGTTCTGGTAGCCCGGGTCAAGGGCGTTGGCGACCAGGTAGTCCGCCCACTGCTTGAGGATCGTGTAGTGGGTGGTGGCGAAGGACGAGGCAGTGGCGGCGTCGACCCGGCCCAGGTAGGCCGCGGTCATGATGAGCATGTTCGCCGACTCCTCGACCGGCATGTCCTCCTCGTTGCCGTCGTTGTGCCCGTCGGCGTTCGGGTAGTGGGACCCGAGGTCGTGTTCGGCGAAGGTCTTCGGCCAGCCGCCGTGCTCGGGATACTCCAGGAGCGGGGCCAGCAGCAGGCCCAGGTACTGCGGGTCGAGATAGCAGAACACCGGCAGTGCCGGGTAGGTGACGTCGACGGTGGAGACATTGCCGTCGCTGGAGATCTCCTTCAGGAAGGCCCAGGGCGTGCCGTTCCGGCTGACCAGCTCCGTACCGGCATAGGCCTGACGCAGTGCCAGCGCGCAGAGCGCGGCGTACTGGTGGCCGCCGACCACGGTGGCCTCATTGCGGATCTTCCCGTCCAGAGCGGCGGTGCGATCCTGCGCCGCGGCCAGGTCCGAGTGGAAGTAGCCCACCATGTCCTGCCAGGTGGACCAGTAGGAGCGCCACAGCGGGGGCAACGGGGTGCCGAGGTAGCTGACGGCGGGCTCGCGTACATGGCCGAGGGAGAGCGCGGCGCTCGCGGGGGTCGCGCCCACGGTTCCCAGGTCGAAGCTGAAGGCGAAGACCGGCCAGTTGTCGTTGATGGCGCGAGGCTGGTTGGTGTCGGAGGTGTCGCCCAGCTTGCCGTTGGCCAGCACCGCGCCCCGGACGGCGGTGTCCGCGCCGATCTGCCAGGTCAGGCCGGACTGGTTGGCAGCGCTGAACACCACGGTGCCCCAGGTGGCCATGTCGCCGTTCTCGGCCAGGGGTTGGGGGGTGGCCGGGGTGCAGGAGAGCGAGGTGACGGCCGTTCCGCCCGGTCCCCGGACCTGGTTCTGAGCCCACCCGATCTCCGTGCCGGTGTCGTTGTGGACCCACTCGCCGGAGATGTCGAAGTACAGCGAGACCCGGTGGCCGGCACCGTCGGTGCTGCGCACCCCCGCGGTGACGTAGGACAGCGGCATCGACTGCCGGCGCAGGTCGCCGGGCTCGACCGGGGAGAGGAAGGTCAGTGTGAGCTCCACCCCGGCCGCCGCGAAGACGTACTGCGAGCGGGTGGCGGTCAGCGTCAGGTCCTGCTGCACCATGCCGCGCGGTCCCAGGCCGGCGACGTTGGGGGAGCCCAGGAAGAGGAAGGGAGTGCCGTCGACGAGGGCGATGCCGACCATCGCGGTGGTGTGCCCGGTCCAGAAGGAGGGCCAGGAGCCGCTGGTGTTGCCCGACGTGAGCCAGGTGTTGAGGTACGGGGAGCGGGTGGCCAGCGGCACGGCCGGCGGCCTGACCGGGTCGAAGCCCGGGAGTTGCGCACGCGAACCGTCCTCGCCCGCTGCCGGAACCGCTGCCCCGATCGCGGCTGCGGCTGCCGCGGGTTGGGCGAAGCCCGGCAGCAGAGCCGCGGCGCTGACCCCGAGCCCGGCCGCGCCCGTCCAGCGGAACAGTCCGCGGCGGCTGACGCCGCCCTCGGTCTGATCCCCGGGAGTCGGATCAGTGTGGTTGGTCATGGCTTCCTCCAGGACTGTGGGTGGGACAGGTCTGTGGACAGCTCGGAAGTGACGGGCGTCGATAACGGGCGGGATCGGCCGACCCCAGCGCGCTGATCCTCAGTCAGTTGGCTTGTTGCATCCAGCCACTGACGGATGCTCGGCCCCTGCGGCCCGACGGGGAACAGTTCGCCACCCGGTGGGCGCTGCGGTCACAACGTTGGAAAAGGAGCACCGGAATGACAGCACGCCCGGGGTGCTCTGTCCACCCCTCGCGTCGCAGTGGAGCTCGGCGAGCCCCTCCGAACCCCCGTTCCTGACCCGGGCGTTGTCTGTGGGATCAGGTGACGTGCGGTCAACTCAAGGCGTTTACCTGCGAGGTTATGTCTGGCCCGATGTCATTCCCGCCAATGACACCCAAAGTTGGCGGCGGCCGTGAGGCCGGTGGACGGTTCCTCACGTCGGACCGGCGTCGACCAGAAGCGGTGCCCAAGCCTTGACAGTCCTGGTTCCCATCCCCGAGTGTCCTCTACATCGTTGGAATTGCGGGCGGCGACCGGGCCGTGCCGCTTCCCGTACCCACCCTGCTCCTCCCGCAGCCCCACAACGGACGAGGATGTGATCGGCACATGAACGCCGTCCCGCGCCCCACCAGAGCCGCCATCGCCGCGGCGTTGACCGCCGGCCTCTGCCTGATCGCCACTGCCTGCACCAACGCAGGCTCGTCGACCGCGAGTTCAGGTTCAGGTGCGACCGTCAACAACACCGCCAACGCCCAGCAGACGGTCGCCGCCACGGGATCGGCAGGCCCCGCCTGCACCTACCAGAACTACGGCGGCAGCGGCGTGCCGAAGCTGACCATCGGCAAGGGCACGAAGATCGGCTTCTCGCAGTCGGAGTCCACCACCAACCCGTTCCGGGCCACCGAGACCGACAGCATCGTGGCCGAGGCCGGCAAGCTCGGCGTCACCCTGCTGCAGACCAACGCGAACGCCGACGTCAATGCGCAGAACTCGCAGATCGAATCGCTGATCGCGCAAGGTGCGCAGGCTCTGATCGTGGCCCCGGAGAACTCCGACGGGCTCGCCCCCGCGCTCGCCGAGGCTCAGTCCAAGAAGATCCCGGTGCTCACCATCGACCGCACGGCCGGCACCGCCTGCTCCAACGTCATCTCGTTCATCGGCTCGGACTTCAGCGGGCAGGCGAGGGCTGCCGCTGACGACCTCGCCACGGCCACCGGCAGTACGGCCCAGATCGCCGTCCTGACCGGCACCCCGGGCAACAACGTCGCCACCGACCGCACCAGCGGCTTCACCGACGAGCTCAAGAAGTACCCCGACATGAAGGTGGTCGCGCAGCAGACCGGCCAGTTCGCGGAGACGACCGGACAGCAGGTCATGGCGCAGCTGTTGCAGGCCCACCCGGGCATCAGCGCGGTCTACGCGGAGAACGACGAGATGGCGCTCGGCGCGATCCAGGCGATCAAAGCGGCCGGGAAGGTCCCCGGCAAGGACATAAAGATCGTCTCCATCGACGGAATTCAGCAGGCCGTCCAGGACGTCTCCGACGGCACCATGGCCGCCGACATCGAGACCAACCCGCGGTTCGGGCCGCTCGCCTTCCAGTCGCTGCAGAACTTCTACAGCAGCATCGGGGTCCCGGCGAACGTGATCATCAAGGACCAGCACTTCGACAACGCCTCCCTGGCCAGGACGGCGCTGGCCAGCGGCAACGTCTACTGACCCGCCGTCACAAGGAGGAGGAACCGTGGTCCAGCAGGACCCCGCCGCCCGCAGCGACCGCGTGCTCGAGGTCGTCGGGGTGAGCAAGAGCTTCGCCGGGGTGCACGCCCTGCGCGGGGTGGACTTCGAGCTGCGCCCCGGCGAGGTGCACGCGCTGATCGGTGAGAACGGCGCCGGGAAGTCCACCCTGATCAAGGTGGTCACCGGCGTCTACCGTCCGGACGCCGGCCGGATCCGGTTCGCGGGCGAGGAGCGGCACTTCGGCAACCCGCTGGAGGCGCAGGCGGCCGGACTCTCCACGATCTACCAGGAGGTCAACCTCGTCCCGCTGATGTCGGTGGCTCGCAACCTCTACCTGGGACGCGAGCCGCGCCGCTTCGGGCTGGTCGACGTGCGCCGGATGAACCGGGAGGCCGCTGAGACGCTGGCCCGCTACGGCGTCGAGGTGGACGTCACCCGGCCGCTGCGCACGCTCGGCCTGGGCGCCCAGCAGATGGTGGCGCTGGCCCGTGCGGTGCAGATCGAGGCCCGGGTCGTCATCATGGACGAGCCGACCTCCTCGCTGGAACCGCGCGAGGTGGCGACGCTGTTCTCGGTCATCCGCGAGCTCAAGCGGCAGTCGATCGCAGTGGTCTACGTCAGCCACCGGCTGGACGAGCTCTATGAGATCTGCGACCGGGTCACGGTGATGCGGGACGGCGAGATCGTGCACATCGGCGAGATGGCCCGACTGGAGCGGCTCAGGCTGATCTCGCTGATGCTGGGCCGCGAGATGTCCTCCGTCCGGGACAAGGGCAGTACCGCCTTCGACACCGCCCGCCACCGGCAGCGCGAGGGCGTCCCGGCGCTACGCGCCCAAGGCCTGGCGGTCCGGCACCGCCTGCACGACGTCTCGCTGGAGATCCACCCCGGCGAGGTGGTCGGACTCGGCGGTCTGCTCGGCGCTGGACGCAGCGAGACCGCCAAGGCCGTGGTCGGCGCGCTGCCGACGGAGGCGGGAACCGTGGAGGTGGCCGGACGTCCTCTGCGTCGGCGCAGTCCGGCCGCCGCCATCCGGGCCGGGGTGGTGATGCTCCCCGAAGACCGCAAGGTGGAGGGCATCATCCCCAACCTCTCGGTGCGCGAGAACATTTCGCTGGCCGCGCTGCCCCGGCTGTCGCGGGCCGGCCTGGTCTCCCGGACCAGGCAGGACGAGATCGTCGACTTCTTCATACAGCGGCTGCGGATCAAGACCTCGGGACCGGACCAGAAGGTCAGCGACCTCTCCGGCGGCAACCAGCAGAAGGTGATGCTCGCGCGCTGGCTGTGCCTCAACCCCGAGGTACTGCTGCTGGACGAGCCGACCCGGGGCATCGACGTCGGTGCCAAGGCCGAAGTTCAGGCGCTGATCGACGAGTTGGCCCGGGACGGACTGGCGGTGCTGCTGATCTCCTCCGATCTGGAGGAGCTGATCGAGGGCGCCAACCGGGTCGTCGTCCTCAAGGACGGGCGGGTGGTCGGCGAGTTGGAGGGCGAGGGGGTCAGCGAACAACGCCTGCTCGACGCGCTGGCCACCGCGCCTTCCCACCCAGAGGACGCCGAGTACGCCGAGTACGCAGCTCCCGAGCACGAGGAGCAGCCGGGGCCCGAGGAGCAGTCAGGGCCCGAGGGTCACAAGGACCGCAAGGAGCACCGGGAATGAGCAGCATCACTTGGGGCGGCGCGGCCCTGGACCGCGCCCGGACACGCCATCTGCTCCAGGAATACGGCGTCTACGCCGCGCTGGTCCTGCTCTTCGCGGTCGCCGTGGTGCTGAACACCTCCTTCCTCAGCATCGGCAACATTCGCGCCCAACTGCTCCAGGTGACCCCGGTGCTGGTCGTCGCGCTGGGGATGGCCCTGGTGATCGGCACCGAGGGCATCGACCTCTCGGTCGGCGCGGTGATCGCGCTGGCGGCCGCGGTCGCCCCGCTCTACCTCGGCTACGGCTTCGTCGGCATGCTGGCGGTCGTCCTGCTCGTGGGAGCGGTCTCGGGTGCGCTGGGCGGCGCGATGGTGGCCTTCGTCCGGGTCCAACCGATCGTGGCCACCCTGTCCCTGATGATCGGTCTGCGCGGACTTGCCAACATCATCAACGGCAACTCGGGCAAGCCGGTCACCGACGGCGCGGTGGCCACCCTCGGGATCGGGAACTTTCTCGGCGTCCCGGTGATGACCTGGGTCGCCGCGGGCTGTGTCGCCCTGGTCGCGCTGCTGGTGCGGCGGACCACCTTCGGCCGGCAGCTGGTCGCGATCGGGGACAACCGGCAGGCCAGCCGACTGGCCGGGCTCCCGGTGCGCAGGGTGCTGGTCACGGTCTACGTCATCTCGGGTGTGCTGGCCGCGCTCGCCGGGCTGATGCTGGTCGGCTACTCCGCGGAGTCCGATCCCTCGACCGTGGGCCTCAACTACGAGTTGAGCGCGATCACCGCGGTCGTGGTCGGCGGCACCCCGCTCACCGGCGGCCGGGTGCGCGTCCTGGGGACGGTGGCCGGGGCGCTCTTCATGCAGCTGATCGCGGCCGTACTGCAGCAGCACAACGTCTATCAGTCCTACCAGCAGATCATCGAGGCGGTCATCATCTGCTTCGCCGTGTACGCCGCCCAGGAGCGTGGTACCCGATGAGTCCCACCGCCCTGCAGCCCACCGCGCTGCCGCCCGAGCCCTCACCCGCGCCCGGGCCCGGGCCCGCTCCGACACCGCTGAGCGAGCAACTCGCCTACCAGCTCCAGCGCAGGGGGGCGCCGGCCGTCCTCGTGCTGGTCGCCGCGATCGCTTCGATCACCTCCTCCACCTTTCCGACCTGGGGCAATATCAGCACCATTCTGGTCGGCAACAACTTCGTGTGGTTGCTCGCGCTGGGCATGACCTTCGTCATCATCACCGGCGGAATCGACCTCTCGGTCGGCTCGATGTACGCGCTCGGCGGAGTACTCGGTGCCTACGGCGCTCAGCACGGCGGCAGCGCCCTGGCGATCGTCCTTCCGCTCGTCGTCGGTGCGGCCTGGGGCGGGGTGCAGGGGCTGCTGGTGGCCCGCGCGCGGATGGCACCGTTCATCGTCACCCTGGCCGGACTGCTCGGTGCCCGCGGCCTGATGCAGGCGCTCAGCAACGAGGGCGCCACCACCTATATCGTGCCGAAGAACTCGTTCTTCGCGAGCTTGGGCGCGGGCACCTGGGTGCCCCTGGTCATTCTCGCGGTGTTCTTCGCCCTGGGCGCGCTGCTGCTGGCCCGGACCCGCTTCGGCGCGACACTCACCGCCATGGGAGGGAACGAGAACGCCGCCGTGCTGATGGGCCTCCCGGTGGTCCGCGCCAAGGTGCTGGTCTACCTGCTCTCCGGCACCCTGGCGGCGGCGGCCGGAGCACTCGGCGCCGCCCGGCTCCAGTCCGGGGTGACCACCATCGGCGTGGGCTACGAACTCACCGCGATCGCCTCGGTGGTCATCGGCGGTACCCTGCTCACCGGCGGCAGCGGTTCCGTCGGCGGCACGCTCAGCGGCGTCCTGCTGCTGGGCGTCATACACAATCTGATCGACAGTCACTTCTCCCAGTACGGCTCGGCGTTCACCGATACCGTCAACGGCGGGTTCCTCGCCGCGGTGGTGCTGTTGCAGACCCTGCTCAGCCGGACCCAGCAACTGCCCTGACCGGGTGGTCGGAAAAAGAGGAACACAGCGCCGTGGGCGTCAGCCTCAAGGACGTGGCGCAGCGCGCCGGCGTCTCAGTCAAGACCGTGTCCAATGTCGTCAACGACTATCCACACATCCGCCCGGAGACCCGCAGCCGGGTACAGCAGGCCATCGAGGAGCTGGGCTACCGGCCCAATCTGACGGCCCGTCATCTCCGCAAGGGGCGCACCGGAATCATCACGCTGGCCGTCCCCGAGCTGGCCAATCCCTACTTCGCCGATCTGGCCGGAGCCGTGATCGACGCGGCCGCACAGCACGACCACACGGTGCTTCTCGACCACACCGCCGGCCTGCGTGAGAAGGAGGTGCTGGTCTCCCGGGGCTTCCGCTCGCACATCATCGACGGGCTGATCCTGAGCCCGATCCAGCTGGAGAACGAGGACCTGCTGGACCGTCAGGAGGGTCCTCCGCTGGTGCTGCTGGGCGAACGGGAGTACACCGCCCCTTACGACCATGTCGCCATCGACAACGTGGAGGCCGCGCGCGTCGCGGTCCGGCACCTGCTGGACCTCGGCAGGCGCCGGATCGCCTTCCTCGGGGCCCGGCACGAGAGCGCGCGCCAGCCGGCCCATCTGCGGCTGCGCGGCTGGCGCGAGGAGATCAGGGCGGCCGGCGGCGCCCCGCGGGAGTCGATGGTGGTGGCGACCGAGGGCTACGACCGCCGGGACGGCGCCGCCGCGATATCCGAACTGCTCGCACGCGGAGAGCTGCCGGATGCGCTCTTCTGCTACAACGATCTGATCGCGCTGGGCGCGATGCGGGTGCTGTCCGAACACGGCCTGCGGGTGCCGGAGGACGTCGCGGTGGTCGGCTTCGACGATATCGAGGAGGGCCGCTACGCAGCGGTGTCACTGACCACGGTCGCGCCGGACAAGACCGCGATCGCGCGGTTCGCGGTGGACCGACTGGTCGAGCGGATCACTGCGGGCAAGGACGCGGAGTCGTGGCACTCGCGCCGCTTCGTGCCGAGCCATCGATTGGTGGTGCGGGAGTCCACGACCGGCCGCGGGGGCGGCCCGCCCGCCACCGGGGGCCCGACCCAGGGGCGCGGCGACGTCGTGGCCGGGCGCGCAGTTCCCCCCGCTGGCACGTGAGCACGGTCGTCCGCCCACCCTCCTCACGCCCACCGAGGATCCCATGTCGCCTCCCGCACTGATCAGTTCGCCGTTCGGCAGCGCCCCGGACGGCACACCCGTGACCCGCTGGATCCTGGACTCGGGACAGGGTGTGCGGGCTGCCGTGCTCAGTTATGGAGCGGTCCTGCACGAGCTGACCGTCCCGGACGCGGAGGGCCGACCCGCCAGTGTGGTGCTCAACCTCCCGACGGTCACGCAGTACGCCGAGGTCAGCCCGTACTTCGGTGCGGTGGTGGGCCGTTACGCCAACCGGATCGCGCACGGCCGGTTCAGCCTCGACGGCCACGAGCACCAGGTGCCCGTCAACGACCGCGGACACGCCCTGCACGGCGGGCCGGGGGGCTTCCACCGCCGGGTGTGGCACGCCCGTCCCGGCGGGCCGGAGGGCTTCCACCGCCGGGTGCGGCACGCCCGTCCCGGCGGGACCGAATCCGGCGAGGTCTCGCTGCAGCTCGAACTCCGCAGCCCGGACGGCGATATGGGCTTCCCCGGCGCGCTGGACGTCGGCGTCCGGTACACCCTCGACGTCGCCGGGACGCTGCGGCTCGACTACACCGCCCGCACCGACCGCACCACGGTGCTCAACCTCACGCACCACGCGTACTTCAACCTCGCCGGGGCCGGCTCCGGCGATGTCCTGGGCCACTGGCTGGCGCTGGACTCCGACGCATACCTGCCGGTCTCACCGGACGCGATCCCCTACGGCCCCTCCACGCCCACTGCCGGCACGCCCTTCGACTTCGCCGAGCCGACCCCGCTCGGTCGGCGCATCACCGAGGACGACCCGCAGCTGCGGGACGCCGAAGGGTACGACCACTGCTGGATCCTCGAACCGCCGTCCACCCCCGGCGCCCTGAGCCGGGCCGCCCGGCTCAGTGACCCCGGCAGCGGCAGGTGCCTTGAGGTGTGGACCACCGAGCCGGGCATCCAGGTCTACACCGGCAACGGCCTCGACGGCAGCCTGAGCGGAGTCGAGGGCAAGCCCTACGCCCGGCACGGAGCGGTCTGCCTGGAGACCCAGCACTACCCCGACTCACCCAACCGGCCCGGGTACCCGAGCACCGTGCTACGGCCCGGCGGACGGTTCACCAGCAGTACCGAGTTCCGCTTTCCGCACCTGCGCTGAGGACCCGACGCGGAGCGACGGACGATCTGCTCCGGTGCGCGGTATTGGTCCGTGACCGAAGGGGGTGATAGAAGTCCCCGTGACCACTTCGAAGAACTCCGAATCCCACGTTGCCCCCTCGCCGACCGCCGCGGACTCGGGGACTTACCGACTCGGCGAGCACACCGTGCACCGCCTCGGCTTCGGCGCGATGCGCCTGACCGGCACCGAGGCCTTCCACGGCGGGGTGCCGCGCGATCGCGAGACCTCGATCGCGGTCGTGCGCCGTGCCGTCGAGCTCGGTGTGAACCACGTCGACACCGCCGCCTTCTACTTCTCGTCGCTGCGCTCGGCCAACGAGATCGTCAACGCCGCGCTCGCCCCGTTCGGCGACGAGGTGCTGGTCGCGACGAAGGTGGGTCCGCGCCGGGACCGCGGCGGGGAGTGGTCCGCCGCGGCTCGACCGGACCAGCTGCGCGGCGACGTCGAGGAGAACCTGCGCCAGCTCGGCCGCGACCACCTGGACCTGGTGTACCTGCGCAAGATGGGGTGGGAGTCGATCGCCGAGCACTTCGGCGCGCTGGCCGAGCTGCGGGAGGCCGGGCTGGTCCGGAACCTCGGAGTCTCGGATGTGACGTCGGCTCAACTGGCCGAAGCCCGGGCGATCGCGCCGGTGGCGGCCGTGCAGAACCGGTTCAGCCTGGGACACCGCGACGCGGTCGAGGTGCTGGACGCGTGCGGGCAGGCGGGCATCGCGTTCGTGCCCTTCTTCGCGATCGCGGGGGCGCGGGCCTCCGGGGCCGCGCCGGATCCGACGAACGCGGAGGAGAGCAGCGAGGTGCTGGCGGTGGCGAAGGCCCACGGGGCGACGCCTCAGCAGATCCGGCTGGCCTGGACCCTCGCGCAGGGACCGCACGTCCTGGCCATCCCCGGCACCGGCGACCCGGCCCACCTGGAGGCGAACATCGCGGCCGGGGCCATCCGCCTCACCCAGGACGACCTCACCGCGCTGGAGTCCGCAGCCTGAGGCACCGCCGTCAGGTGCACCGCCGTCAGGCGCACCGCGGTCAGGCGCACCGCGGTCAGGCGCACCGCGGTCAGGCGCATCGCGGTCAGGCGCATCGCGGTCAGGCGCATCGCGGTCAGGTGCATCGCGGTCAGGTGCATCGCGGTCAGGTGCATCGCGGTCAGGTGCATCGCCGTCAGGTGGCCTCGGGGCCGAACCGCCGCCGGTAGGCGGACGGGGTGATGCCGGTCTCGCGGCGCATCAACGCGCGCAGGTTGGCTGCGGTGCCGAGTCCGCTCCGGCGGGCGACGAGCTCGAAGCGGTTCTCGCCCCGTTCGATCAGTCGGCAGGCCAGGGCGAGCCGTTCCCCGGTGAGCCACGTCAACGGTGTCGTCCCCAACTGCGCCCGGAAGCGGCGATGCAGCGTCGCCGGGCTGACCGCGGCGCGCCCTGCGAGGTCCGCCACCGTGAGGGGCAGGTCCAGCCGCTCCTGCGCCCAGGCCAGCACCGGCGACAGCGACTCGTCGGGCAGGTCGGGCAACGGCCGTTCCACGAACTGCCGTTGCCCGCCGTCCCGGTGGGCCGCGAAGACCAGTCGCCGGCTGACGGAGTTGGCGACTTCCGCGCCGTGGTCGCGGCGGACCACGTGCAGTCCGAGATCGAGCGCGGCCGCGCTTCCCGCAGCTGTGAGGATGTCGCCGTCGTCCACGAAGAGCACGTCCGATTCGAGGCGGACGGCCGGG
Organism: Streptacidiphilus sp. BW17; assembly: GCF_041262485.1. Classification (NCBI taxonomy): domain Bacteria; kingdom Bacillati; phylum Actinomycetota; class Actinomycetes; order Kitasatosporales; family Streptomycetaceae; genus Streptacidiphilus; species Streptacidiphilus sp. BW17. Next base: position 84,824 of record NZ_JBGCCR010000004.1, on the reverse strand, counting down.
AACCGGGCCCGGAAGGAATCCGCCCACTGCCAGTGCGCGGTGGCTCGGCGGCCGTCGAGCACCCCGGCTTCGGCAAGCGTGAACGCCCCGCTGCAGAAACCGATCAGCCGCGCGCCGCGCGCATGCGCCCGGCGGACGGCGTCCAGCACGGCGGGGTGGCGGGGCGTCTCGACGTCGGGGCGGTTGGGGACGATCACGGTGTCCGCGTCCTCGGTGGCGTCCAGTCCGGCGACTCCGGTGAGCGTGAAGAACCCGTCCCGCATGCGGGTGCGGGGCTCGGCCGAACAGAGCCGGAAGTCGTAGAGGTCGTGGCCGAGTTCGGGTCGGCGAAGGCCGAAGACCTCGGTCACGCAGCCGAGTTCGAAGGGGTTCGAGTTCGCGTCGACGATCACCACCACCCGGTGCAGCGTGCCCGTCCTCCGGGTGTGGTGCGAGGATCCTTGCGTCATATGCAATTCCTAGCACTCACTGCGGGCGGATGGCGGGGCGCAGGATGAGTCCATGACCGACCGACCGACCCTCCCCGTCTCGCTCCACGCCGCTCTGGCCTCCTTCGACGCCCTGTGGAGCCCGCGTATCGTCACACGTGTCAACGACTACGACGTCCGGATCGCCAAGGTCGAAGGCGAGCACATCTGGCACGTCCACGAGGACACCGACGAGTTCTTCCTGGTGCTCCACGGCGAGCTCCACATCGCCCTGCGCGAGCCGGACGGCGAGCGCACGGTCGTCCTGCCCCAAGGCACGGTCTTCACCGTCCCGAGGGGAACGGAGCACAAACCGTCCGCCCCGTCGGGCGCGTCGATCCTCATGTTCGAACCGACCGGCACACCGACCGTCGGTGACCGCCACGAGGAGGTTCCGGCACACGTGGACGCGACGACCGGGCACGCGCTCGACGCGTGAGTCCGGCTGCCTGCGGTTCGCGCTTCCGGGCACTGCCGCCGCCCAGAGGCCGGTCAGCCACCTTTCAGCGCGTTTCCACCGGCGCCAACTGGCTGATATCCGTGGCGGGTCGAGACTCCGCCCGCCGGGGCCACTGGAACGATCCCCCCATGGCACCCAGAGCAGGTACTCGCGAAACTTCGGCAACGGCTGGACTCGTCCTGCTGACGCTCGCGGCGGGACAGTTCCTGATGGCGCTCGACAGCTCCGTCATGAACGTCTCCATCGCGACGGTGGCCGACGACGTGGGCACGACCGTGACGGGGATTCAGGGCGCGATCACGGCCTACACACTGGTGATGGCGATGTTCATGATCCCTGGTGGCAAGATCGGCGCCCTCATCGGCCGCAAGCCCGCGTTCATGATCGGCTGCGCCATCTACGGCTGCGGATCCCTCACCACCGCGCTCGCCCAGAACCTGCCCACGCTTCTGGTCGGCTGGTCGTTCCTCGAAGGGGTTGGCGCTGCGCTCATCCTCCCGGCCATTGTGGCACTGGTCGCCGGCAACTTCCCAGCGGAACGCCGGCCGGCCGCGTACGGACTCGTCGCCGCCGCAGGGGCTGTCGCGATCGCGCTCGGGCCGCTCATCGGTGGCATCGCGACGACGTACTTCTCCTGGCGCTGGGTCTTCGCCGGTGAGTCCGTGATCGTGCTCGGCATTCTGGCGCTGGCTCGCAGGATCGCGCAGGCGCCGATCGGCGAACGCCGGCGCATTGATCTCCTCGGCGCTGGGCTCTCGGCCCTCGGACTCGGGGTCTTCGTCCTCGGGGTACTTCGCTCCAGTGAATGGGGCTGGTTCCGGCCGAAGCCCGGCGGGCCCGCATGGCTCGGCATCTCCCCGGTGGTGTGGCTGGTGCTGGCCGGCCTGCTGCTGGTCTGGCTCTTCCTCCGTTGGGAGGCCCGCCTTGTGGAACAGGGCAAGGAGCCGCTGGTCGACCCCGCCCTGCTGCGGAACCGGCAGCTGACCGGCGGCCTGACGATGTTCTTCTTCCAGTACCTCGTCCAGATGGGCGTGTTCTTCGTCGTGCCGCTCTACCTGTCGGTCGCGCTCGGGATGTCCGCGCTCGCCACCGGCGCCCGCATCCTGCCGCTCTCGCTGACCTTGCTGGCTGCCGCGATCCTGATCCCTCGCCTTCTCCCGGACATCTCCCCGCGGCGGGTGGTGCGGCTCGGGATCCTCTGCCTGCTCGCGGGAGCGGTTGTCCTGCTGGCCGCCCTCGACGCGAACTCAGGCGCGGAGATCGTCGTCATCCCTCTCCTTCTGATGGGGCTCGGCATGGGCGCGCTGGCCTCCCAGCTCGGGGCGGTCACCGTGTCCGCGGTCCCGGACGAGCAGAGCGCGGAGGTCGGCGGCATCCAGAACGCCGTCACCAACCTCGGCGCCTCGCTGGGAACAGCACTCGCCGGGTCGATCTTGATCGCCACGCTGACGACTTCGTTCCTGACCAGCGTCGAGCAGAATCCCGCGATCCCGACCGGGGTCAAGACCCAAGCGACCGTCCAGCTCCAGGGCGGCGTGCCCTTTCTGTCGGACACCCAGCTCAGGACCGCACTCGACAAGGCGGGCGCGAGCACGGAGGTGACAAACGCCGCGCTCGACGCGAACGCCGCAGCAAGGCTCGACGGCCTCCGCGCCGCACTCGCCGTCCTTGCTCTCACCGCTCTCCTCGCCATGTTCTTCACGCAGCGGATCCCAGCGAGTCAGCCCCGCTCGGCAAAGCCGTAGCGGCGTGCCTTGGCGCAGCGCGTGTCCTTTCCCGCTGCCTGGCGTACCCCGGGCTTGCGCCCCTGCCCCGGGTGCGGAGTTGCGCCGCACCAGGGCGCCCTGGGTGCGCGGTCCTACTTCAGGCAGTCCTACTCCATGTCCCACTCTTCCAGCAGGTCGAAGAGGTGCCGGTCGCCTTCGAGCTTCAGGGAGTCCAGCGGGATGCGACCGTAGAAGGCCAGGACCAGGTCGCTCGCCGTACCCCGGACGGAGACGTCGACCGACTCCGAGTCCTCGCCGGCGGCGGGGCCGGATTCGGGCAGACGGAAGGCCCGCGAACCATCGGCGGAGAGCGATTGGCGCCAGGTGCCGCCCTCGGTGACGTGATAGTCGACGACGGCGGGCTTGTGCGGCCAAGCGACCGTCGTGGTGCAGCAGGTGAACAGGAAGTCCTCGACACCATCAAGCGCCACCTCCTCCGGCAGCGGCTCCGGGGCGCCCACGGTGAGCTGGGCGTCATAGGTGTGCATTGCGATCTCCTGGAGCTGGTGCCGGGCGACGGCGCCGCAGGTCCGCGGCGACTGCGACGAGCCCCACCACGTCCAGCAACCGCGCTCCGGGCCGGCCTCCCGCAACGCGTCCAGCATCTGCTGCGTCGACTCGGCCAGCCAGGCGAGCAGGGCCTCGCGCTCGTGCGGTGCGGCCAGGCCCTCTCCCGCCAACTTGCCCGAGGCGTCCGGCCCAGCCGCGACCGTGGCGGCCCAGGCGCGACGCCCCCCGCCCAGGTGGTGCACCAGGTCGAGCAGCGTCCACTCGGGGCAGGTCGGCACCTGCACGTCGAGGCTGGGCGCGGCGGCGATCGCGGCCCGGAAGGCGGCCGACCGCTCGTCGATCAGGCGCAGCAGCTCAGGGAAGTCCAAGGTATTGGTCACCCGGGTTTTCTATCACTGTGCGGCGGCGAGGTAGCAGCGATTTTCGCGGGCCGGCCTCCACCTTCGCGGCGCGATGATCTGGATCAAGGACCTCACCAGAGCTGCCGATTGATCACGACCAAATACGCGCCCTAAGGTGGCAGACCGTGAAGGACACGCAGGACGATCTCCTACGCCTCGACTGGGAGGCCACTGAAAGGCGCGCCGCGCAGGGCGATGCTTCGTACATAGGCGAGTTGGGCTCGCTGCTCTCCGACCGGCACGCGGCCGCAGTAGAGCAGGTGCGTGAGTACGAGCGCGGCCTGGCTCATGTGGTGCGGGTGCTGGCTCTCACCCCCGGCCGCGAGAACGTGGTGCAACTGGTCCGGCTCCTCAACGAGCAACGCACTGGCGCCGAACACCCGGGCCTGCGGCCCCGCTTCATCGCCTCCCTCCTCGCCGAGGGCCAGTCCGTCGCCGACCTGGCGACCGTCTTCGACCGCAGCGGGCGGGACCGGCTCGACGAACTGCGCTCCTGCCTCTTCCATGAGTTGCTGCTCCGCGGCGTGGACACCGACGCGTTCCGGCAGCGGCGCTACCGGCCGCTCGGGCGGCCCGGTCCGCACAACCTGGGCTGGCTGCCGGTGCACCAGCGGGACTTCGAGCTCGGTGTGGACTTCCCAAGCCGCTCGCTACGCGGCGAGGCGGGCGGGGTGGCGATCGGTTTCCCCGCGGAGGGTCGTGCCGACCCGTCGACACCACGCACGGTGGAGCGGGCCGCACTACGCGACGTCGCCACCGCGGACGTGCACAAGGCGATCGTGTCCGCCGTGGCGGCGGGCGGCTGGGGAGGCGCCGGGGCGTGGGTCTTCCTACTGGACGATGCCGTCGAACCGCGGCGTGTGCCGACCCTGCTGCCCACCCTCCCAATGGCCTGCGTCGAGGGGCTCGGCCCAACCGGCCGCTTCGAGATCGCCGTCCGTCCGCTCAACGAGATCTGGTGCCTGCTCTTCGCGACTGCGTCGATGGGCGGCATGTACGGCTTGGCCGCGTGCGGTGCCTACGGTCGGCTGGCGGCCTGGCAGTCGATGGCGGGGCTCAGCGGTGCCCCGGCGGATGCGAGCGCGGATGAGGTGGAGCACGAAGCCCGGCGGACCACGTGGTTCCACTTCGATTGCGACGCAAGCTGGTTCCACAACGAAATCTACGACTACGGCATCGCCGCCCTCTCCCCGGACGGCCGCCGGATCGCCGTACTGGCGGGAACAGACACCGACTAGCAGGGTGCGACCGGCTGACCTCAACCGCGCGGTTCAGTTGGATGAGACGGCGACTTGGCTTCCGTGAGAAGGGACAGTAGGGCGACGACGTACAGTTGGGCGGCTTGTGCGCTCGTGTGGATCATGGAATCGGAAGCCCCGGAGCTCCGCCGAATCAGGCGGAACCCGGGGCTTCTGCATGCTCACCGCTCAGCACGGCAGGTACTCGTATCCGATGGTGAGTCGGGGCGTCAAACACGCTTCGCCGTACTCGATCACGCCGTCCTTGTCCGACCAGCGCCACGCCATGGCCAGCGTGGGCGACCCGACTTTGATCGCTAGTGCTGTGGCTTCCCGCGCGTCGGCTTCCCGTGCATGCATGTCGTCGCGCGCGTGCGTGATCGTTCGCCCCGTGGCCTCAAGCACCTTCGCTGTCAGTCCGTCGTTCCGGCCCGGTGCCGTGTTGAGCAGATCCGGCACCAGCGCGGTGAATTGAGCCGGATACCAGGTGACCGCGAACGCCGTCCGTACCTGTCCGCGTCCCGCTGTCCACTCGCGGCGCACTACCTGATCGCCGTGGTTCAGGCCGAACAACTCCGCGACGTACAGCGGCGGGACCACGAGACCGGCGAAGGTGACCCGCGACGTCTCTCCCTCCGCGAGAAGTGACTTGACCCGCTGAACCCTCTCCAGCCGGTTTGCCGGGCTGAGAGTGGCCGGTGGTGCGTCGCTGACGAACGTGCCGCGCGGGCTGGTCACGATGTAGCCCTCTACCAGCAGCGCGCCGAGTGCTCGTGTGACTGTCGCCGCCGTCGTCTGCCAGGTGCCCGCCAGTTCGCGGTTGCTCGGGAGCTTCGAGCCGGGAAGCAGCGCACCGCTGAGGATCTCCTGGCGGTAGTGCTCAGCCAGCCGGGCCGATGTTGTTGCCCTTGTCATTTCGTACCCCTCCGCATGGGTGACGTCCCGTCAAGTCTGCACTAGTGCACCGAGAACCGCTAGAAAGTGAGGTAGTGCACACCCGCAGAGTGAACTAGTGCACAAGACGGGAAGGGAGCAGGGCCAGATGAGCGCTGCCGTGTGGGGTGAGCCACCGACGAAGCCGAATGAGGCATGCGCGGAGTGCGCGCGGTTGGACGAGCAGGAACGAGCGGCTTACCTCGCCGGCGACGGGTCACGGCGGACCGACGTGCGAGTGATGGCGCGTAGGCACAGGCAGCGCGAGCACGGAGAGGCAGCATCCGGATTCATGCCCTCGCAGCTGGCGGGGCCGTTCATGCCGTGACGGCGGGAAGTTCGGGGCGGGTGACCAACGCGGTCACGTCCGCTGGCACTCGTGGATCGGGAAGCTGTCCCGGAGCTGACAGGCTGTCCGATCCGATCCGCCTGGCGGACCCCCGGGCAGCCACGGCCACTGCCTCCGGCCGATGCGATCGCCGCGGCACCGGCCACGTCGGACGCCGTCACCAGGCGCTGGTATTTGCCTGGACCACGCCTCGGATCTGGACCTTTCTACGGCGGTTCGGCGCCATCCGCCCGCGTCCCGGAACCCGGGTGTTGTGGATCGGCGGAATCTGCATTAGTTTACGTGTCGTAACGTAAAGGAGGTGGCGATGCGCCACACCGCGCACGGCCCGCTGCAGGCCGTCCGACCCCAGGCTCAGCCGTGACCGGCCCGCACACCCGAGGCCGGGGTCGGCCTCGCGAGCAGGCGTACGAGGAGCTCGTGCTCACCGCCGCCACGCAACTGCTCCTGGAAGGCGGCGTCGCCGCATGCACGGTCGAGGCGGTCAGCCGCCGCAGCGGTGTGAGCAAGCCGACGATCTACCGGCGTTGGCCGCACCGCACCGCGCTGGCGATCGAGGCCTTCGCCGCGCACATCGGCCGCCTGGTGCCGCTGGTCGAGACCGGGGACAGTGCGCACGACCTGGTCCAGGCCGTCGCCCGTTTGGCTGAGTACTACCAAGGTCGCGACGGCATCGTCTTCGCCCAGCTGGTCGCCGCCGCCGTGCTGGAGCCCGGCACCGCCGACCTGCTCAACTCCCGGTTCTTCGAGCCGCGCCGCGCGGCGCTGCGCGAGTTGTGGGAACGCGGGGTCGCGCGCGGTGAGCTCGACCCGCACGTCGAGCCCGATGCGGCGATCGATCTGCTCTTCGGCCCGGCAGCGTTCCGCCTGCTGCTCGGCCACCAGCCCGTCGACGTGGACTCCTGCGTCCACCTGGCCCGCACCGCCGTACAGGGCTTGATCCTCACGCGACCGACCACCCCGTCCCTCCCACCGAAGGCAACCGGAGGTTAGATCGTGCTTCCCATCACCGACACTCCTCAGCAGCCCCATGCGAAGCGCCCCGGTCGCACCCTCGTGGCCTCGCACTCGTTCAGTTTCGCCCGCCGCGAATGGATCGAAGCCAGCGCTCCGCTGTCGGAGCAGTTCCGGGTCGTCGCCGTGGACGCGCCCGGCCACGGCGAGGCGCGCGAGATCCCCGGCTACACGATGGGCGAGATGGCCGCCGCGTTCGCCGCCACGATCAACGAGCTCGGCCTGACCGACTACGTGCTGGTCGGCCACTCGATGACCGGCAAGGTCATGCAGATCCTCGCCAGCCGCGCGGGCGCGGAGCTGGGGCTCAGGCATCCCCCGGCGAAGCTGGTGCTGGTCACTCCCACGCCGCTCGGGCAGGAGGTCGGCGGCGAGGACCTGCCGCGCGAACTGTTCGAGAGCCGCAGGGACCGCGCTGACGCGGAGAAGTTCGTGCTGGACCGCACCGCCGTGCCGCTGACGCCGCAGGTGTTCGACCGCACCTGCGAGGACTACGCGCGGATGAACCGCAAGGCCTGGGACGCATGGCTGAACAAGGGGATCTACGAGGACTGGACCGAGCGCGCCGCGCCGATCGACGTCGAGACCCTGCTGATCGTGGCGGACCACGACCCGGTCTGGGGCACGGAGATGCAGAAGAAGCTGACGGTGCCTTACCTGTCCAACGTCACGATGGTATCGATCGACTCCGGCCACCAGGTGCCGCTGGAGGCCCCGCAGGCCCTGTCCGACCTCATCACCGCTTTCGCCGGGTCATGACCCGCGCCGCCCAGCCGTCGACCGGAGACGGAGACAGGGACGGGGACTGGGGCGGGGACGGGGACGGGGACTGGGGCGGGCGACTGCCCCTGGCCTCCCGTGGTCCGCTCACCGAGGACCAGCTCGCCGCGCAGCGGCGCATACGGGCCGAGGTGGTGCCGTGGGCCCGGGAGGCGGGGGTCGCCGTGGCCACGGCCGAGGGAGATCTGATCGGCCCGTTCAACGCGTTCGTGCACCGTCCCGCCGTCGGCATGCCCTACCTGGACTGGGTCCTCGCCGACCAGGCCCAGTCGTCCCTGGCCGCGCCCCTGCGTGAGATCGTCATCCTCACCGTCGGGGCGGTGTGGAACTGCGCGTACGAGATCTACGTCCACACCGCGATGGCCCGGCACACCGGCGTCGCGGAGCCGGTGATCGAGGCCGTCCTGGCCGGGCGATCGAGTGTCGACTTCTCGTCCACCGAGGCGGCCGTCCACCGCTTCACCGACGAACTGGCACGCACGCGGTCCGTCTGCGACGACACGTACCGCCTCGCGGTCGAGGCGGTGGGGCAGACCGGCGTCCTGGACATGGTCAACCTGATCGGCGCATACCTCGCGACTTCGGCCCTGCTCAACGCCTTCCGGGTGCCCGCGCCACCTCCGGCCGAGCCCGGCTAGTGGCTCGATCCACCGCGCGGGCCCGGTCGAGGGCGAGAGTGCGTGCGGCGGCGACGGTGTCGTCTTCGGCGAGCTGCACGGCCTGTACTTGGCCACATTGACGCTGTGTCAGGCGAGCGTGGTGCGGATGCGGTCGCGCAGGGTGGGGAGGTCGAAGCCGTGGTCGCGCACGACGCGGGCGGCCGGGGCCTGTTCGTCGCGCAGGAGGCCGAGGAGTAGGTGGCCCGGGAGGATTTCCCGGCTGCTGAGGGCGAGCGCTTCGCGGAGGGAGAGTTCGAGGGCCTTCTTGGCGTCCGGGGTGAAGGGCAGGTGACCGCCTGGGACACTCCGGCCCCCGCGCCGGCGGTCGCCCGGCCCTGCGGTCGCGCTGAGCGCGCCGACGCCGAAGACCGCCTCCACCTTCTCCCGGACGGTGTCGAGGTCGATGCCGATGGTGCCCAACGCCTCGGCGTCCAACTCCGGGCCGGTGGCGTCGTGCAGGCGCTGGACCGACTGGCGGGCGGTCGGTAGGTCGAGGCCGCCGTCGGCGAGGAGCGCCACGGACGCGTCGTCCGGCAGCCCGAGCAGGCCGAGGAGCAGGTGCTCGGAGCCCGTCATGGGGTGGCGCAGCATCCGCGCCTCCTCCTGGGCGAGGACGACGGTGCGCCGGCAGTCGGCGGTGAACCGCTCGAACATGATCAGTCTTCCTTCCTGCGGCCGAAGCGGCTGCCGCTGCCGTGCTTCTTGTGCACTGCCTGGCGGCTCACGCCGAGGCAGTCCGCGATCATCTGCCAGGTCCACCCTTGCCTCCGGGCGTTGCCGACCTGCAGGTCCTCCAGTCGCTCGGCCAGTTCGCGCAGCGCGTGCACGGCCTTCAGGCCCACAGCGGGGTCTCTGCTGCTCGCGGCGTCCGCGAGCGTCTTGGTCTCGCTCATGTCTGTCAATTTAGGTTGACGAGCAGCGGATGTCAACCAAAGTTGACACGTGCGCCCACCGACAGCGGCAGTGAGGTGAGCGTGCGGACCAACCGCGTCGGCTGTCAGGTGAGTTGGTCGCGCGGGACGGCGAGGAGCAGAGTGGGGAAGCGGGCCAGGAGCTGGGACAGCGCGATCTCCGCCTCCGCCCGGGCGAGCTGCGCGCTGAGGCAGCGGTGGGTGCCCATGTGGCGAATTGAAGATTTCTTCAATTCCTGCAATAGTGCTAGCCGCGTCGATCCCGGTCGGGACATGCGGCCAGGGCGAGGAGGACGGGAGTTGAGCGGGGTGCCGGTTCCGCTGTACCAGGCCAAGGCGGAGTTCTTCCGCATGCTCGGACACCCCGTCCGCATCCGGGTCCTGGAGCTGCTGTCGGACGGGCCGAAGCCCGTGCGTGAGCTGTTGGCGGAGATCGAGGTCGAACGCTCGAACCTGTCCCAGCAGTTGGCCGTGCTGCGCCGCTCCGGCATCGTCAGGTCCGTGCGCGAGGCCGACACCGTCGTGTACTCCCTGGCCGGTCCCGACGTGGCCGAGTTGCTGCGGGCGGCCCGCCGGATCCTCACCGAGCTGATCGCGGGTCAGCAGGACCTGCTTGCCGAGCTGCGCCAGGCCGACACCGCCGGAGCGACAGCTCGCTGACCTGACGCGACCGTCCGCGCCCCCGCGCCCCCGCGCCCGCGGCCCGCAGCCCGCGCCCCGCAGCCCCGAACCCGCCCAGCTCTTGGCTTCGCTTCCAGCTCCTAGCACCCAGGGAGACCCAGTGTCCGACCAGAACGCCCCCCTGCCTGCGTCCGGGCCGCGGCCCGAACCCGTGGACGACGGCAGCGAGGGCGGCGGGCGCCGCGCCAACAAGGGTGTGTGGTTGCGCGCGTTCATCTACGTCATCGGCTTCCACATCTTCGCCGGTCTTGTGATGCTGCTGTTCTACGTCGGCGGCATGAACCACCACTGACGCACCACTGAACACCCTCGCAAGGAGCCTCGCCCCCATGACGATCCAGTGGCACCTGAGTACCGGGCAGCATGTCGATGTCCTGCAGATCAGCGGCTTCCTCGGCGACGACGCCGTCACCCGGTTCAACGGCGCGATCGGCTGGGCCCTCGCCCGAGGCGAGCGCACGCTGCTCGTCGACTGCACCCGCCTGCAGGGCTGGTCAACCGAAGGCGCCGCCGCGGTCAGCGCCGCCGCCCGCTCCCTGGACGGCGAACGCCGCGCCCTGGAACTGGTCGCCCCACCGGTCGCCGTCGACGACATCCCGGCGTACGCGGACCTCGCTGCGGCCTTCGCCCACTACCAGGCCAACCTCGACGGCCACCTCGACGGTCAAGGCTCCGGCGCCTGGCAGAGCGTCCACTGGGACGACGGCCAGGCGAGCTGAGCCTCCAGTTCGGCTCAGGCGGTCGACACCGTCCCGGGCATGCTGCCGCGTAGGGCGGCTCTGACCAGGGCTGCACCGCGTGCGGCGGCTGCTGTGGCGAAGCTGTTGGTGGGTGGAGGCGCGGGCAGGCCTGCGCAGGTGCGGCAGATGCCGGGTCGGGGGACGGGGTCGGCGCATTGTGCGCATTCGTGCCAGCGCTGCGCGGGGACGGCTGGTTGCCGGGAAGGCGCTGGTGGGCGCTTGCGGGTGAGGCGGTTGCGGAGGAACGCGACCGGCGCGTGGACGCGTTGCGGCAGGCCCGGGAGTAGCGCGGTGGCGAGGTCGTGTTCGGTCGCGCCGTGTTCCAACCACTCCGCGACCAGTGGCGCCAGAGCAAGCGCTTCGGCTTCTCCGAGCCGTAGGCGTGGCTCCGGGCGCAGCACGCGGAAGAGCGTGGCGACTGCCACCCGGACTTCCGGCGGGACTTGCTCGGCGGGAGCGGGAGGTGTGGCGGGCTCGGCACGTTCGGGGGTTGCTGACGCCCCGTCGGCGACGGCGTCGTCGGCGGGCTCGGCCGGGAGGGAGGGGAGGGAGGGGTGGTTCTTTCCCTGGTTCTTTGATTGGCCGTCAGTCGCGCCGCTCGTCGCCGCGCCGGAGCCCGCTTTCCTGGCACTCGGCTGCGGCTGGGGCGGCTGCGGGCTGTCGTAGACGTGGGACGCGCTGATCAGCTTGCCGTCCGGCTTTCGGATCGTCTCGACCCGGTAGTACCCGAGGCGTTGGAGCTCGCGGAGCGCCTTGGCGACCGCGCCGCGTCCCTGCGGACGGGCATCGGCCATCCTGCGGCCGTCCTCACGCGTCCCGTCCGCGAGCGAGAGGAGGTAGGTCAGGACGCCCTGGGCCGTGTACGACATCCGGTGGTCCTGCAACAAGTAGTTGGGCAATGTCGAGAACGCGCGCATATGACGGTTACGATGAATGTGCATCGGAGGTCTTGCTCCTGGTGCCGGACCCCGGGGTGTTGGTAGCACCGCCGGGGTCAACTATTCGATTGGTACGCGGACGACGCTACCACGCCCAGTGACCAGCACCTACACGGACAGTGACCGAACGCACGTGCGTCAACGCGGTGAATGCGGCGAACGCGGCGAACGGGCACCGACGATCCGAAGCGCCATCGCGGCGTACTGGTCGGCGACGTCCTCCGGGCTCCACCGGCCGCCGTCGTGGTACCAGCGGGCGATGTCGATGCCCAGCGAGAGCAGGGCGACAGCGGCCATCCGCGGGTCGGGTGCGTCGAAGTCACCGGCCGCGACGCCGCGTTCGACGAGTGCGCGGATCTCGGCCTCGGTCCGGTGGCGGATCTGCTTGATCTCCGTGAGGTGCTCGTCGGTGAGCGAGTTGAGCTCGTAGTTCACGATGCGGGCGACGGTCTGTCCGCGGGCGTGGCTCGCGGCGAAGTCATGGATCACCCGGCGCAGTGCGGCGGTGGGCTCGTCGTCGGCGGGGCCGATCGCGTCCTGGACCAGTTGCAGCGTCGACTCGTGCCCCGCCTTGGAGATCAGGTAGAGCAGCTCCTCCTTGGACTTGTGGTGCACGTAGAGGGCGGCCGGGCTCATGCCTGCGGCGGCGGCGATGTCGCGCGTGGTGGTGCCCCGGAACCCCTTCTCGGCGAAAGCGGCGACGGCCGCCTCCAGCAGGCGGGCACGTGTCGCGTCGGCGCGGGGCAGGTCGGACGTGTCGGGGTTCACGCGTCGATTATCCCTGTGAGGTGGCACGAGTATCCCTGTGTGGTGGCGTGAGGCGGTTGAGCGGGGGAGTCTCTTGACGAGTGGGGGTCCTACCCAGGAGAGTGCCTAAGCAAGCGCTTAGTTACGCGCTGAGCCACGGGAAGGCGGCAGGATGAGCATCGACGAACAGGGGCTGCGGCGGCGGGTCGAGGAGTTCCTCGCCGCGCACGACCCGGAGACCACCGAGCGCCTGGAGTTTCTGCGCGCCCGCTACGACGCCGGTCTGGCGTGGGTGCACTACCCCGAGGGCCACGGCGGTCTCGGCCTGCCGCGAGCGTGGCAGCCTGCTGTGGACGCGATGTTCGACGGGGCGGGCGCGCCGGACAACAACCGGGGCGCGAACGGCATCGGCCTGGGCATGGCCGCCCCGACCATCCTCCGCTTCGGCACCGACGAGCAGAAGCAGCGCTTCCTGCGTCCGCTGTGGACGGGCGAGGAGGTGTGGTGCCAGCTGTTCAGTGAGCCCGGCGCCGGCTCGGACCTCGCCGCGCTCGGCACCCGCGCCGTGCAGGACGGCCAAGGCAGCGACTGGATCGTCAACGGCCAGAAGGTGTGGACCTCCGGCGCGCACAACGCCCGGTTCGCGATCCTGGTCGCGCGCACCGATCCGGACCTGCCCAAGCACCAGGGCATCACGTACTTCCTCTGCGACATGACCGACCCCGGTGTCGACGTCCGCCCGCTGCGGCAGATCACCGGCGAGGCCGAGTTCAACGAGGTCTTCCTCACCGACGTGCGCGTCCCGGACGCCCAGCGGCTCGGCGGGGTCGGCCAGGGCTGGGCCGTCGCCAACGCGACGCTGAGCAACGAGCGCGTCTCCATCGGCGGCAACGCGACGCGCGAGGGCGGCATGATCGGCGTCGTCGCGCAGACCTGGCGCGAGCATCCCGAGCTGCGCACGTCGGAACTGCACGACCGGTTGCTGCGGCTGTGGGTCGAGGCGGAGGTCTCCCGGTTGACCGGCCTGCGCGTCCGCCAGAAGCTGGCACAGGGTCAGCCCGGGGCGGAGGGCGCCGCGTTGAAGGTCACCTTCGCCCGGATCGCCCAGCAGCTGTCCGGCCTGGAGCTGGAGCTGCTCGGCGAGGACGGCCTGCGCTACTCGGACTGGACCATGGTCCGCCCCGACCACGTCGACTTCACCGGCCGCGACGCGGGCTACCGCTATCTGCGCGCCAAGGGCAACTCCATCGAGGGCGGCACCTCGGAGATCCTGCGCAACATCATGGCCGAGCGCGTGCTCGGTCTCCCGTCCGAGCCCCGCGTCGACAAGGACGTGCCCTGGAAGGACCTGGCCAAGTGAGCGACCCGAACCTGAAGGACCACAGCCTGCTCTACACCGAGGTCGAGGACGACCTGCGGGCCACCGTCCGCAAGCTGCTCACCGACCGCTGCGACCCGGTGGCCGTCACCGCCCTCTACGACGGGGACCGGTCGGTCGTCGACGGCCTGTGGCGGGCCCTGGCCGGTGAACTCGGCCTGGCCGGACTACTGGTGGCGGAGGAGCACGGCGGCGCGGGCGCTTCCGCGCTGGAGGCGGCCGTGGTGTTGGAGGAGCTCGGCCGGGGGGCGGCTCCGGTGCCGTTCCTGACCAGCGCGGTCATCGCCACCCTGGTCCTGCGCGACAGCGACGGCGCATTGCTCGCCGAGCTCGCGTCGGGGGAGCGGACGGCGGCGTTGGCCGTGCCGCTGTCCACCGCGCCGCACGCTGCGCTGCCTGCCGTTTCCGTTGCTGTTTCCGGCGCCGACGGCCGACTGACCGGCACGGTCACCAGCGTGGCGGGCGCGATCGAGGCGGACGTGCTGCTGGTGCTCGCCCGCGAGTCCGGTGAGTCCGGCGAGTCCGGCCAATTCGGCGACCTCGCCGTCTACGCCGTCCCGGCAGCGGACGCCACCGTCACCGTCACCCCGGTGGTCTCGCTCGACATGACCCGGCAGCTCGCCGACGTCCGCCTGGACGGCGCCGTCGGCACACGCGTCCTCGCCGACGCTGAACCGGCCGTCCGGGACGCGCTGGTGGCGGGTGCCGCGCTGCTGGCGTCCGAGCAGGTCGGCGTCGCGCAGTGGTGTCTGGAGACGACCGTCGCCTACCTGAAGGAGCGCAAGCAGTTCGGGCGCTCCGTCGGCGGTTTCCAGGCGATCAAGCACCGCCTCGCCGACCTCGCCACCGGCGTCGAGTCGGCCACGGCCGCCGCCCGCTACGCCGCCGCGACCCTGGCGGCGGGCGACGCGGACCTGGCCGTCGCGAGCAGCGTGGCCCAGGCCTACGTCAGCGACCTCGCGGTGCTGGCTGCCGAGGAGGCCGTCCAGCTGCACGGCGGCATCGGCATGACCTGGGAGCACCCGGCCCACCTCTACCTCAAGCGCGCCAAGGCCGACCAGATCGCCCTCGGCACGGCCGGTTCCCACCGCGCCCGGCTGGCCGCCCTGGTCGAACTGCCTGGCCCGCAGCAGTAGTAGTCGACATTGCGCCGACCACACGTCAGGGCCGCCCGCCTGCACGGCGGGCGGCCCGTCGCGTCATGTGAGCTCGACCCGTGCTGGGACGGTCGCCCATACGGGCCAGGATCGCCGTCAGCGCGGGCGTCCTCGCCTGGACGCTCGTCGCGCAACTCGACAAGTAACTTTGCAAAGTTACTTGTCGAGTTCTACGATGGGGTTTATGAACGGCGCTATGAACGGTTCGAAGGACGAGGAGCTCGGCGAGGACCCGCGCCGCAGCTCTGGGCGGGACGAGTCGGCGGCGGAGCGGCTTCAGCGTGCGATGAAACGCCTGCGTGCCCGGCTGCGCACCGAGTCCGGCCAGCACTCGGTGGGGCTGGCCCAGAGCCAGCTGACCGTGCTGGCGACGATCTCGAATGAGGGGCCGATCACGGCGGCCCGGCTCGCGGAGCTGGAGCATGTCACTCCCCAGTCGATCTCGCAGAGCCTGGCGGCGCTGAAGGCCGAGGGGCTGGTGCGCCAGGAGCCCGACCCGCAGGACGGTCGCAAGAAGCTGGTCAGCGCCGACCCGTCCGCAGTCGAGCTGATCGACCGTCTGATGAAGGGCCGCTCCTCGTTCCTGGAGCGGGCCATCGAGCAGATGGTGGCTCCTGAGGAGCGCGCGGATCTAGAGAAGGCCATCGAGCTGCTGGAGCGACTCGCCGTCGCGGATCCGTGGCGGGCCGGGATATGAGCGCCGAGCACGCTGTCAGCGGCGAGTCCTCGTCCTCGTCCCCCTCCTCTTCCTCTTCCTCGGCTGGGCCGAACCCCTTCCCGTGGCGCTTCACCGCCCCGCTGTACGTGGGCTCCAGCCTGAACCCGATCAACAGCGCGATCATCGCGACCGCGCTGGTCCCGATCGCCGAGGGCCTGCACGTCTCGGCGGGCAGCACCGCGGTTCTGGTCACCTCCCTGTATCTGGCCAGCGCCGTCGCGCAGCCCACCGCGGGCAAGCTGGCGGAGGTCGTGGGGCCGCGCCGGGTCTTTCTGGGCGGCATCCTGCTGGTGCTGCTCGGCGGCGTGGTCGGCGGGTTCGGGCAGAACCTGGCGACGCTGACCGTGGCCCGGGTGCTGATCGGCATCGGGACCTCGGCCGGATACCCGTCCGCGATGGTGCTGATCAGGCGTCGGTCGGCGCAGGCGGGGCTGGGGGCGCCGCCCGGGTCGGTCCTCGGCGGGCTCGCCATCGCCGGGATGGCCACCGCCGCCGTCGGCCCGCCGCTGGGCGGGTTGCTGGTGGGCGCTGCGGGGTGGCACTGGGCCT
The DNA here is from genome assembly GCF_041262485.1 of Streptacidiphilus sp. BW17. Lineage (NCBI taxonomy): Bacteria > Bacillati > Actinomycetota > Actinomycetes > Kitasatosporales > Streptomycetaceae > Streptacidiphilus > Streptacidiphilus sp. BW17. The sequence goes on along the minus strand of NZ_JBGCCR010000004.1, from coordinate 68,428 downwards.
TCCTGATCAACATCCCGGTCACCGCCATCGCCTTTGCGGTGACCACCCGTTGGGTGCCGAAGGATCCGGCGCCCGAACCGGCCGAGCGCGCGCCGGGTGAGCGCGCGCCAAGTGAGCGCGCGCCGGGCGGTTTCCGGGACGTCGCCCAGCGGATCGACCTGACCGGGATCGTCGGCTTCGCCGGCTCGCTGACCGCGCTGATCATCTTCCTGATGAACCTGCCGACGGTCGACTGGATCGCCCTCGCCGCCTTCGTCGTCGTCGCGGTCCCGACGGTGCGGTGGGAACTGCGCGCCCCGGAGCCCTTCTTCGACCTGCGCGGACTTGCCGCCAACGGCCCGCTGACCCGTACCTATCTGCGCCAGGCGCTGACGTTGGTCGGCGTCTACACGGTGATGTACGGCATGACCGAGTGGATGGAGGCGGCGCACGGCTACTCCGCCATCGTTGCCGGGCTGCTCCTGCTGCCGATGGCCGGGGTGTCCGCACTGCTCGCGCGACCGCTGTCCAGCCGCAATCTGGTGCGCGGGCCGCTCGTGGTCTCGGCGGTCACCATGCTGGTCGGGTCGGCCGCGATGGTGCTGCTCACCTCGCGCAGTTCGGCGCTGGTGATCGTGCTGGTCACCCTGGTCTTCGGCGTCACCAGCGCCGCCACCACGGTAGGTAACCAGACCGCCCTCTACCTGGAGGCCTCGCCGCAGCAGATCGGCACCGCCTCGGGCCTGTTCCGCACCTTCTCCTACCTGGGGACCATCGTCTCGTCCGTGATCACCGGCCTCGTGTTCAACCACGGGGTCACCGACCACGGGCTGCACGGCCTGGGCCTGGTCCTGGTCGGCACCGGCGTCGCGGTCCTGCTGCTCACGGTCCTGGACCGGCGGCTGATGGGTCGCACCGGTAGCCGCGGCAACGACGCCGACCGGGCACTCGACCGGATGCCCGACCGGGCACTCGACGAGGCACCCGTACCGGAGCCGAGGACACCCTCGGAGCACACCTCACTCGGGCGCCGCGGGCCGGACCCTGATCGTCGAGAGCGCCACCAGGCAAGCCAGTGCGATGCACCCGAACCCCCACCACAGTGACGTGGTGCACTGCTGCACCAGTTGATCGACCACGCCGATCATTCCCTCCAGCTTGTGGTCGTTCGGGAACAGGAACCAGGGAGTGAAGAGCGCGTATCCGCCGGCCGCCCCGAGTTGCAGGGCCGTGGCGACCGTCGATGCGGCTGCTCCGACTCGATGTGGCGTGAGCCCGGCCGTGGCTGTGACGAGGAGCGGCATGAAAGCCAGCCCGACGCCGAAGCCGGTCAGCAGCAGTGCGGGCAGCACCTGGGTCGTGTAGGCGGCGGCGACAGTGAGGCGAGTGAGGAGCCACAGCCCGAGCGCCAGAGTGACCAGGCCGCAGGTGAGCAGGACCACGGGCGCGACCCGGCCCAGTAGCCGGGTGGATACCTGGACGGAGCCCACGAGCAGTGCAACGACCAGAGGCAGCAAGGCAGCCCCGGCTCGCAGCGGCCACTGGAGTTGGAACACCTGCAGGAAGTAGGTCAGCGACGCCAGGAGCACGACCAGGCCGGTGCCGGCCAGCAGGAGGACGAAGGTCGCACCGAAGAGATCGTGGCGCCTCGGGAGGCGGCGCGGGCGGTCCTTGGGCGCGAGGCCGGGCCGCGCGTCGTCGGCGTCGATCGCCGCACTGGTCCGCCGCCACAGAAAGGCGACGAACAGGCAGGCACCGATGGCGACCAGAGCCCGCGTCGCCTCGTCGCCACCTGTCGCGCCCTGGAAGAGGCCGTACGCGAGCGCGAGGAGCCCCCCGAGGCCCAGCTCAGCGCTGACGAAGTCGAAGCGGGCGGGGGCGCCGGTGCGGGCCGTTCCCGTGTTCTGGTTTTCCTGGCCGACATTGCCGCCCTTGCCGTGCTTGGCGTCCTTGTCGAGCAGGCTGAGGGCGCTGACAGCGATGACGGTGGCGATCAGGGCCACCACGAACATGGCCACCCGCCAGTTCAGGAGTTCCACGAACCAACCGCCGACGAGCAGCCCGAGCGCCGGTCCGGCTCCGAGCGTCACCGCATAGACCCCGTAGGCGCGATTGCGGGCCCTCGGCTCGGTGAACCCGGCGGTCACGGAGAGGGTGGACACGGTCACCAACGCGGCGGCAAACCCTTGCAGGGCACGGGCACTGACGATGAGTGGGAAGTCACCGGCCAGCACAGCGAGCAAGGACGCCGCGGCGAAGCCGAAAAGACCGGCGACAAGCGTCAGCCGGCGCCCGAGCCGGTCCACGGCGTGCCTAGCGAGGATCAACAGCCCGACGAAGGCGACGGTGTAGGTCAGGTCCAGCAACGACCGGTGTCTGACGGTATCCAGTCGGCGCAGGTCGCGCAGGTCGCGCAGGACCCAGGGGGTCTCCTCGATGAAGGCCCCGGCCTGCACAGCGACGAGCAACTGCGCCAGAACGGCCACGACCAGCCCCCGCCAGCGCCTGGACGCACGCGGCTCGCGCTGAGGAGAGGCTTCCTGCTCCTCCCGGCGAGGCGGGAGCGGCGGCTGCAGGACCGAGGCCGGGGCCGTCGGCGCGGACGAGAACTCCTGTGCCTGTACCGGTACCTGCTCCGGGCTGACCGGCGTCGTCGGGGTGTATGCCGGAGGTGCCTTGGGCGTTGGAGGAGGCCCGGTGCGCGGCTCGGGGGTGTAGTCCAGCAACGCCGAGGCGTGACGGGCCAGTTGCGTCAATACGGCGGTGGGGAGCCAGGCCTCGGGGTGGTTGGTGCTGGTGCGCTCGGCCAGCTCCGTCAATGTGGGTCGCTCGGAGGGGGTCTTGTGCAGGCAGGCCCGGACGAGGTCGACGAGTGTGTCCGGCACCCCGGTCAGGTCCGGTTCGTCCTCCCACACGCTGAAGATGTGGGCCTGCAGACCGCTTTCGCCGGCCCCGAAGAGGAGGCGTCCGGTGGCGGCGTAGACGAGGACCGCCCCGAGGCAGAACACGTCGCTGGCGAAGGTGAGTTCCTTGCCGCGCACTTGCTCGGGTGACATGAATCCGGGAGAGCCGATCAGCATGCCGGTGCCGGTCAGCCGGCTGTCCGCCGTTCCGGTCAGGCTGTCCAAGGCGCGGGCGATGCCGAAGTCGATGACGCGTGGGCCGTCGACCGTGACCACGACGTTGGACGGCTTGAGGTCACGATGGATCAACCCTGCCTCGTGGACGGCCTGCAGGGCGAGTGCGAGCCTGTTGGCCAGGACCAGGACCGTGTCCTCGGGCAGTGCCCCGTGCTGGTCGGAGACGATGGTGTGCAGGTCCAGCCCGGCGATGTGCTGGGTTGCCACCCAGGGGACCTCGGTCGAGTCCGCGACATCCGCGTCGAGCACGGCCGCCGTCCAACTCCCGTCCACCCTCCGGGCTGCGGCGACCTCGCGCGCGAAGCGTCTGCGGAACTCCGGATGCCGCGCGTACTCGGTCTTGACGACCTTCACGGCCACGGCCCGTCCGTTGTCGGAGTGGCGGCCCAGATACACCAGGCCCATGCCTCCGTTGCCCAGCCGGGCGATCAGTCGGTACGGGCCTATGACGGTCGGGTCTCCGGCGGTCAACGGGTCCATCTCAGCACGATAGTGCAGATTCCCAACGGAGTTGAGGCAGATCCATGGTGCAGCCCGGTCCGGCCGCCGCGATCGGCCGCCTCCGGGTGAGTGCGGTGGGCAGGACGCGCGCCAGTCGCACCGACAGCACGACGGCGCCGCCGAGCGGGCCGGGCGGGAGCTCGGCCGCTACGTCGTCGTGGACACCGTGAACGTGATCCCGTGCGTGTTGATGTTGCCCAGAGTCGCCTCGGTCTCCTTCACGCAATCCACCGGCAGCACCGCCTCCAGGAAGGTGACGCCGGTTCCCGGACGCTGGACGGGAGCGGGTGTCACGCCCGGCGCCAAATGGCGGAGGTAGAGCTCCGCCTCGGCCACCCGGCCGAACGGCACCTCGGCGACGATGTGGGTTCGAACGCTCATGGACAAGGGCCTCCTCGGATCGGCGAGCCCCTTTGTCCACGCTATGCCCTGTCGGGCGAGCGCGCTGTCGGGGTAGGCCTGAACCCGGCCGTCGGGGTGGCGACGCGCCGTGCCGCCGGGCGGGTCACCTGCGCAGATCGACGGCGAGGACCGTGCACAACGGGTCGAGCTCTGTCCCGCGGATGTCGATGTGCAGTTCGCCGGTCGGGTCGTCCGTGCCCGAGTGGACGTCCTTGAGCCGGGGCTGGACGCGCCAGGGGAGGTCGCGATCCCCGTCCAGGAGCGTCACCCGTTCGACTCGGGAGACCCGGAGTCCGCGCACGGTCACGCGCTCGTAGGGGCGGGTGACCAGGTGCAGGTAGACGCGGGTGGTCCCGTCGGGGCGGGTGCGGCGGGTGGAGGGGCCGTGGAACTGCCAGAGGGTCAGGCCGGGCTCCGTGCCCTGGACGCTCTCGGCGTTGTGCTCCAGCCACCCGGCAAGGGCCTCCAGCCGTTCGACGGCCTCGTGCGGGAACTCCCCGTCGCCGGTCGGGCCGACGTTGAGCAGCAGGTTGCCGCCCATCGACACCGCCTCGATCAGCGTGTGCAGGAGCAACGCCGGCGACTTCCAGGTGTCGTCCTGGGGCCGGTGCCCCCAGCTGCTGTTCATGGTGAGGCAGGTCTCCCACGGCTGCTGCGGCGGGACCATGGGCAGTTGCTGCTCGGGGGTGGTGAAGTCGCCGTGGCCCAGGCAGCGGTCGTTGACCAGGGCGTGCGGCTGCCGTTCGCGGATGAAGGCGCGGATCTCGTCGAAGCGCCACTCCTCCTCGGTGTGCTCGAACTCGCCGTCCAGCCAGACGATGTCGATGTCGCCGTACCCGGTGAGGAGTTCGCCCAGCTGGCCGAGCATGAAGGCACGGTACCGGTCCCACTTGGCGGGGGAGACCCGGGGATAGCTGCCCACGACGTAGGGCTTGGTGATCGTCTCGTCGGTGTAGCGGGGGTAGTCGGGGTGGTGCCAGTCGATGATGGAGAAGTAGAGCCCGATCCGGAAGCCGCGGGCCCGGAAGGCCTCCACGATCTCGCGGGTGACGTCCCGTCCGAGCGGGGCGTGCCTGGTGACGGAGTAGTCGGACAGGCCGGTGTCGAACATGGCGAAGCCGTCGTGGTGCTTGGCGGTGAACACCATGTAGCGGGCGCCCGCGCGCCAGGCGAGATCGGCCCAGACGGTCGGGTCGAAGCGCTCCGGGGCGAAGCCGGCGGCGTTGTCGAAGTAGTCGTTGCAGCTCACCGGGTCCAGGGCCGGCTCCTGCCGGTGCACGCCGCCGGTCATCTGCCAGGACAGTTCCCAGCCACGGGTGCTGGCGTGTCCCCAGTGGATGAAGACGCCCAGGCCCAGGCCCCGGAACCACGAGGTGTCGGTACTGCTCCCGGTCGTGTCCGGTTGTGTCTGTGTGGTGGTCATTCCTTGACTCCCCCTGCGGTGATGCCCTGCGTGATGAACTTCAGTCCGACGACCACGATGACGATGGCAGGCACTGCCAGCAGCATGAGTGCGGCGAAGTACTGCGAGGTCTGCAAGGGCGTCGGTGCGAACGCTCCCTTGATCGTCTGCACGGCCTGCGCGGCGGTGGTCTGGTCCGCGCTGCTCAGCAGCATGGAGGGGAAGAGGAAGTCCTGCACGGACCAGACCACGCACAGCGCCGCGAGGTTGATCAGCGCGGGTCGGCACAGCGGCAGGAAGACGTGCCGGAAGATGCGGGCGTGTCCGGCGCCGTCGACGCGGGCGGCCTCGATCAGCTCGTTCGGGATGCCGTCGGCGTAGTTGCGCAGCAGCAGCACCGCGAAGGGCAGCGTGAGAACGACCTCGGGCAGGGCCACCCCGACGGGGGAGTTGAACAGGCCGAGGTTGCCGGTGATCCAGTACACCGGCACCATGATCGCGACCGCGGGGACGGCGAGCAGCAGCAGCGTCGCGTGGTAGAGCGTCTCTCGGCCGGGGAAGTCGAGCTTGGCGAAGGCGTAGGCGGCCAGTGCGGCGATGCCGCAGGTGAGCACGACGGTGAGGGCCGCGATGAGCAGGCTGTTGCCGAACGCACGGACCAGGTTGACCCCGTTGTAGTCGGTGGTGAGCACCGTCAGGTAGTTGCCGAGGCCGCCGTACTGGACCGACTGACGCACCGTGGAGACCAGCGGGAAGAGCCACAGGGCGGCGCCGATGGCGAGCGTGGCGTAGACGATGACACTGTCGCGGGGCTTCTGGCGCAGCCGGTGCAACGGGTTGAGTTGCTCGGAGCCGGTGGTTGCGGACATCAGCGCCTCCGCTGGACGAGAACGTTGACGGCGGACACGGCGACGGCGACGACCAGGACCACCAGCGAGGCGGCGGAGGCGTAGCCGATCTGGCCGCCGCCGGTGGAGGGGAACATCTGGTCGTAGATGTAGGTGCCGGGGATGCCGGTGCGGCCGGCGGGTTGGCTGTCGGTGGAGAAGTAGATCAGCTCGAACCAGCGGAAGCTGCCCAGTAGCACAGAGAGGATCACGGTCCTGTGGGTGCCGCGCAGCATCGGGAAGAGGATCAGCCGGTACATCTGCCACGTGCCCGCGCCGTCGATCATCGCGGCCTCGAGGACGGCGGTGTTCGCGGTCGTCAGGTCCGAGGTGTAGTACATGATCGGCAGGCCGACGAGGTAGGTGAGCAGGATGAAGACCGCCACGTACGCCGAGGTGGTGTTGCCGGTCCAGTCCTGGGCCAGCGCGCCGAGGCCGACGGCGCGCAGCGTCTGGTTGATCGCACCACCGTTGGTCTGGATCAGCTGCCCGAAGACCGTGGCGAACAGCGACATCGGCACCAGCGAGGGCAGCAGGAACACGACGAAGAAGAACTTGCGGGCCCGCACCCCGCTGGCCAGGCTCACGGCCAGGAAGAAGCCCAGGGTGAGCGCGACGAGGATGGAGACGGCGGCGAACAGCAGGTTGTTGCCGATGTCCCGCCAGAAGACGGGGTCGGTCAGCACCAGTTGGAAGTTGCGCCAGCCGACATCGGTGGCGCCGGTGAACGAGAGGTCCACCGACTGGCGGCTGGTCTGCCCGAGGAAGACGAACGCGTAGAGGTAGTAGACGCCGTAGAGGGCGAGCAGCGGCGCGAGGAAGACTGCGGCGGGAAGCAGGGCGCGGCGACGCGCCCGTGCGCGTGAACGCGCGGCGGAGGCGGCTTCGGCCGTCGCGGTGGGATCCGGCGCCGCCTGCCGCGCCCCGTGGGGGAGTGCGTCAGGCGACGGCGTGGTGAGGTGCGACGTCACTGGACCGGGTACCGTCCGCTGGTCCAGGCCGACTGGAGGCTGCTTGCCGCGGCCTGCGGGGCGGTGTTGCCGCGGGCCACGTCGAGCAGCGTGTTGTCCAGCACGTCGGTGGTGAAGGTGGTGGAGTACTGGCCGCGACCGGAGCCGGGAGCGCTGATCAGCGACTGGACGGCCGCGTAGCCGGACTGGGCCTCGGGGGTGGTCAGCACCGAGGGGTCGACGGTGTAGCCGTTCAGGGACGGGACCAGCACCAGGTCGGAGGCCCAGGTGTTGACGCCGGCCGGGTCCATGGTCATGAACTGGATGAACTTGGCCGCCTGCGCCGCGTACTTGGAGCTCTTCGGGATGGCCAGGCCGCCCTCGGCGAAGGTGCGGGCGGCGGGCTGCCCGCCCGGGACGACGACGGGGAAGGCGCCGGCGCCGACGTTGCCGACGGTGATGCCGTTGGCCTTGCGGTAGGCCGCGGAGAGCACCGAGCTGTTCCAGGAGCCTTCGACCAGGAAGGCGGCCTTGCCGGAGTTGAACGCGTTGTCGGCGTCCGCCTCCTTCAGGCTGAGCGTGCCCTTGTCCAGGACGCCGTTCTTGAAGAGGTTCTGATAGGCCGCCAGAGCCTGCACGAACTGCGGGCTGTTCCAGGCGACCTTGCCGGTGTAGAGCTCGTCGGAGAGCTTGGGGTCGATCTGGTCGGCGACGGTGAAGAACATCTCGTCCTGCCACCAGGACTCGCCGCTGAAGACCACGGGCGCGATGCCGCCGCCGGCCGCCTTGATCTTCATCACGTCGGCGGTGAGGTCGGCCTCGGTCCTGGGGAAGGACAGGCCCAGCCGCTTGAGCACGTCCGCGTTGGAGTAGACGACCGCGCTGCCGATCGAGCCCATCGGGATCGAGTAGAGGGTCTTGTCCTTGGCGATGTTCTGGGTCTGGTCGAGCATGGTCGAGTTGATCTTGCTCTGCCAGCCGGCCGGGAGGTCACCGGTCCAGTCGCTGACCGGCCGGAGCTGGGTGCGCACGGTGTTGGTCATGGCCGACACCTGCACGCCGACGATGTCCAGGGACTGCCCGCCGTCGAGCGCGAGCGGCAGTTCCTTCTGGTAGTCGGTGTTGGAGAACTCGCGCAGGTTGATCGTGATGTTCGGGTTGGCGGCCTCGAACGCGGCGATCGACTTCTGCAGCGTCGCCTGGGCCGGGAACCAGGTCCAGTAGTTGAGGGTGACCTTCTGGCCGGCGCCGACACTGGCCTGGCCGGCGTTGGCGCTGCCGCCGACGCCGCCGCTGTTGCCGCAGGCGGCTACGGACAGGCTGAGGACCAGTGCGGTGGCGGCCGCCGCGAGGCCGCGGCGGACCTGCGCATCGTTGCGCATGCTTTCCCTCCCAGGGGGTGGATCCAGGGGGTGGACCGGAGTGGGCCCCATTAATGTCTACGGTGACGACAAAAACAATCCCTCGTTACGGGCTTGTTAGATTTACGGCCGCGCAGCAACATGATCGACAGAGTCGAAGGAGACCCCCCATGGCCGCAGGCCCGGACGCCACCGCCCTGCAGGTGCTGCGCCACCTGGTCGACCACGGGCCGCTCAGCCGCCCCGACCTGCAGCAGGGCACCGGACTGGCCCGGGCCACCACCTCCGCCGTGGTCAACGACCTGATGCGACGTGACCTGGTCGCCGAGGTCAACACCCCGCGCAGCGGCCAGCGCGGACGACCGGTCACGCTGCTGGACCTGGACGACACGCACTACGCCGTCACCGGGATCGAGATCGGCTTCGACAAGATCCTCGCCTCGGTGCACACGCTGCAGGGCCGCGAGCTGCTGCGCATCGAACGCCCGGCCGAGGCCGACGCGGTCAACCCGCGCGCCCTGCTCCGGCGCGCGGCGATGGTGCTGCAGGAGACGCTCGACCTGGTCGAGGACGACGACCGCGACCTGCTCGGCGTCGGCGTCAGCGTCGCCGGTCTGGTCGACGCCGCCAGCGGCACCATCAAGTACGCACCCAGCCTGGGCTGGCGCGACATCGCCCTGCGTGAGGGCGTGGCCGAGGCGCTGGGCGGCCGGGTTCCCGTGCTCATCGACAACACCGCCAACTACGCCGCCCTGGCCGAACTCCGCCAGCGCCGCCGCAGCGGAGGGACCGAGGCGAGCCTGGTCTACCTCACCGGCACCTACGGCATCAGCGCGGGCATCGTCGCAGGCGGCAACCTGTGGCGCGGCGAACGCGGCATGGCCGGCGAGGTCGGTCACCTGATCGTGGAGGCCGGGGGACTGCGCTGCGTCTGCGGTCGCAACGGCTGCCTGGACACCCGGGCCGGCGTGTCCGCGATCCTGGACACCGCCCTCGCGGCGGCCAAGGGGATCCGCCGACCCAGCCGGGTGCCCCTCACCCTGTCGGCCGGGGTGGACCAGGTCGCCGCCCTGGCCCAGGCGGGCGACCAGGGCGTCATCGAGGCGCTGGCCGAGGCGGGACGCTGGCTCGGACGGGGCGCGGCGCTCGTCTGCGCGATGCTCGACCCGCACTCCGTCGTGCTCGGCGGCCACTATGCGCGGCTCGCGCCCTGGTTGCTGGACCCTGCCCGGGAGGCGTTCCGGCAGTCGCTGCTGCTGCCCGGTGACGACCGCGAGCAGCTCCAGGTCTCGGCCCTCGGAGCCTGGGCACCGGTCGAAGGGGCCGCCCTGGCCGTGCTGCTCTCCTATGCGGACGGGGCGCGGACCTTCCCCGCCGGTAATTAATCTCTTCTATAGACGAAACTCTTGACCGGCAGTGGGGCGGGCCGTAGGTTCACGCTTCAACCAGGCGACCGCGCCGAGCGCGACAACCGCCAGGCCGCCCGGGCCGGGACGCCCGGAGTCCGCCTGCGTCGCGCCTTCGGCTGCACCTGCCCACCCCGTCGAGCAAGGAGGCTCGCCATGCCGCATGCCCGCATGCCCGCAGAAGGATCCCGGCTGGAGCTCTCCCGACGCGGAGCCCTGCGGATGCTCGCAGGTACGGCCCTCGGGGCGGTGGCGCTCGGTGTCGCCGTACCCTCCCGGGCCTTCGCCGCCTCCGGCGTCGCGCAGGCCGGTGCCGATCCGGTCGTCATCGACCAGACCGCCACCACGGACAACGTCACCGTGCTGCTTGCCACCGCCGCGGGCCGGATGCCGGACATGTCCGTCCAGGGCGGGGACACCAGGAAGAACTTCTACATCGACAACTTCCTGACCTCGTCGGACTACCTCACCTGGGACGTGCAGGTCGCCGCCGGAGCCTCCTACCAGGCGTCGCTGCTCGTCGACACGGACGCGGGCGAGACCTTCACCCTCTCCGTGGACGGCACCTCCTCCTCGTTCACCTTCACCGCCCCGGCCGGCTGGAACCGCGTCCTGGTCGGCGACCTCGCGCTGCCCACGGGCAGCAGCACCATCCGGCTCACCCGCGGCTCGCTCACCCACGACGTCTACGTCAAGTCACTGGAGCTGATCCGCGCCTCCGACGTGGCCGCCCGCAACACCCGGATCACGGCCGCACGCGCCGACACCACCTGGCTCAGCAAGGCGGGCTACGGCCTGATGTTCCAGTACGGCTCCTGGGGCTACCCGCACAACGTCGGCCCCGCCAAGTCACTGGACCAGCAGGCCGCCGACTTCGATGTCCCCGCCTTCGTGGAGATGGTGCAGGAGACCGGTGCCGGCTACGTCGTCTGGTCGATCAGCTGGTGGGGCTACCACCTGGACGCGCCGCTCAGCTCCCCGGACTCCATCGTCACCGCCGCGGGCGGACCCGCGAGCCCCGGCCTCACCTCCACCCGCGACCTGATCGGCGACGTCGCAGCCGCCTGCCAGGCCGCCGGGATCCGCTTCATGCTCTATTACCACACCGGCGACGAGGACTCCGCCTGGTGGCCCTACCAGAACTGGCCCGCCACCTTCGCCACCAACGGCACCGGCGACCGCAGCACCTTCTTCGCCAACTGGACCGAGGTCGTCACCGAGATCGGCAACCGCTACGGCAGCAACCTCGACGGCTTCTTCTTCGACGACGGCATGGTGCTCTACTACCCGGCCGCCTACGAGCAGTTGCAGAAGGCCGCCCGCGCCGGCAACAGCAAGCGACTTGTCTCCTGGAACAACTGGATCCTGCCCGCCGTCACCGACTTCCAGGACGTCTGGTTCGGCGAGGGCAGCACCGGAGGAGCGCAGACCGGCAGCGCCGCAGCAGGCGGCAACGGCGTCTTCACCTCCGGCCCGTACCAGGGCCTGCTCCAGCACGGCATGTTCACCATGGACGACGACTGGGGCGTGCACACCCAGAACACGACCGTCAGCACGGCCTCGACCGTCACCAGCGCCGCCGCGATCGGCTGGGCCACCGGCGCCGTGAGCCGCAACGTGCCGATCAGCTTCGACCTGATGATGTACCAGGACGGCACGGTCAACCCGAACGACCTGCGCATCCTCGGCGACGTCCGCCAGGCCGTCCGCGGCACCGCGCCCTCCGTGCCCACCGGTACGACGACGGTCAACGACACGGACACCGGCATCACCTACACCGGAAGTTGGACGCACTCCACCGGCCGCGGCGCGGGAGACTTGGGCGACGACGTCCACTGGACGTCCACCGACGGCGACTCCTTCTCCTACACCTTCACCGGCACCGGAATCGACGTCATCGGACCCAGGAGCAGCGTCAGCCAGCACTTCAGCGTCGCCGTCGACGGGGTGACGATCGGTCAGTTCAGCCAGTACGCCGCGAGCTACACCCCGCAGGCCGTCCTGTACGGCGCCCGGCACCTGAACCCCGGGACGCACACGGTCACCGTCACCAAGGTCGACGGCGGCTACCTGCAACTCGACGCGCTGCGCACCGTCCCGAACCCGACCATGGTCAACGACGCGGACGCCGCCGTCAGTTACGTCGGCACCTGGACCCACTCCACCGGCCGCGGCGTGGGTGACTACGGCGACGACGTGCACTGGACGTCCACCAACGGGGACAGCGCCACCATCACCTTCACCGGGACCGGAATCGACGTCATCGCGCCGATGGAGGCCGCCGACGGAACCGCGAACATCCTGCTCGACGGCGCCCAGGTCGGCACCACCGACGCCGCCTACTCCGGCAGCTACACCCCCCAGCAGTTCCTCTACCAGGTCAGAGGCCTCGCCCCGGGCTCGCACACGCTCAAGCTGGTGAAGACCGGCGGCACCTACGTCCAGGTGGACGCTTTCCAGATCTGGCCCTGACGGCGAGGGCCCGGACAGGCCCTGGCTGGGACGTCCGAAGCGTCAGCCCACGGGGGTTCGGCGTTCCTGCACCGAGGCGGCGATCAGCTGCCGCAGCGCTGCGAAGTTCACGTCGATGAGCGTCCTGAGGTAGAGGCAGCCCTTGCTCGCCTGGTGCGGTCCGAGCCGTGCCAGCGTTGTCGGGTGCCGCTCCACGAAACCCGGGGCCAGGTACACCACCAGGTGCTGCCTGCGCGGAGCGAACCCCGCCAGCGGCGCGGTGCCCTCGTGACCGGAGGCGTAGCGGTAGTCGTAGCTGCCGAAGCCGACGATGCCGCCGCCCCACACCGTCGGCTCCTCGCCGGTGATCGCGCGCATCAGGGCGCAGAGCTGGGCGGCGTCGGTCCGGTGTGCCGGATCCGCGATCGCCTCAAGGAGCTGCGCGACGGACCCCTCAGTTGGCGTGAGGGTCGGTGCCTTCTTCACTGTCATGGTCTCTCTCCGGGTGTGCTTTCGCTTCGAGGTGCGCTGTCCGCGTCGGCCGGGCGGAGGCTGAACCAGGTCCACTTTCCGTCGGGTCGGACCAGGTGGCCCCACTCCTCGCTCATGGACTCGATCAGGTGCAGGCCTCGGCCCGACTCCGCGTCCGCGTCCGCGCCGGGGGTCTGCGCGGGCGATGCGGGCACCTCGCAGTCGCTGTCGTGGACCGCGCAGATGAGCCGACCGGACGGCGGGTGGTGCTGGATCACCACGCGCACCTCTTCGGTGTCGGTGTGCTCGACCGCGTTGGCCACCGCCTCCGACAGCAGCAGCCGGCCGTCGTCGACGGACTCGTGGTCCGCGCACAGCGCCGTGAACGTGCGGCGCGCACGGCTGACGGAGCAGGCCAGCGCCGGCAGGGTGAGCGAGGCGGACAGCGTCAGCTGCGCAGCCAGGTGGGCGGGCATGTGCGGTCTCTCCTTCGGACTCGGCCCCCCGCCACAGACAACCGTAGGTTCGGGGTCGCCCACCCGGGATCGGCCGCGCGTCCAGAGGGCATCGGCTGAAAGGACGAGTCAGTTGACCTGGGCCTTTCGGCCGATCCGGGATGTCCGTCCGACCGATGGCGGGGTCTGCGACTGCGCCGGGTCTCGGCCCGTCTCGTCCTCGGGGGTTGCCGACTGCCCGGTCAGGCCCGGTGTTCGGCGCTTGTCTCCGGGAACTCGGCGACGACCTGCCAGCCGTCGGCGGTCGGGCCCGCGTCGAAGCGGCCGTCCAGTGCGGCGGCCCGCTCGGACAGGCCGAGCAGGCCGAACCTCGGGGCGGTGCCGTGTCGTTGCGGCGGGGTCGGCTCACGCGGTGATCCGTCGTCGTGGTTGCGCACCTCGACACGCAGTCCGCGCGCCGTGCGATGCAGGGTGATCTCCACGTGCGTGGTGGCGGGGGCGTGTTTGCGGATGTTGGTGAGCGCCTCGCGCACGATGCGGTGCGCGGAGGCCGCCAGGTCCGGGGCCAGGTGCCGTCGCAGCGACGGGTCGATGTCGAGGTCGACCGGGGGCCCGGCCAGCCGGAATTCGGCGGCGAGCGCGGCGATGTCGTCGAGCCCCGCCAGCGGGCCCGTGCTGCTGTTCTCGTCGCGAAGGACCCGAACCACGCGCCGCATCGCGGTGAGCGCCTCGTTGGCGGCCTCCTCGATCCGCGCCATGCGCAGACGGTTGCCCGGCTCGTCGTCGGGAACCGCGCGGGCGGTCTGCGCCTGGACCAGAATGCCGGTGACGTGGTGGGCGACGAAGTCGTGGAGTTCCCGGGCCAGTTCCAGGCGTTCGGCGCCGCGCGCCTGCTCGACGGCGAGGCTGTGCTCGGCGTCCTGGTGGCGCAGGTAGAGGGCGAGCGCGACGGTTGCCACCGTCGTCATGCCGATGGTGGCGGTGACCGGGCCGGGGTGGGCGTCGCGGGCCGGCGTGCTCACGGCGGCGAGTGCGATCACCGGACCGAGCCACAGCGCCTTCGAGGTCGGAGCCCGGCGCAGCACCCCGGACAGCAGGACCAGCAGCGCGACCGACTCCCCGACCCCCCAGAGGTAGATGGACGGTCGCAGCCCGAGCATGATCGCCGTGCAGGCGAGCGAGACGACGGCGGCGGCCAGTCCCCGGACCGCGAGCGGGGGGCGCCGCAGCGGTGTGGCGCACGCGCTGGCGAACAGGCCCGAGGCCAGGATGGTGAAGTTCGCCGCGCCGAAGCGCGTCGCGAAGTGCAGCGTTTCGAAGATGACGGCCAGCGCGAGCACGACCGCGAGCGCGAAGTGTCCGGCGACGGTACGGGTGGGCCAGTCGGAGATCGCCCAGAAGCGGTGCGCGTTCTCTGCGTCCTCCTGCGGCGCGGGTGGGTCGTAGGACGGGGTGGCCCGATGTCCTGGCATGAGTGGTGGCCTCGTCTCTCGGGCGGGTCAGGACTGGCGCATGAGGCCCGACTCCCAGGCCCAGGCGGCCACCTCCACCCGGTTGCGGGCCCGGAGCTTCTCCTGGATCTTGCTCAGGTGCGTCTTGACCGTGGACAGGGAGAGGAACAGCCGGCTCGCGATCTCCTGGTTGGTCGCCCCTTGGGCGACCGCGCGGGCCACGTCCAACTCCCGATCGGTCAGCCAGCGACCGCGTTCGCGCTGCGGCGGGGACGGCTGGTGGCCGGAGAGCAGCCGCACCGTGAGTGAGGGCGAAATCAGGCAGTCGCCCGCAGCCGCGGCCCGCACGGCCTCGATCAGCAGGCCGGGTCCGGCGTCCTTGAGGAGGAAGCCGCAGGCGCCCCGGTGCAGCGCGGTCCAGACGTAGTCGTCCTGGTCGAACGTGGTGACCACCACGACCCTGGGCCCGGGCTCCTCCTCCGTCTTCGCGGAGCCGAGCCGCTCCAGCACCTCCAGGCCGTCCAGGCGCGGCATCCGGATGTCGAGCAGCAGCACGTCCGGGTGCAGTTCGGCCACGGCCGACAGCGCCTCGACCCCGTCCGCGACGTCGGCGAGGACGGTGATCCCGGGCTGGGCGGCGAGGATGGCCCGGAAGCCGCCGCGCACCATCTCCTGGTCGTCGGCGACGACCACGGTGATCGCCATTCTGTTCCTCCCGGTTGCGGACGGGTCCTGTCGACCATTGTCCGTCCCGCCCTGATGGGTGGGGTCACGGCGGCGCTCAGGTCGACCGATCGGCCGAGCCGATCCGGCCGGAGGGCCGAGCGCTCAGCCGGCGTTCCGGTCCGCCCGGTCCGTGTTCTGAGCGTCGCTCTTCCCTTCGGGGACGGTCTGCAGGCTGTCGGCGAGCCACTGCTCCACGGCGGCGACGTGCACGGCGGAGGCGGACGCGGCGAGCTGGGGGTCGCGTGACTCCAGCGCGGTGAGGATGGCCTCGTGTTCGCGGTGGACATGCTCGATGGCGCGGCCGACGCGGGTGCCGCGCAGGATGCGGACGCGCTGGGTCTGGGTGGAGAGGATCTCCAGCAGCATGGAGAGGACCGGGTTGGCGACCAGGGCCACCAGGGTGCGGTGGAACTCCATGTCGCAGCGGATGAACTCCTCCACGCCGGTCGCCGCACGGCTGCGCTGGAGGATCTCGCGGAGTGCGGCGAGGTCGTCCTCGGTGACGCGGGCGGTGGCCAGGGCGGTGGCGGGGGGTTCGAGCAGACGCCGGACCTGGAGCAGTTGGAGGGCGGTCTCGCCACTGGAGACGTCGGAGGCGAAGGAGAGGGTCTGCAGCAGCAGATGGGGTTCGAGGCTGGACACGTAGGTGCCGTCGCCCTGCTTGGTGATGAGGATCTGCATGGCCGTCAGTGCGCGGACCGCCTCGCGCAGCGAACTGCGGGAGAGGCCGAGGCGCTGGGCGAGGTCGTCCTCCTTCGGCAGGCGGGTGCCGGGCGCGAACTCGCCGGCGACGATCATGGACTTGATCTTGTCGATCGCGTCGTCGGTCACGGCCATGAAGGTGGGCTCCATCGGGGGGTGGTGGCGGTGTGGTGTCCCTGGCGAGGGTGTGGCGGCGCCAGGGACACCACATCAGATCAGCGTGGGGGCGGGAGCCTCAGCTGATGTCGAAGCGGTCGACGACGAGGTAGGTGCCGCCGGCCTTGGTGAGGGTGAGGGTGTGGTAGCCGAGGCCCAACCCGCTCGCCGTGTAGAGGGTCTGCTGGGCGTGACGGCTGGAGGCGTTCGCGCTGACACTTCCCTGCGAGGCGCCGTCGAGGGACACGTCGACGGTGCCTTCGTCGGTGTTGGTCTCCGTGACGTAGGAGATGCCGGTGCCGTAGAAGCTGACGGTGACCGAGTCGCCGTCCGTCTCGGCGTAGTGGACGTCGTCGCCGTAGTCGCCGTCACCGCGGTTCGTGGACGCGGTCCAGGAGCCGGTGTACTGCAGGGCGGCGTCGGTGTCGTCGACGGTGCGGGTGATCTCGAAGCCGTCCAGGGTGGTGTAGGTGCCGCTGCGCTTGACGAGCTGGACGGTGTGGCTGCCGGGGGTGAGGCCCTGGACGCTGTAGACGACCTGCTGGGCCTGCTTGGCGGTGGCCGAGGTGTCGACCTGTCCCTGGGAGACGCCGTCGAGGTAGACCTCGACGTTGCCCTGGTCGGGGCTCTTCTCGCCGAGGATCTGGACGCCGGTGCCGGCGAAGGTGTAGCTCGCGGAGTCGCCGTTCGTGGTGGTGTAGTGCACGCCGTCGTCGAAGTCGCCGTAGCCGCGGTTCGCGGAGGCGGACCACGAGCCGGTGTAGGCGATGGTCGGCTCGTCGTCGTCGATCCGGCCGGTCAGTGGCCGGTACTGCCCGCTGGGCCGGGCCGCGGCGATGATGCCCTGTGCGGCGGCGGGCCAGGCGCCGCTGCTGACGATGGTCGCCTGGTTGAAGGTGATGTTGGTTCCGGCGTTGTTGTAGCTGGCGTTGTCCGAGTAGTTGTCGTGGATGTCGATGTCGTGGATCGTCGAGATCCACATGCCGATCCAGTTGCTGCCGCCGAAGCGGGTGACGTTGTCGTAGGTGTCCCAGTACGAGCTGCCCTCGTCCTGGTAGAGCATGTTGTTGGTGTCGTTGCCCTCGGCGACCACGTTGCCGGACAGGACCGAGGTCATCGAGCCGTCGCCGCCGCCCTGGCCGCCGTTGGTGTAGATGGGTCCGCCGTCGTGGAGGGTGCGCATCACGTTGTGGACGGAGTTGCCGGTGATCCGGTTGCCGCCGGCGTAGATCGTGCCGTGGTGGCAGGTGGTGTACTTCAGCGTGCAGGAGGCCCAACCCCAGCCCCAGCCCAGGGAGATGCCGGAGTAGGGGGTGTAGCCGATGTCGTTGTTCGCGATCGACGCGTTGCGGGTGTAGCCGGCCCAGACGCCGACGGCGTCGTGGTAGTCCTGGCCGACGTAGCTGATGGTGTTGTCCGCGACGGTGTCGCCGGTGGTCATCAGGTCGGTCTGGGTCTGGTAGTAGTCGTCGACCTCGCCGAGCGAGACGCCGCCGCCGGAGGTGTCGGTGATGATGCTGCCCGTGACGTTCGAGTTCTGGGTGCCGTCGGCCAGGTCGAGGCCGGTACCGCCGAGATGGGTGAAGGTGTCGCGGGTGAAGCTGATGTCGTTGCCGCGGTGCACCTGGACGGCCGCGGGGATGCGGGTCGGGGCGTGGGTGACCGGGTCCCACAGCACGCCGGCCTGGTTGTCCACGTAGCCGGAGGTGGTGGGCTGGTTCCAGGTGTCGTAGGCGAAGGTGACGCCCTGGAAGCCGATGTGCTGCACGGGTGTGACCGTGTCGGGGATGACGGTGAAGCCGTCGATCAGCATGTAGGTGCCCGAGGTCTTGACCAGCTTGACGGTGTGTGAACCCTTGGCCAGGCCGGTCACCGACACGATGGCCTGCTGGGCCAGCCGGGTGGCCGCCTCGGCGTTCACGGACTGGGTCTTGACGCCGTCGACGTAGACGTCGATGCCGCCCTCGTCGGGGGCCACCTCGCTGAGCACCTGCAGTCCGGTTCCGGTGAAGGTGTAGCTGACGGAGTCGCCGTTGGTGGTGGTGTAGTGGACGTCGCCGCCCAGGTCGCCGTAGGCGCGGCCGGTGGAGGTGGACCAGGAGCCGGAGTAGGCGGCGTTCGGGTCGGTGTCGTTGACCGGGGCCAGGTGGCCGGGTGTGCCGGAGAGGTCCAGCAGCTCCTGCGCGGTGGGCAGTTCGACGTCGGCGGTGGCCAGGTTCTCGCCGGTGCGCGGGATGTAGTAGAGGTAGCCCGCGTTGCTGTCGAGGTAGAACTGGCCGGGCTGGGTGAGCAGTTGGTAGGCGTTCTCGATCCAGCTGATGCCGGTGAGCTTGAGCACGCCGGCGCCGTTGAACGGGTAGCCCGGGTTCTGCACGTCGGTGTTGTTGTTCGCGAAGCAGGTCGGGTCGACGTTGAGGCTGGAGCCACCGCTGCTGGTCGCGGTGATGCTCTGCAGCGGGCAGCGCATCTGCTTCCAGTCGTTGTCGTCCACTATCTCGGTCTGGCTCGGGTTGGTGAACGAGGTGTAGGACGCGTCGCTGGTGGTGAAGGAGGAGCCGGAGAGGGTGAACCCGGAGGGGTTGAGCGCACCGCGCGCCCGCTGTGCGCGGACCCCGTTGACGAACAGCTGGCGGCTCTGCGTGCCAGCGGGTACGGCGGCGCGGTAGATGTTCTTCGAGCTGTCGTAGAGGCTGAAGCCGGTGACCTTCTTCCCGCCGCTGATCACCGGGACCTCGCCCGGGTAGGCGTCCCAGTTGACGGTGTGTCCGCCCGTGCCGGAGTCCTGCGGGCCGAAGGAGAGCGGGGTGGTCTCGGTGTAGGTGCCGCCGCGCAGGTAGACGGTGATGTCGGAACTCATCGAGCCGTCGACGGCGCGGACGGTGCGCTGTGCCCCGGTCAGACTGCACGGTGCGCTGACCGTGCAGGCGCTTCCCGAACCGGTCGGCGAGGCGTAGAGCGTGGTGCCGGTTGCCGCCTGGGCGGTGCCCGGGGGTCCGGCGAAGGCGAGGAGCAGGGTTCCGGCGAGGAGACCGGACAGAGCGGCGACACGACGATGTATCGACATGGCACTCCTGAGGGGGTGGGTGGGGGTGCATCCGGTGGTGCACGCGTGCACCGTGTGCACGTACAGCCGTGGCCCGAAGCGTGGGGGATGTGCTTCGGGCCACGGGGCTCGGTGGTGACGACCTGCTGCGCGACAGCGAGCGGGCTGTCGCGCATCAGGTCGCTACTCCTGCTTCTCGCCGGAGGCGTAGCGGGAGATGATCAGCGCGACGATGATGATCGCGCCGTTGAGGAACTGGTTCCACAGCGGCGGCACGCCCGCCAGCGTCATCACGTTGACGACGAGTTGCAGCGTCAGCACGCCGGTCAGCGCGCCGAACAGGGTGCCCCGGCCGCCGTTCAGGCTGACGCCGCCGATGACGGTGGCGGCGAAGACCTGGAAGATCCAGCCGCTGCCCTGGTCGGCGGAGACCGAGCCGTAGTGGCCGGTGTAGAGGACGCCCGCGAAGGCGGCCAGCAGGCTGCCGAGGATCAGCACCACCCAGGTGATCCGGTCCACCCGGATGCCCGCGGTCCGGGCCGCTTCCGCGTTGCCGCCGATCGCGTACAGCGCCCGGCCGTGGCGCAGCCAGGCCAGCGCCAGCCCGCCGCCGACGAACAGCAGCAGGCAGATCCACACCGACGCCGGGACGCCCAGCCAGGAGGTCTCGCCCAGGTAGAGGAAGGAGTTGGGGACCTCGACGATCGACTGGCCCTGCGAGATGGCCACCTGCAGACCGCGCAGCATGGTCAGCCCGCCGAGCGTGACGATGAAGCCGTTGAGGCGAAGCTTGAGGATCAGGAAGCCGTTCACGGCGCCGATCAGCGCGCCGACCAGCAGGCAGACCGGGATCGCGGTCCAGGTGGGCAGCAGGCCGAGCCCCGGGAACCGGCCGCCGCCGGCGGGCAGGACCAGCCACATGGCGATGCAGGGGGCCAAGCCGATGGTCGACTCGAGCGAGAGGTCCATCCGGCCGACGATCAGGATCAGCGCCTCGCCCAGCACCAGCAGGCTGAGCTCGGTGGACTGCTGGGCCACCCCGATCAGGTTGGCCGAGGTCAGGAACGCCGGGGAGACGATGAACCCGATCAGACCCAGTACCAGCAGTACCGGGACCAGGGACAGGTCGCGGTAGCGGGCGAGGTCCAGGCGGCGCCGACCGGCGGGGGACGCCGGCGGCTCGGTGGGAGCCGCGGTGGCGACGGCCTCACTCGTGACTGGCATGGCTGGGGTTTCCCTTCGTGTCGTGCATGTCGTACGAGTCGTGCGTGCCGGTCGGGTCCTGCATGCCCTCCGTGCCCTCCATGCCCTCCATGGCGGCGACGAGTTGCTCGTCGCGCCAGCCGGCGGCGAACTCCGCCGCCACCCGGCCGTGGAACATCGCGACGACGCGGTCGCAGGCGCGCAGGTCGTCCAGTTCGTCGGAGACGATCAGCGCGGCGTGGCCCTCGTCGGCCACCTGTCGGAACCGGCCGAGGAGGAACTCCTTGGACTTGATGTCCACTCCGTTGGTGGGCCGGATGGCGACCACCACGTCGGGACGGGTGGCCAGGGCCCGGGCGACGACGACCTTCTGCTGGTTGCCGCCCGACAAGGCGGAGACCGCGGTGGTGGCGTCGGGGGTCTTGATGTCCAGATCCTCGATCATCCGCTGGGCGAAGGCCCTGGTCCGCGACGGGAGCACGGTGCCGTAGGGGCCGAGTTGGTCGGTGACCGTCAGGGTGGCGTTCTCGGCGACGCTGCGGTCCGCGACCAGGCCCTGCAGGTGCCGGTCCTCGGGGACGAATCCGATGCCGGCGGCCAGCGCTGAGGGGATGTCACCCAGCCGCAGCGGCGCGCCCGACAGCTCGATCCGCCCGGTCCGGGGGCGGTGCAGGCCCGCCACGGTCTCGCCGACCTGGACGTTGCCGCTGGCGGTGGCTCCGGCCAGGCCGACCACCTCGCCCGCGCGCAGCTGGAGCGAGACGTCGGTGTAGCAGCCCGGCAGGCTGATTCCGGAGACGTCCAGCAGCTGCCTGTCCCCGGCCGCGCCGCGCTCCGCGGCGGCCACGGCCGTGGCATGCTCCGGGGCACTCTCGCCACTCTCCCCGGTCATGGCCTCGACCAGGGCTTCGTGGCCGAGCTCGGCGACCGGGGCTGTCAGGACGTGGCGGGCGTCGCGGTACACGGTGACGGTGGCGCAGAGGTCGTAGACCTCCTGCAGGTGGTGCGAGATGAAGAGGAAGGCGACGCCCTGCTCCTGCAGTTGGCGCAGCTTGGCGAAGAGCCGGTCGATGCCCCGGGCGTCGAGTTTCGCGGTCGGCTCGTCCAGGATGATGAACCGGGCGCCGAAGGAGAGAGCGCGGGCGATCTCCACGAACTGCCGCTGTTCGACCGTCAGTTCCGCGATGCGCGCGGCGGGGTCGACCTCCACGTTGTACTCGGCGAGCAGTGCCGCGGCGCGGGCGCGCAACGACTTCCACCGGATCGGCCGGAGCGCCCGGCCGCTCTGACGGTTCAGGAAGAGGTTCTCGGCGACCGTCAGTTCGCTGATGACGGTGGAACGCTGGTAGACACAGGCGACCTTCGCGCGCCATGCGTCGGTGTCGCCAGGAGCGGGTGCGGGCTCGCCGGCGAAGCGCAGGGTGCCGGTGTCGGCTTGCTGCATGCCGGTGAGGATGGAGACCAGGGTCGACTTGCCGGCCCCGTTGCGGCCCACCAGGGCGTGGGATTCGCCAGGGGCGATGGAGATCCAGGCCTGGCTGAGGGCTACGGTGGCACCGAACCGCTTGGAGATGCCGGTCGCCTCGACCACGGGGACCGCGCGCGGGGGAGTCTCAGCAGCGGCGCTCGCGGTGTCCGCCATGGTGCCGTCCTTTCTGAGCACTGAGCAGGGAAGGTTGATCCGGTTCACGGCGGGACGTCACGGGGTGCGTGACGTCCGGCCCCCGACGGTCACTGGCTGAGCTGGTTGCCCCACAGGCTCTTGTCGTCCACGTTGGCCTTGGTCACCAACGGTGCGGGCAGCTGGTCCTCCAGGCCGTTGGGTAGTTGGACGATGGTCGAACCGTGGTCGGTCGGACCGGGCTTGAAGGTCTTGCCCTCGACGGCCGCCTCGGCGTAGTAGAGCGCGTACTTGGCGTAGAGGTCGGCGGGCTGGGAGACGGTGGCGTCGATCTCGCCCTTGCGGATCGCGTCGTACTCCTGCGGCACACCGTCGTTGGAGACGATGGCGATGTGGCCCGGGGTGCCGAGCGGCTTGAGCAGGCCCTTGGACTGGAGCAGCGAGAGCGTCGGCTGGAGGTAGATGCTGGCCTGCATGTAGACGCCGTTCAGGTCCGGGTGCTGGGCCAGCAGCGTCTGCAGCTTGCTGGAGCCCACGGCCGGGTCCCAGTTGGTGGCCAGTGGGTAGACGGTGACGCCGGGGAACTGCTGCTGCATGCACGAGGCGAAGGCCTCGGAGCGGTCGCGACCGTTGATCGAGGTCAGGTCGCCTTCGAGGACCGCGACGCTGCCCTTGCCGTTGAGCGCCTTGCCCAGGTACTGGCAGGCCTTGGTGCCGTAGGCGCGGTTGTCGGCGCGCACGACCATGTAGACCTTGCCCGCGTCAGGGCGGGTGTCGACGCTGACCACCGGGATGTTCTTGGCCGCCAGCTGGTTGAGCGTGCTGACGATGGCTCCGGTGTCCTGCGGGGCGATGACCACGGCCTTGGCGCCGGTGCTCTCGAAGACCTGGACGTTGGCGACCAGCTTGGTGATGTCGTTCTGCGAGTTGCTGATCGGCAGGGCGTTGAGCCCGTCCGCGGTGATGTCGCTCTTGACGTACTGCGCGTAGGAGTTCCAGAAGTCCGAGTCGGCGCGCGGCAGGTCGATGCCTATGGCGGGCTTGCCGGCAGCGGAGCCGCTGACGGTGCTGCCGCGGTTGCAGGCGGTCGCGAGCCCGCCCACGAGCAGGGTCACGGCGAGGACCGAGGTCACTCGGGAGGCGCGGAGGGTCATGAGGGTCACTCCAGGTCGGCAGGTAGGGGTTTCATCGGATGACTCTGCCGATGACTCTGCGGATGTTCATCATGGCGGTCAATCCCTTTGACGCAATATCCCTGGTATATCGGGTTCGACCTGCGGTTACGTGTTGCAACAAAATCACGCTGGCGCATCAAAGGTCCGATGACTCCTTGCCGAATGCGCGTCAGGGCTCGTATCGTCCTCACTGCCGGGCCCGTACGCCCTGTTCACGCCTCGTTCCGCTTCCGAGGCCTTCGAGAGGACTCCGACACACGATGAGACTGCTGCGGCTAGGACCCGCCGGGGCCGAGCGCCCGGCCGTGCTGGACGAGAGGGACCGGCTGCTCGACCTGTCCGGGCTGACCCACGACATCGACGGCCGCTTCCTCGCCGCCGACGGCATCGCCCGCGCCCGCGCCGCGATGGAGGCCGACGAGCTGCCCGTGCTCGTCTCCGCCGCACGCGAGTGGCGGGTGGGCGCGCCGGTCGCCCGGCCCGGCAAGGTCGTCTGCATCGGTCTCAACTACCGTGACCACGCGGCCGAGACGGGCGCGGCGATCCCGGAGCGGCCGGTGGTCTTCATGAAGGACCCGGGCACCGTCGTCGGCCCCTACGACGACGTGCTGATCCCGCGCCGCTCGACGAAGACCGACTGGGAGGTCGAACTCGCCGTCGTGATCGGCCGCCGCGCCCGCTACCTCGGCTCCCGCGAGGAGGCAATGGACTGCGTCGCGGGTTACGCGATCAGCAACGACGTCTCCGAGCGCGAGTTCCAGCTGGAGTTCTCCGGACAGTGGGACCTGGGCAAGTCCTGCGAGACCTTCAACCCGCTCGGCCCCTGGCTGGTCACCCCGGACGAGGTCGGCGACCCGTCCGGTCTCGGGTTGCGGCTCTCCGTCGACGGCGTGCAGCGCCAGGACGGCCATACCAAGAACATGATCTTCGACGTCGCCGAGATCGTCCGCTACCTCAGCCAGTACCTGGTGCTGGAGCCCGGCGACGTGGTCAACACCGGCACGCCGGCAGGTGTGGCCCTCGGCCTGCCCGACCACCCCTACCTCCGACCGGGGCAGAGCGTGGAGTTGGAGATCGACCGGCTCGGCCGCCAGCGGCAGACCTTCCGCCAAGCCTGAACCCCTGCCCGGCCTGGGCCCCGTCCTGAGCCCGAGGGCCCCATCCTGAGCCTGAAGAGAGCAAGCATGCCTGGAGCATCCGCGCGGATCACCGCCGTGGACACCTACGACATCCGCTTCCCGACCTCGCGTGAGCTGGACGGGTCGGACGCGATGAACCCCGACCCCGACTACTCCGCCGCCTACCTCGTCCTGCGCACCGACGCGGAGGACGGGCCGGAGGGCCACGGTTTCACCTTCACCATCGGCCGCGGCAACGACGTCCAGGTGGCCGCGATCGACGCGCTGCGCGACCACGTGATCGGACAGTCCGTCAGCGAGCTGTGTGCGGACCCGGGTTCGCTCAGTCGCGAGCTGATCGGCGACAGCCAGCTGCGCTGGCTCGGTCCCGAGAAGGGCGTGATGCACATGGCGATCGGCGCGGTGGTCAACGCGGTGTGGGACCTGGCCGCCAAGCGGGCGGGGCTGCCGCTGTGGCGGTTCCTGGCCGAGGCGGAGCCGGAGTGGCTGGTCTCCCAGATCGACTTCCGCTACCTCACCGACGCGCTCACCCCGGCCGAGGCGCTGGAGTTGCTGACGCGCGCCCGTACCGGGCGCGCGGAGCGCACGGACACCCTCCTGGAACGCGGCTATCCCGCCTACACCACCTCACCCGGCTGGCTCGGCTACAGCGACCAGAAGCTGACCCGGCTGGCCAAGGAGGCACTCGCGGACGGCTTCACCCAGATCAAACTGAAGGTCGGCGCCAACCTGGACGACGACATCCGACGCTGCCGCGCCGCCCGTGCCGCGATCGGCCCCGACGTCCGGATGGCGATCGACGCCAACCAGCGCTGGGACGTGGCCGAGGCGATCGCCTGGACCAGGGCGCTCGCCGAGTTCGACCCGTACTGGATCGAGGAACCGACCAGCCCGGACGACGTACTCGGCCACGCCGCGATCCGCCAGGCCGTGGCCCCGGTCAAGGTGGCCACCGGCGAGCACGTGCAGAACCGCATCGTCTTCAAGCAACTGCTCCAGGCCGGCGCGATCGACGTCCTCCAACTGGACGCGGCCCGCGTCGGCGGGGTCAACGAGAACCTGGCCATCCTGCTGCTGGCCGCCAAGTTCGACATCCCGGTCTGCCCGCACGCGGGCGGCGTGGGCCTGTGCGAACTGGTGCAGCACCTGTCGATGTTCGACTATGTCGCTCTCTCCGGGACCACCGAGGACCGGGTCGTCGAGTACGTCGACCATCTCCATGACCACTTCCTCGAACCCACGGTCATCCAGGAAGGGCACTACCGGGCGCCGCTGGCTCCCGGCTTCTCCGCCCAGATGCACCAGGCGTCCATCGACACCTACACCTATCCGCACGGCACCTTCTGGGCCGCCGACCTCGCCACCATCACACCTGGGACGGTGAACGCATGAGCGATCTTCAGGGCCTGCGGGCCATCGTGACGGGCGGCGCCTCCGGCATCGGCCTGGCCACGGCCAGGCTGCTGGCCGACCGCGGCGCCGAGGTGGCCGTGCTCGACCTCGACCCGGACGCCGCCCCGAAGCCCCTGCACGGCTTCGCCGCCGACGTCAGCGACGACACCTCCGTTCGCGCCGCCGTCACGGCGGCCGTCGAGGCGCTGGGCGGCCTGGACATCCTGGTCAACAACGCCGGCATCGGCGCGGCCGGCACCGTCGAGGACAACCCGGACGAGCAGTGGCACCGCGTCCTCGACGTCAACGTCCTCGGGATCGTCCGCACCACTCGTGCCGCGCTGCCGCACCTGCGGCTGTCCGCCCATGCCGCGATCGTCAACACCTGCTCCATCGCCGCCACCGCCGGGCTGCCGCAGCGGGCGCTCTACTCGGCGAGCAAGGGCGCGGTGCTCTCACTCACCCTGGCCATGGCCGCCGACCACGTCCGTGAGGGAATCCGGGTCAACTGCGTCAACCCCGGCACCGTCGACACCCCTTGGGTCGGCCGCCTGCTCGACGCCGCGCCCGACCCGGCAGCCGAGCGCGCCGCACTGAACGCCCGTCAGCCGCACGGCCGACTCGTGGCCGCCGACGAGGTCGCCGCCGCCATCGCCTACCTGGCGAGCCCGCTGGCCGGGTCGACCACCGGCACCTCGATCGCCGTCGACGGCGGCATGGCCGGACTGCGCCTGCGACCTGTGGAAGGCTGATCCAGGTGAACCCCCTGCAACGGCGCACCCTAGGCCGCTCGACGGTACCGGTCACCACCCTCTCCCTCGGCGCGGCGGCCCTCGGCAACCTCTTCACCGAGGTCTCCGACGAGGCGGCAGCGGAGACGGTCGACGCGGCGTGGGAGTCGGGCGTCCGCTACTTCGACACCGCACCCCACTACGGCCTCGGCCTGTCCGAACGCCGGCTGGGCGCGGCGCTGCGCAATCGGCCACGCGACGAGTACACGCTCTCCACCAAGATCGGCCGCCTGCTCCGCCCGGTCGGCGAGAACTCCGGCGCGAACTCCGGCGACGACCTCGCCAACGGCTTCGCCGTTCCGGCCACCCACCGGCGGGTCTGGGACTTCAGCGCCTACGGCGTGCGGTCCTCGATCGAGGACAGCCTGACCCGGCTGGGCCTGGACCGGATCGACATCGCCTACCTGCACGACCCGGACGACCACGAGAAGCAGGCCTTCGGCTCCGCCTACCCGGAGCTGGAGCGGCTGCGGGGCGAGGGGATCATCGGCGCGATCGGCGCCGGCATGAACCAGACCCGGATGCTGGACCGCTTCGTGCGCGAGACCGACGTCGACGTGGTGCTGCTCGCGGGACGCTACTCGCTGCTGGACCAGACCGGCTTGACGTATCTGCTCCCCGAGGCCGCCCGGCGCGGCGTCTCGGTGGTGGTGGGCGGCGTGTTCAACTCCGGCCTGCTGGCCGACCCGAGACCCGGGGCGACCTTCGACTACGCGCCCGCCGCCCAGGACCTGCTGGACCGGGCGCTGCGGATCAAGGCGCAGTGCCAGGAGTTCGGCGTGCCGCTGCGCGCGGCTGCGATCCAGTTCCCCTTCGGGCACCCGGCCGTCGCGTCCGTGCTCGTGGGCGCGCGCAGTGCGTCCGAGGCCGCCGACGCCGCCGCCATGGCGCGCCACGACATCCCGGCGGACCTGTGGCACCGGCTGCGTGAGGCGGGCCTGCTGCCCTGGGACGCGCCGCTGCCCACCGCAGACTGGACGAAGGGGGCGAGCTGATGCGCGTCGCGCTCTTCATCACCTGCTTCAACGACACGATGTTCCCCGAGACCGGCAAGGCCGTCGTCGCGGTGCTGGAGCGGCTCGGCCACACGGTCGAGTTCCCGTTCGCGCAGACCTGCTGCGGCCAGATGCACTTCAACACCGGCTACCGCCCGGAGGCGATGCCGCTGGTGCGCGGGTTCGCCGACGCCTTCGCCGAGTACGACGCCGTGATCACCCCCTCGGCGTCCTGCGCCGGGATGGTCAGGGAGAACCATCCGGTGCTCGCCGAGCAGTACGGGGACCGTGCCCTTCGTGCGCAGGTGGCCGAAGTCGCGCCGCGCGTGTACGAGTTCGCCGAGTTCCTGGTGGACGTGCTCGGGGTGACCGATGTCGGCGCGTTCTTCCCGCACCGGGTCACCTACCACCCGACCTGCCACTCGCTGCGCGGTCTGCACCTGGGTGACAAGCCGCTGCGGCTGCTGCGGGCGGTGCGCGGCATCGACCTGGTCGAGCTTCCGGCCGCCGACTCCTGCTGCGGCTTCGGCGGCACGTTCGCGCTGAAGAACGCCGAGACGTCGACCGCGATGCTCGGCGACAAGATGCGCAACGTCGTCAGCACGGGCGCGGACGTGCTCTGCGCGGCCGACAACTCCTGCCTGATGCACATCGGCGGCGGTCTCTCCCGGCTGCGGACCGGCATCGGGACGCTGCACCTCGCCGAGATCCTCGCCTCGACCGAAGGGGACGCACGGTGAGCTCCGATACCGGGACGAACGTGGTCTGGCTGGGCAGTCCCGGCTTTCCCGAAGCGGCCCACACGGCCCTGGCCGACCCGCAGTTGCGCCGCAACCTGCGCAAGGCCACTACGACGATCCGCGACAAGCGCCTCTCCGTCACCGCCGAACTCGACGACTGGGAGCAGCTGCGCGAGGCCGGTGCCGCGCTCAAGCTGCGAACGCTGCGTCATCTCGACTCCTATCTGCTGCAGTTGGAGGAGTCCGTCAGCAAGGCGGGCGGCGTGGTCCACTGGGCGGCCGACGCCGCCGAGGCCAACCGGATCGTCACCGAACTCGTCCGCGCCACCGGGCAGTCGGAGGTGGTCAAGGTCAAGTCGATGGCCACGCAGGAGATCGGCCTCAACGAGGCACTGGAGTCGGCCGGGATCCGTGCCTACGAGACCGACCTGGCCGAGTTGATCGTCCAGCTCGGTGACGACCGTCCCTCGCACATCCTGGTCCCGGCCATCCACCGCAACCGGGCCGAGATCCGGGAGATCTTCCGGCAGCAGATGGCCAAATGGGGCCGTCCCGCGCCCGAGGACCTGACCGACGACCCGCGCGCCCTGGCCGAGGCGGCCCGGCTGCACCTGCGCGAGAAGTTCCTGCGCGCCAAGGTCGCCGTCTCCGGCGCCAACTTCGCCATCGCCGAGACCGGGACGGTCGGCGTGGTCGAGTCCGAGGGCAACGGCCGGATGTGCCTGACCCTGCCCGAGACGCTGATCACGGTGATGGGCATCGAGAAGGTGCTGCCCAAGTGGCAGGACCTGGAGGTGTTCCTGCAGCTGCTTCCGCGCTCCTCCACCGGCGAGCGGATGAACCCCTACACGTCCACCTGGCGGGGCGTCACCCCCGGCGACGGGCCGCAGACCTTCCACCTGGTCCTGCTCGACAACGGCCGCACCGCAACGCTGGCCGACACCGTCGGCCGCCAGGCGCTGGGCTGCATCCGCTGCTCCGCCTGCCTCAACGTCTGCCCGGTCTACGAGCGCACCGGCGGCCACGCCTACGGCTCGGTCTACCCGGGCCCGATCGGCGCGATCCTCACCCCGCAACTGGTCGGCGTCGACCACGTGGAGACGCTTCCGTTCGCCTCCACCCTCTGCGGGGCCTGCTACGAGGCGTGCCCCGTGAAGATCAACATCCCCGAAGTCCTCACCCACCTCCGCGCCGAGGTCGTCGAGACCAAGCGCGCCAAGCGCCGCACCCCCACTGCCGAGGCCCTCGCCATGAAGGCCGCCACCGCCGTCCTGGCCAACCCCGACCGCCTCGCCGCGGCCCAGCGCGCCGCCTCGCTCGGCGGTCGCGTGCTCGGGCGCAAGGGCGTCATCGGCCCCCTGCCGGGCCCGCTGCACGGCTGGACCGACGCACGCGACACCCCCGCACCACCCGCCGAGTCCTTCCGCGGCTGGTGGAAGCGGACCAGGAACCAGGGAGGCAACCCCGATGAGCGCCCGTGACACCGTGCTGCAGCGCATCCGCACCGCGTTGGCCGATGTCCCTGACGGCGAGGCTCCCGAGGACGTCGTGGTGGAGCGGGCCTACCGCCGCAGCCATGCCGACGGCGACCTGGTCGCCCTCTTCGCCGAGCGGGTCGCCGACTACCGCGCCCACGTCGTCCGGGCCACCGCGGCCGACGCCGCCCGGACGGTCGCGGAGCTGCTGGGTGAGCGCGGCGTGACCAGCCTCGTCGTACCGCCCGGCTTCCCCGAGGAGCTGCTGCCGCAGGGCGGCTCCTGGCAGCTTCTCCGCGACGACGAGCCCTTGTCCGTCGCCGAGTTGGAGGCCGCGGACGCCGTCCTGACCACGGCGGCGGCAGGTATCGCGGTCACCGGCACGATCGTCCTGGACGCCGGTCTCGGCCAGGGCCGCCGGGTGCTCACCCTGCTGCCCGACTACCACCTCTGCGTCGTCCGCGCCGAGCAGATCGTCGGCGACGTCCCCGACGCGATCACCGTGCTGGGCCCCGCCCGGCCGCTGACCTTCGTCTCCGGCCCATCCGCCACCAGCGACATCGAGCTCGACCGCGTCGAAGGCGTGCACGGACCGCGCACCCTGCACGTGTTGGTCATCACCGAGGAGCAAGCGTGAGAGTCGCCCTGCACACCCGCGTCCGCGCCGACCGGATCGCCGAGTACGAACAGGCCCACCGGGAAGTGCCGGAGGAGCTCACCGCCGCCATCCGCGCGGCCGGGGCGACCCAGTGGACCATCTGGCGCAGCGGCACGGACCTCTTCCACCTGCTGGAGGTCGACGACTATCCGGCACTCATCGCCGAGCTGGGGAAACTGCCCGTCAACACCGCCTGGCAGGCCCGGATGGGCGAGCTGCTGGAGGTCGCCCACGACTACTCCGCAGGCGGGGCGGACGCCCCCCTCCCCGTGGTCTGGCAGCTGTGACCACGCCCGCGTCGCGGGTCATCGACGCCCACCACCACGTCTGGGACCTCACCGTCCGCGACCAGGACTGGATCACCGGACCCGAACTCGCCCCGCTGCGACGCAACTTCGACCTCGACGAGTTGCGGCCCCAGGCGCAGGCGGCCGGGGTGGACGCCACGATCGTGGTCCAGACCGTCTGCGTTCCCGAGGAGACCCCCGAGCTCCTCGCCCTGGCCGCGGGCGACCCGCTGGTCGCGGGCGTCGTCGGGTGGGTCGATCTGACCGCGCCGGACGTCGCGGACGCGCTTGCCGTGCTACGCGAAGGCCCCGGTGGCACGCACCTGGTCGGCATCCGCCACCAGGTGCAGGGGGAGCCCGATCCGGAGTGGCTGCTCCGCGCCGACGTCCGCCGCGGTCTGCTCGCGGTCTCGGCGGCGGGACTGGCCTACGACCTGGTGATCAGACCCGAGCAGCTGCCTGCCGCGACTGCGGCGGCAGCCGGGCTTCCCACGGTCACCTTCGTGCTCGACCACCTCGGCAAGCCGCCGATCGCACAGTCGGAACCGGAGCCGTGGGCCCGCCGACTGCGTGCGTTCGCCGCGCTCCCGAACACCGTCGCCAAGGTCTCCGGCCTGCCCACCGAGGCGGACTGGAACACCTGGACGACTGCCCAGCTGCGTCCTTGGACGGACACCGCACTGGATGCCTTCGGGCCGCAGCGGCTCCTGTTCGGCTCCGACTGGCCCGTGTGCGTCCTCGCCGCCGACTACGCCCGCGTGGTGCGCGCCGCCAGGGAGCTGACGGCGGCACTCTCGCCCGCAGAGTCCGCAGCCGTGTTCGGAGGCAACGCCGCACGCGTCTACCGGCTCGGCGGCTGAGGCCTGGGACGAACGGCCGATCGACCGAGGGAAACCGGCCGATCGGCCGATCGGCCGGCCGTGGCGGCCCTCCTAGGCTCTCTTGGAGAGACGCGCAACGTCGACGACGTAAGGACAGGAGGTGCTTCCATGCTCGCCCTGCAGCATCTGCGCATCCTGCAGGCCGTGGCTCACGAGGGTTCGCTCTCGGGCGCGGCGCGCCGGCTGCACTACAGCCAGCCCACCATCACCTACCATCTGGCAGGCCTGGAGCGGTACTTCCAAGTCCGACTCGTCGAACGCGGCTCCCGCGGAGCCGCCCTGACCGAGGCCGGTGTCGTGCTGCTGCCGCACGCCGAAGCCGTGCTCGAGACGCTGCGGAAGGCCGAGCGGGACGTCGCGGCCGTGGGGTCCGGCCGTCACGAGCCATAGAAGAGTTCTGTAGCACCCATTGACTGGCGTGTGCCGGGATCCGGGCTCCGACGCGCCGACGTCGCCGGGCGGGGCCCGTACGCGCAGGTGGGAGTGGGTGGCGGTCGAGTGATTCTGCTGCGTGGAAGCACTGATGTGGGATCAGCTGTGGGTCGGCCATGCAGATCAGGGGGTTGACACCCGGTATTGGTCCAGACCAAATTATGCGCACCCCACACGACCCGCTCGCCCCCAGGAGTGTGCATGTCCGTGCGCGTCACCCCCACCGGTTCCGCCCCCGCACCCAGGCCGGTCCGCAGCCGCCGAGCCACCGCGCTCACCGCGGCCGCAACCCTCGTCGCGGCCGGAGCCCTCTCGCTTGTCACCACCACCGGCGGGGCCTCGGCGGCCACCACCAACCTGCTCAGCAACCCCGGCTTCGAGACCGGCAGTCTCAGCGGCTGGACCTGCGGCAGCCTGGACGGCGTCGTCAGCTCGCCCGTGCACAGCGGCAGCTACGCGCTCAAGGTGGCGGCTTCCTCCTCCGACGACGCCCAGTGTTCGCAGACCGTGGCGGTGCAACCCGGCACCACCTACAGCCTCACCGGCTGGGTCGAGGGCGCGTACGCCTACCTCGGCGTCACCGGCTCGGGGACCACGGACACCAGCTCCTGGACGGCGTCCGCCCCCTCCTGGACCCAGCTGACCGACACCTTCACCACCGGCGCCTCGACCACCTCGGTCCAGATCTACGTGCACGGTTGGTACGGCGAGGGCACCGTCGACGCGGATGACCTCGCGCTGACGGCAGGCGTCAACTCCACCAGCAGCGCCTCAGCTTCGGCCTCACCCTCGGCGTCCGCCTCGGCCAGCGCCTCCGCGTCGGCCAGCGCCTCACCGACTGCAACCGGTACCGGATCGCCCTCCGGGAGTCTCGGTGCCTTCGCGCCGTACACCGACCTGTCGGCATGGCCGACCTTCGATCTGGCCTCCGGGGCGACCACCGAAGGCACCAAGTACTTCAACCTCGCCTTCATCACCGACGGCGGCTCCTGTACCCCCGAGTGGGGAGGCACCACCGCGATCACCGACTCGGCCACCACCGCGAACATCGCCGGTCTGCGCGCGCTGGGCGGGGACGTGCGCGTCTCCTTCGGCGGTCAGAGCGGCACGGAGCTGGCCCTCGACTGCGGCAGCGCCAGCGCGCTCGCCGCGGCCTACCAGCAGGTGATCAACCAGTACTCGCTCAAATACGTCGACTTCGACGTCGAGGGCGCGGCCATCAGCGACACGGCGTCCATCGACCGACGCAACCGGGCCATCGCCATCCTGGAGCAGAACAACCCCGGCTTGAAGGTCTCCTACACCCTGCCGGTACTCCCGACCGGTCTGACCGCCGAAGGCGTCAACGTACTGACCAGCGCGAAGAACAACGGCGCGAGCATCGCCGCGGTCAACATCATGGCTATGGACTACGGCCCCTCGTTCTCCAGCGACATGGGCCAGGACGCCGTGGACGCCGCCACCGCCACCCAGGCGCAGATCAAGTCCGTGTGGACCACGTTGACGGACGCCCAGGCCTGGTCGGAGGTCGCCGTCACGCCCATGATCGGCCTCAACGACGACACCAGCGAGACCTTCACCGTCGCCGATGCCACGACGCTGGTCGACTTCGCCGCGTCCAAGCACCTGGCCTGGCTCTCCTTCTGGTCTGCGGGGCGTGACCGGCAGTGTTCGGCGGGCGCGGTGACCTACACGGACCCGGGCTGCTCCTCGATCCTGCAGAGCCCCGGCGCGTTCGGGCAGGCCATGTCCGCCTACACGGGCTGACCGAGCTCGCGCGCACGAGGCGGTCCGGCCACGGAGGCCGGGCCGCCCGTCGCGCGTCCCCGGGTCCTGGGGTCAAGGACGGGGATCAGGCAGAGGTGGATCGCCGGCGGGCGTGATATCGACCGTGCGGCCTCGATCCGTCGTGAGCCGGACGAGCGCCGCGGCGTCTTCCGGAGGCCTTGTCGAGCCCCGGCGGAAGTGCCGCGACAGAACTCCCTGCCGCCCCTCCTGGGGCGGAAGGGATCGGCTTTTCGGCCGATCCCTTCCGCCATTTCGGCCGATCCCCTCGCCCCCGGGCCCGGCCTAGGCTCGGAAGGCGGTCACACGTTCCCCGTTGTCGACGGCAAGGAGCCCCTCGTGCTCATGCTTCACCATCTGCGGATCCTTCCGGCCGTGGCGGCTGAAGGGTCCCTCTCCGCCGCTGCGCGCCGACTGCACTACTCCCAGCCGACGATCAGCTACCACCTGGCCCGGATGGAACGGTACTTCGGGGCGAGGCTGGTGGACCGTGGCGTACGTGGGGCGGAGCTCACCGAAGCCGGCTCGGTGCTGCTGCCCCATGCCGAAGCCATGCTCAGGCAACTGGCCCGGGCAGAAAGGGACGTCGCGTCGGTCACGTAGCGGGTCGGCGGTCGAGCCCGGAGTCCCGTGCCGCCGGCTCCGTTCGGCGGGGCCGCCCGCGGCGGGACCGGGCTCGGAGAGCCGGTAGGCCTCCGGCACGGAACCGGTCCAGCCAGGCGCAGACCACGCGGGGGGAGATGCCCAGGGCCGAAGCCACCGCATGCGGACTGCGCGTCTCGCCCAGGAGGACGATCCGAGCCCGCAGCGCCAGCCCTCGCTCAGCGGGGCGGGACAGCGTCCAGGCTTCGAGCCAGGACCGGTCCTGTGGGCTCAGCGAGTAGCTGAAGGGAGGGGACTGCCGATTCTCCGATGTCGGGTGCGCACCGCGGGCGAGTGTGGACGGGTCCGCGTTCCCGGTGGCCACGGTCATGGAGGACCGGGCGAGTGAGTGCCCGTCGTCGTCGACGATGTGGCGCAGCACCGTGATCGTCCCGGGATGCGACGACGAGCGCGGGGCCTGGTCGAGGAAGCGGACGACCCGGCCTTGCCCCCGCAGCCAGCGGTAGAGATCGACGAGATCGACTCCGATGCCCAGCTCGCCCGTTGTGCTGGGTTCACCCAGTCCACTGGGCCAGTGCTGCGTCCACATCATGCGGAGCGCGGACCGCAGGGTGGAGAGCTGTGGCAGCACTTCCGGCAGGTCGGGCGCGAGGTACGTCCGCGTGTTCTGCAGTATCTCTCCATGAGGGCCGTGGACGCGGTGGTCGTGCACCAGCGTCGTGACGCCTGCGGTGGCACCGAGGTCCTGGGCGGGTTCCTCAGGCAGGAGCGCTTCGCGCAGCGTCCCGCTGACGGCCGTGTCGACGACGGCCTCGGCGCGCAGCAGCCTGCCGGGGAAGTCCCTTTCGTCGGCAACCCTGTGGACTGTGCCAGGTGCGCGCTTGAGGACGAACGTGCCCAGCCGGTCACGCTGTACCCAGCCCTCGTTCTGGAGGAGTGAGACTGCGGCGCGGACGGTCTGGCGTGTGACCTGGTAGGCGCCGGCCAGGTCGCGTTCGGAGGGTAGGTCGAGTCCGGGCGCCGGATGACCAGCACGGATCTTCTCCTTGAGGTCGCGAGAGATGGTGCGGGCGGTGACCGCTGTATCGGTCGGGTACGTGAGCATGCCGAGGAGACCCCCCACAGGTCGTAGTCGAGACGCTACTTGTCGTGTCCCCTCAGTCTAGTCATTGGTCTGTACCAATCCAGTGCCACTGCTGCGGATTCACAGATTCCGGGGGCGGTCCGGACGCCCGTACCGGTGCGGGGCGTGAGTCCCCGTCGGGAGACGGCGATGCCCGGTCGACGCGGCTGCCGGATGGACGAGCTCGCGAGGGCGCCGCGGTGGACTTCACCATCCGGGTAGTCATGGAAGTTCTCTATGAGGCCGGGCATGCCTGCATTCCTGCCCGGGGGCGGCTCCAGAGGCTCTATCAGGCCTCGGGACGAGGTTCGCCGTCCGTTCTCCGTGAGGTCAGTTCTCAGGAAACTTCCAGTGAAGTCCCAGGGAAGGGTTTGACCGGCGGGATCGGGCGAGGCCAATTTACCTGCACGGGTCAGGGGTTCGGTGCGACCCTCGCGTCCGGACGGCGCGGCTCAGGACCCTTGCGCAGCCGAACTCTCAGCCGCATGGCAGGACGGTTCCTGGCATTCGACTGATGACAGAAAGACATCTTGTGGGACAGATCAATCAGCTCGCCTACGGCTGGGTGACTCCCGTCATCGCCTACATCAGCGCCTGCTCCGGCTCCGCCATCGCGCTGCGCAGCGTGCGGTGGGCCCTGGCAAGTGACCACCGGCGCAGGCCCTACTGGTTGGCCGTCGGGTCTGTCGCCCTGGGGTCGGGCATCTGGACCATGCACTTCGTGGCCATGCTGGGATTCGCCGTGTCGGGCATGGACATCCGGTACGAGGTGTCACAGACCGTACTGAGTCTGCTGGTTGCCATCGTGATGGTCGCCGTCGGCATCTTCGTCGTCGGCTACGGTCGACGACGCGGCCTGCGCATCGTGCTCGGTGGCCTGACGACCGGGCTTGGCGTCGCGGGTATGCACTACCTCGGCATGGACGCGATCCGGATGCAGGCCCAGATGGTCTACAACAGCCAGACCGTGGGCATCTCGGTCCTCATTGCCGTCGCCGCGGCCACGGCCGCACTCTGGGCCACCGTCAATGTGCAGGGCACGGCATCGGTGGTGGGCGCAGCCCTGATCATGGGCGTGGCCGTGTGTGCCATGCATTACACAGGCATGGCCGCGGTCAGCGTGAAGATGACGGACGGTGGCGCCGCCATGGCTCCGCAGGGAGCTGCTCTCCCGGAGTTCGTCGTTCCCCTGCTCCTTGGCTTCGGGCTCTTGGTCTTCTTCACCTTCATCTCCTTCGACTACGCGCCGAGTTTCACCGCAGGGACCACTGCGCCGACTCGGCCCTCGGCCGACGGGGACCCGGCCGTCCAGGGCGACACGCTCAGCAGATCGTCGGCGGAGCCGGAGATCTGGGGGACGCCGGGTGTTCGGCCTGACCGGGACTCGGTCGCCGATGGCCCCTTCACCACCCCGCCGCCCGGAGGCCGGGTCGAGGACTGGTGACAGCGGAGGCTCGGCCGCGAGCCGCCCTGCGTACGCACAGGATTGGGCTCAGACGACGGACACCCGGTCGAGGCTGTGCCTCGCATCTGGGCCCGGGCAGCGCGCCTCCTCGACCCTGACCGCGCGTCAGTGGCCCGCAGTAGGCAGTGGGGCGAGTGTCAGAGTCTGGCCTCGTCCCTGGTGGGCTCGAAAAGTTCGATCGGGTTTCCCGAGGGGTCTTCGGCGATCGCCTGGTTGCCCCCCACGCCGTGGATGATCCCGCCGCGGAACCGCACCCCAGCACCGCGCAGCCGGGCGACGAGGTCTTCAAGGTGGTCGACTTCGAGGGCGAACCGATTCCAGCCGCCCGGCGTCGGCATGGTGCCGTCGGGCATGGCCTGCCCGCCGCCGGGGCCGGCACCCGGGGAGGAGAGCACGAGCCGCAGATCCCCAAGGGCGAGCATCGCGAAGGCCGGTGCCGGATGCATCACCTCGGTGAAGCCGAGCTCTCCGGTGTAGAAGGCGATGGCTTCGTCCACGTCGTGAACGATGTAACGGACGCTCACGGTGGCCATAAGCCCTCCGGACGCTCGAATAAGATGCGCATTTCCCGTCAAATAGGAACGTATCACCCCGGTAGCCGGTCGGCTTCCCCCGGCGCTCCGGTGACCGGTGCCGACGATGTGCGGGTCGCCCGCAGGAACATCGAGCGCTTCTCGGGCGACGCGAACCAGGCGATCGCCCACGCGGTCATGGATGTGGCGCGACGCGGGCCCTACCGGGCGGTCAGGCGATGGGTTCCCGGCGCGAGCGAGCTCACGAAGGCCTGGGCCGACTCCGCAGCCCGCCCCGATCGCGCGCCACCGGGGCCGGCGTGGCCGATGCGGTTCCAGGGGCTGATCGGTCCTGGTGCCGAGGGCGGGCAAGGCTCTGGGACGGCTCAGAATGCGGCCCGCTTCAGGCTCGGACTTCGCGCGGGATCTTGTCGTGCCGGTAGTCGAGCATCTAGCATCCTCGACCAGTGAATCGATTCGACGAATCGATTCGACGTGGAAGAGGACACCGTGGTCACCATCAAGGACGTCGCCGTCCGCGCAGGCGTCGCGCCGAGCACTGTCTCGTACGTGCTGAGCGGCTCCCGGAAGATCTCCGACGACACACGCCGGGCCGTCCAGGCAGCGATCGACGAGCTCGGCTACCACCCGCGCGCCAGCGCTCGCTCGCTGCGCAGCAGCCGCACCAATGTCCTGGCGCTCGCGCTGCCGCGCGCGCCCGGTGGCTACCACCGGGCGGTGGACGGCCGGTTCGCGATCGAGATCAGCGACGCCGCACGTGCCCTTGGCTACGGTGTCCTGCTGATGACCGACCAGGACGGCGTATCGGCCCTGCGCAGAGTCGCCGGCAGCGGGCTCGCCGACGGCGCGATCCTCATGGCGGTGGAGATGGATGATCCGCGCATCGACGTGGTGCGCGAGATCGGGTTTCCGACGGCGTTGCTGGGCAGCACGTCGGAGGGGGCCGGGCTGCCGTGGACCGACCTGGACTGGGAGGCCGCCGCAGCGCTCGCAGTCCAGGAGGCGGCCACGGCCGGCCACCGCAACATCGCCTACCTCGCCACCACTGAGGACGAGATCACGGCCCGCCGCGGCTACGCAGTGAGGGGTGTGGCAGGGGCCCGCCGGGGCTCGCGCGAAACCGGCGCCCACGTCACCGTCCATCACTCCACCGCCGACATGGCGCAACTCAACCTGCGGGTCCGCGCCCTGCTGACCGCCGCCGACGCCCCCACCGCGCTCGTGGTCCAGCACGTGTCGGTGTTGCCGCACATCCTCGCCGCCTGTGCGGCGGTCGGCCGCCGTGTCCCAGAGGACCTGTGGGTCGTCGCAGTCGGGAACCTCCCGGACGACGTCGGTGGGCACGAACTGCCCCGGATCGAACTGCCCGTCTCCGAGGTGGCCGGAGAGGTGACCCGACTGGCCGTGCAGGCGATCACCGAAGGCGCCTCCGGGGACCAGGTGCCCTACCGGTTGATTCCCCCCGTGCTGCTCCCCGGTCGCGCCACCTGACCCGGCTACCTCCGATCTCTCTTCGTCCGCCTGTTCCAGAGCCGCAACCGAACGGAGAGCTCCACCATGCATGTCCTTCATGGGCGCATACGTCTGCCCGCGCTCGCGCTCGCTCTCGCCGCCCTTCCGGCGTCACTCGGACTCAGCGGGTGCGCGAGCAGCGCCGATCCGAACACCCTGATCATCCTCAACTCCGCGACCGAGCCCCACGAAGCCGCAGACCAGCAACGGCTGTTCGACCAGTGCGCCGGGCCGCTCGGCCTGAAGGTCGTCCAGGAGAGCGTGCCGGCCGACCAGGTGCCGTCCAAGGCGCTGCGGATGGCGTCGTCGCATTCCCTCCCCGACATCCTCGACCTCGACGGCTCGGATCTGCCGACATTCGCAGCCATCGGCGGGCTGCAACCGCTCAAGCCACTGGGAGTCACCTTCTCCGACCAGTCCGCGAGCGCGCTGGCGATGGGCAGCTACCAGGGCACCCAGTACGGGATCGCCCGTGCCGTCGACTCGCTCGGCCTGATGTACAACACCGACCTGTTGGAGAAGGCGGGCATCGCTCCGCCCACGACCTGGGACGAACTGAAGCGGGACGCGAAGCTGCTCACCCACGGCCACACCTATGGCATGGCGTTCAGTGCGACGCCGAACGCGGACGGCGTCTTCCAGTTCCTCCCCTTCTTCTGGTCCGCAGGGGGCAACGAGGCCCACCTGGGCGACGGCGCAGGTGCCCCCGCACTCCAGTTGTGGAAGGACCTGGTCGACGACGGCTCGGCGTCAGGCGCTGTGGTCACCTGGAACCAACAGGACATCAACGACCAGTTCGTCGCGGGGAATGCGGCGATGATGATCAACGGGCCGTGGCAGGTGCCGGTACTCGGATCGGTCAGGACCCTCCACTGGGCCGTCGCACCGATCCCCGTGCCGAAGGCCGGTGATCCGGTCGTACCCCCGCTCGGCGGCACCGTGATGACCATCCCGCGTACGGGGGACCTCGCGAAGGAGAAGGCCGCAGCAAAGGTGCTCGACTGTCTCAACACCGCGAGGAACCAGCTGGCGTGGGGTGAGTCCGAGTACTACATCCCGACCCGCGCCGACGCCGCGGCTCAGTACGAGAAGGACAACCCGCAGCTCGCCGGATTCGTCTCGGAGATCCCGACAGCCCGCACCCGTGTCGAGCGCGTCGGAGAGAACTGGCCGACCGTCGAGACCGCCCTGGGGTCGGCTTTCCAGGACGTCATCACCGGCAAGTCCACGCCGCAGCAGGCGCTGCAACAGGCACAGGCACAAGTGAAGGCAGGGAGTTGAGGAGCCGGTCATGAGCACTGCACCGACAGTCGCCGTATCCGCACCAGCGGATGGCGCCACACGCTCACGGCCGCGCACCGGGCCGGACCGGCGCAGCGTCGTGCTGCGCTGGTGTTTCATCGCCCCAGCTGTCGCCTACATGCTGGCGTTCTTCGGATATCCGTTGGTCCGCAACGTGGTGATGAGCTTTCAGCGGTACACGCCGGCCACGTTCTTCGACGGTCACGCCCCCTTCGTCGGGTTCGCCAACTGGCGTGCGGTCTTCGACGATCCGCTGTTCACCGATTCGCTGTGGCACACGCTGGTGTTCACGGCGGGATCGCTGCTGGGCCAGTTCGCCATCGGCCTCGCGCTGGCGGTGTTCTTCTCACGGCGGTTCCCGCTGTCGGGCACCGCTCGCGCGGTGCTGCTCCTGCCGTGGTTGGTGCCGATGGTCGTCTCGGCCGTGGTCTGGCGCAAACTGCTGGACCCGGCAAGTGGGATCCTCAACTCCCTCCTGATGGACCTGCATCTGATCGGTGCCCCGCTGCCCTGGCTCAGCAGCCCGAACGCGGCGCTGGCCTCGGCGATCCTGGTCAACATCTGGATCGGTATCCCGTTCAACATGGTGATCCTCTACGGAGGGCTGCAGGAGATTCCACGTGATCTGTACGAGGCGGCGTCGCTGGACGGTGCGAGCGCCTGGCGTACGTTCCGCAGCATCACCTTGCCGATGCTGCGTCCGGTGGTCACCGTCGTCCTGGTCCTCGGATTCATGTCGACGGTCAAGATCCTCGACCTGATCCTGGCCCTGACCGACGGCGGCCCCGCCGACGCCACACAGACTCTCGGCACCGTGACCTACCAGCTCTCCTTCCTGCAGCTGAACTTCGGACAAGGGGCTGTTGTCGGCAACGTCCTCATTCTCATCAGCGCGGTGTTCGCCGTGTTCTACCTGCGGGCCGGCCGCTCCGACCTCGGAAAGGAGGGGTGAACCGACATGTCCCGTGCGCATCTCACCGGAATAGGTCGTTGGGGCAACACGCTCGTCGCACTCGTCATCCTGATCGTGCTGCTCTTCCCCTTGTACTGGATGGTCAACATCGCGCTCCAACCGGGCCCGTCGCTTGCGACCACGTCATGGCTGCCCACGTCGCTGAGCCTGGGCAACTTCCGTACGGCGCTGAGCAGTGAGGGCGGCTCGTTGCTGACCTCCCTCGTCGTCGCTCTCGGGGCGGTCGTGGTCTGCCTCTGCCTTGCGGCGCCGGCCGCCTACGGACTGGCGAAGTTCTCGCTGCGCGGTACCCGCACGATCGTCTTCGGAACGCTCATCACGCAGATGGTGCCGGGGATTGTCATCGCCAACGCCGTGTACGGCGCCTACGTCGACGTACATCTGATCAACTCCTACCTCGGGCTGATCCTCGCGGACGCCTCCCTCGGACTGCCGTTCTCGATCGTGCTGCTCCGCGCGTTCATGGTGGCGCTTCCCTCGGAGGTGGTGGAGGCGGCGCTGGTCGACGGCGCCAACCGCTTCGTCGCCTTCGTCCGCATCGTGCTCCCGATGAGCCGCAACGCGCTGATCACCGCGGGGCTGTTCACATTCCTCTTCTCCTGGTCGGACTTCATGTTCGCGCTGACGCTGAACACCACCGACGGCGTCAAGCCGATCACTGTGGGCATCTACGAGTTCGTCGGCGCACACGTCAGCGACTGGGGCGCGGTGATGGCCACAGCGGTGATGGCCGCGGTACCCGCCGCCGTGCTGCTCGTCGTCGCCCAGAAGTACGTGGCCGCCGGCGTCACCGGCGGATCTGTCAAGTAGGCAAGCACCTAAGGAACCTGATGAAGTTCACTGACGGTTACTGGCACATGCGCGAGGGCGTCACCGCCCGTTTCGCGAAGTCGGTCACCGACGTCGCCGTCGACGAGGACAGGATCACCCTGTTCGCGCCGGTTCGCGATGTCGCGCATCGGGGTGACACGCTCAACAGCCCGCTGATCGCCGTGGAATGCTGGTCCCCGGCGGAGGGCGTGATCGGCGTGCGATGCACCCATCTCGCCGGGGCGGCGCAGCGCGGCCCACGGTTCTCGGTGCGGGAAGGCGACCAGCCGTCGGGCAAGACCTCCCGCGACGGCTCCGTCCTCGAGCTCGTCAGCGGCGAACTCGCGCTTCGGGTGGACACTGCGGCGCCGTGGCGACTCGACTTCTCCGCGGCGGGACGCGCGCTCACCTCCTTCGGCGCCCGCGGCACAGGATTCGCCACCGAAGGGTCCGGGCGCCACTACATGATCGCCCAGCACAGCCTCGACATCGGAGAACTGGTCTACGGACTCGGCGAGAGGTTCACTCCGTTCGTCAAGAACGGCCAGACGGTGGAGATCTGGCAGAACGACGGAGGAACCAGCAGCGAACAGGCCTACAAGAACATCCCGTTCCACCTCACCAACCGCGGCTACGGCGTCTTCGTCAACCACCCGGGCAAAGTGAGCTACGAGGTCGGCTCCGAGACCGTGGGACAGGTGCAGTTCAGCGTCGAGGACCAGTCGCTGGAGTTCTACGTCGTCCACGGGCCGTCACCGAAGGAGATCCTCACCCGCTACACGGCACTCACCGGACGGCCCGCGCTGCCGCCAGCCTGGTCCTTCGGCCTGTGGCTCACCACGTCCTTCACCACCTCCTACGACGAGGCGACCGTGCGCGGCTTCGTCGACGGCATGGCGGAGCGCGACATCCCGCTGAGCGTCTTCCACTTCGACTGCTTCTGGATGCGCGAGTACCAGTGGTGCGACTTCGCCTGGGACGAGCGGGTCTTCCCCGACCCTGAAGGCATGCTCAGTCGCCTCAAGGAGGAGCGGGGACTGCGCGTCTGCGTCTGGATCAACCCCTACATCGCGCAGAAGTCGCCGCTGTTCGCCGAAGGCATGCGGGAGGGCTACCTGGTCAAGCGGCCGAACGGCGACGTGTGGCAGTGGGACCGGTGGCAGCCGGGCATGGGCCTGGTGGACTTCACCAACCCTGCGGCGCGCCGCTGGTACGCCGGCAAGCTGCGGACGCTGCTGCGCCAGGGCGTCGACTGCTTCAAGACCGACTTCGGTGAGCGCATCCCCACCGACGTGGCGTGGCACGACGGCTCCGACCCGGAACGGATGCACAACTACTACACGCAGCTGTACAACGAGACCGTCTTCGAGGCACTGAAGCAGGAGCGGGGCGAGGGCGAAGCCGTGCTCTTCGCGCGCTCCGCCACCGCAGGCGGCCAGCAGTTCCCCGTCCACTGGGGTGGCGACTGCGAGTCGTCCTTCGGCGCCATGGCCGAGTCGCTGCGCGGCGGACTGTCGTTGGGCTTGTCCGGCTTCGGCTTCTGGAGCCATGACATCGGCGGCTTCGAGGGGACGCCGACCCCCGCGGTGTTCAAGCGGTGGGCACAGTTCGGGCTGCTGTCCTCACACAGCAGGCTGCACGGGAGCAAGTCGTACCGAGTGCCGTGGGCGTTCGACGAAGACGGCGACGACGAGGCGGTCGCCGTCGTGCGCTCCTTCACCCGTCTCAAGCACCGTCTGATGCCGTACATGTTCCGCGCTGCACTGCAGGCGCGTGATGCGGGCACCCCGGTGCTACGGGCGATGGTGCTCGAGTTCCCCGACGACCCTGCCTGCCGGCAGCTGGACCGGCAGTACA
Source organism: Streptacidiphilus sp. BW17 (assembly GCF_041262485.1). Classification (NCBI taxonomy): domain Bacteria; kingdom Bacillati; phylum Actinomycetota; class Actinomycetes; order Kitasatosporales; family Streptomycetaceae; genus Streptacidiphilus; species Streptacidiphilus sp. BW17. The sequence goes on along the minus strand of NZ_JBGCCR010000004.1, from coordinate 24,193 downwards.
TGCTGGGCGACGATCTCCTGGTGGCGCCGGTCTTCACCGAGAACGGCAAGGTCGAGTACTACCTGCCCGAAGGCACGTGGACGCACCTGCTCAGCGGTGAGCGGATCACCGGCCCGGGCTGGCGACGCGAGCGGCACGGCTTCGACAGCCTGCCGCTCCTGGCCAGGCCGGGCTCCGTGATCCCGTTCGGCGCCGAGCAGGAACAGCCCGAGTACGACTGGGCCGACGGCGTGACGCTGCATGTGCACGCCCCGGCCGACGGCGACGTGACGGTGACGACGGTTCCAGCGCCGGACGGCTCGACGGCAGCCACGTTCCGCACCCGCTGCGAGGGCGACACGTTGACCGTCGAGACCGAGGACGCGACGAGTCCCTGGCGGGTGCTGCTCGTCGGCGCCTCGGACACCCAAGGGGCGACGGGCGCCGACGCGGCGCAGCTCACGCCTCTGGGTGTCCTGCTGCACTGCGACACGCCCAAGGCCTCCGGCGCCGGAAACTCCGTACGCGCGGTGACGGGAAGGTGGTCGTAGACGCTGGACTGCCCGGCCCGCAGCTGGTCGCAGATGTGGTGGGGTTTCTGGCGGGTCCGCAGGGTCGATGGGTGTGAGGCCAGATCTTCGACGTCACCGGCGGCACCTGTCTCGGCCCGACCGCGGGCGAGGCTGCCGGGGCCGGACACATCGCGTCAGGAACCTGCCCCTCGTCGTGGTTTCGCGTCAGGTCGCCGCTGCGGTGGATCGCAGCGCGTCCAGAACCTGGCGGTGGATGTGGCCGTTGCTGTAGACGGCCGCGCCCGACGAGATGTCGCGCTCACCGTCCAGGTCGGTGACCACCCCTCCCGCCTCCTCGACGATCGGGACGGCGGCTGCGATGTCCCAGGGGCTCGCGCTCATGTGGAAGAAGGCGTCGACTGTTCCGGCGGCCACCAGCATGGCTCCGTGGCAAGTGTCGGCCCAGTTCGACAGCGGGCCGCCGTCCGCGCTGAGTTCGATCAGGCGCCGGCCTGCCGCAGCCCGCTGTGGTGGTACCCACGCGCTGAGCGGCCAGACGGCGATCATCGCTTTGTCGAGCGTTGCGGTGGGGCTGACCATCAGTGGTTGGCGGCGCCCGTGGTCCGTGTTGGCGGATGAACTGGTCCAGGCACCGTTCGAACGGGTGGCCCATCAACGTCGCTGGAGCGCCGGTGCGGAGATCATGCCGGTGACCACCTCGCCGTTCTCTTCGACCGCGACCAGAGTGCTCCACTGGGGTCGGCCGACCGAGAAGTTGGCGGTGCCGTCGATCGGATCGACGATCCATCGCCGTGATGCGTTCCCGTGGCCGCCGAGCTCCTCGCCGATGACCAGGTCGGGGACTGTCCTGAACTTTGTGGTTGGTCTGGTGTGACCCGAGATGGCATGAGATGACCTCTCTGCCGGGAAGGATCACCCATGGGCACCACGAACGAGCAGAGCCCCCACGAGAACGAGCACCATGTGCAGACGGGGGCGGAGTTGGCACGCATCGCGACCGAGCAGAACCGGGAACTGGCCGAAGACCTGATCGAGCGGGCCCGCCGCGACGGCCTGCAGCTCGTCGGCGAGAACGGGCTGCTGACCGGGCTGGTGAAGCTGGTCCTGGAAGGCGCCCTGGAGGCCGAGATGGCCGAACACCTCGGCTACGACAAGGGCGACCCTGCCGCCGCTGGGTCGGGCAACCACCGCAACGGCACCAGCCGCAAGACCGTCCTCTCCCAGGTCGGCCCGGTCCAGATCAACATCCCCCGCGACCGGGCCGGCAACTTCAACCCGCAGATCGTCCCCAAGCACGCCCGCCGCGTCGACGGCTTCTCCGAGTCCATCATCTCCCTCTACGCCAAGGGCCTGACGACCGGTGAGATCCAGGCCCACCTCGCCGAGGTCTACGACATCGACGTCTCCCGCGACCTGGTCTCCCGCGCCACCGCGCAGGTCGCCCAGGATCTGGCCGCCTGGCGGACCCGCCCGCTCGACCGCGTGTACGCGGTCGTGCTGATCGACTGCATCTACATCAAGATCCGCGACGGCGCCGTAGCGAACAAGCCCGTCTACATCGCGGTCGGCATCAACCTCGACGGCGACCGCGACGTGCTGGGCATGTGGGTCGGCACGGGCGGCGAGGGCGCCAAGCAGTGGATGACCTGGCTGACGGAACTGCGCAATCGCGGTGTCCAGGACGTCCTGATCGCCTGCTGCGACGGGTTGAAGGGCCTACCGGACTCGATCAACGACGTCTGGCCCCAGGCCGACGTTCAACTGTGCGTCGTTCACATGGTCCGCACCAGCCTGCGCTACGCGGCCAAGCAGCACTGGGGTGCCATCGCCCGCCAGCTCAAGGAGGTCTACACGGCCAAGACTGCCGACGAGGCCGAGCAGCGGTTCGCCCGCTTCGAGGAGGAGTGGGGTGAGCGCTACCCGGCGGTGATCGACACCTGGCGCCGCAGTTGGGAGCACGTGATCGTCTTCATGCGGTTCCCTGCCCCGATCCGCCGCGTCGTCTACACCACGAACATGATCGAGTCCCTCAACGCGCGGTTCCGGCAGGCCTCACGCCGTCGCGGGCACTTCCCCGACGACGAGGCGGCCCTCAAGGTCCTCTACCTCGTGATCCAGAACCTGATCAAGAACCACGCCAACGTCACCGGCAGGACCCAGTCCTGGAAGCAGGCCATCAACTGCCTCGCCGGCTACTACGGCGAACGTGTCACCGATCGCTAGACCAGACCGAACACCAGACCACCCACAAAGGATCAGACACTCCCTCCGACAGGCACTTCTCCACGCGCAGATCCTCGATCGAGGAGACACGACGACGCCAACTCCTGTCGCAAGCCTTGGCCCTGACCAGCGAAGGACGCATCAGCCTCGGCTGCCGAGGCCTACTCGGCGGGATATGGGGGAGCGCCTCTGTGCGGCTGCCGGGCAGAGGGCGCAGGTCCCCTGCGACGGCGCTGACTGCCAGGAGCGGGAGTTGTTTCGACCAAGCGTGCCACCTCGCTGGCGCAGCCCCACGAGAGGGTGAAGCCGGCGGAGCCGTGGCCGTAGTTGTGAATCACCGCAGGCAGCAGCGGGTCACGTTCCACCCGGGGACAGGGCCGCTCGGGCAGGAGCGCGAAAGTGGCGTCCAGGACGCGCGCGCCTTGGATTTCAGGCACCAGGGCGGAGCAGCGCCGCACGGTGTCGGTGATGTGGGACGGCGGGACGACCGTGGAGACCAGCCCCGGAATTCCTGGCCCGTAGAGCAGGAGGTCCCGATCACGCTCGACGATGTGGACGGAGGGTCGTCCATCTGTCTCCTCGACCCAGCATCCGATCGCCTGTCGCGGTTTGGCGCAGCGCACCACCACAAAACGCGTCAGGCTCAGGTAGGGGTCGGTGACGAGTCGGGAGCTTCCAAAGCCGGTGCAGTTGACGACAGAGCGTGCAACGCGGGTCTCGGCCGCCAGGCTCGTCGCCAGCCCGCGCTTGAGTTTCCCGCCCATCTCGAGGAAGCGTTGTTCCAGCCGGTTCAGATAGTGCGCGGAGTCTGCGACAGGAACCTTGACCATATGGGCGCGGGCGCCACCTGCCAGTGCTGTCGAGCTGGGTGCGAACGGTCTGTCGAGCGTTGCGCTGATCCACCAGGGCACGTCCGAGGGCTCAGCGCACACCTCGTTCAGGTTCTGCAACCGCACTCCTGATGAGACTTCGGACTCCAGTCGCATCAGTCGATCGTGTGTGGCGAGGGCACGCCGCAGGTAGTTCCAGTCGGGACATCTGCGGGCAGGGCGCCACAGTGCAGCGGCATTCCATGAGGAGCTCTCATGCGAGGCTTCGGCACTCTTCAGGACCACCGGGTGCCCCCGCTCCGCCAGAGTCACGGCCACGGTCAATCCGGTCATCCCGGCGCCGAGTACGGTGACCCGGTCACTACCGCTCACACGTGCGCCCTTCTGCCGACACAGGTCAGGCCTTGCTTGAGGGGAAGCCCAGTCCGTCATAGGGGAGTTGACGTTCCGGGCGGCCGAGAGAGACGAGGAAGTGGTCTGTACCAATGTTAGGGCACGAAGAGCTGCAGGGAAAGCGCCTTCCAGGGTGCGGAGCGGTCTGGAGCAGCGGCTGGGCAGTCGTGGAGGTGGCCCCGGGCCGGCGTGGTGCCGCGTGGTCGACGTGATCCACGCCACGACAGGGCAGCACGGCAGCACCGCCGCGGCCCCGACCGGTAGGCCGGAGACGCCGCTGCGCTCGCGTGGGGGAGCTCGCTGCGCCGCACGCCGGACCTTCGACGTGTCAGCATCCTCGCCGCCGCGTGCGGCCGTCGACCGGCACGCGCTGACACGGTGCCATGGAGGTATTCGCCGAGGGCTGAGGGGCGGCTACTCAAGGGGTTGCCGCCCCTCAGCCCTCGGGTGACTGCGGCTTCTCCGGTCTGGTTCCCCGGTTCGCAGCCCGACGTGGCCGGTGCCACCTGTTACCGGTGAGCTCCGGTGCTGGAGCGCTTCCGGCGGGAGAGCGTGACCAGGCCTGCTCCGAGTGCGACGACGCCGGTGCCCACGCCGAGCAGTGCCACGGTGTCGTCACCGCCACCGGTGTGGGCGAGTGAGCCACCGGGCGAACTCGGCGTTGCGCTGCTGGTGGTGGCCGGTCGCGTGGGGGTCGGCGCGCCGGACGGCACCCCCGCCGGGCTGGATGCCGATGGGCTGGCCGAGGGGGAGGCGCTGGATGAGGAGGGCGTGGGCGACGGTGTGGTGGCGACGCATCCGGTGAACGGGAAGTCGTGGGTCTCCGCGCCGGAGGAGCTGGTCAGTGAGGCGGCTATGACCTGGCCGTTCTGGTTGCCGCTGCCGAGGTGGACGGCGGCCTCGGGAGCGAGCAGTGTCCCGGGCCAGGCGGTCCCGTCCCGCTTGACGACGGCCACCGCCTGGCTGAAGTTCCACAGCAGGCCGCCTCGGATGCCGGAGAGGGCCGTGTCCGGCTCCGTGTAGTCCTCTTCGTGCCAGGCGCCGGTCTGGGGGTCCTTCAGGAAGACGGAGCTCGTCGCGCCCGCGTTCATGTCGTAGCGGGCCCCGGAGACGTTGACCACGGTTCGGGAACCGGCCGGTACGTCGATCCTGATCTCCTGCGCTGCCTGCAGGGTGTCGGCAGTCAGCGAGAAGACGTTCGTCGCCGCGTCCTTGCCGGTGAAGGTGAGGACGCTCTCGCCACCGTCATGGGTCACGGCGGTGGAGCCGTTCGCGGGGAGCGCGGCCAGTTGGGCAGAGGCCGCGCGCAATGCCGCGAACGTCTGGTCGAAGTCGATCGGCGTCGCGGCCTGCCGTGCTGCTCCGGCCGCCTCCGAGAGACGGCCGCTGCCGTGCAACGAGCCGTACACGGCGTTGCCGCGCTCGACCTCGACATCGGCAGAGCCCAGTTCGAGGGTGCCGCCGATCACGAGCGCGGCCCCGGACGGCAGGGCTGCGATCTGACTGGACGTCAACTTTGCTCCGACGCTGAAGCTGTGGCTGAAGTCGGCGTCGCCGCCCACCGCGACAGCGCCTTCCGCGTCGGCGGTGCGCTGGGAGTCGCCGTGGACGAACTCGGTGTAACTCGCGGCCGCTCCAAGTGGGTTACCGCATTGGCCGGTACTGGGCGCGGCCTGTGCATCGGTTGACGTGGTGGCAAGGGCGAAGACGGCCAGGGCGAGCGATCCGCTTGCGATCAGCGCAGCGGACGACGAGACAGCATGGCGCATGTAAGCGATCCTTGGGGAAGGTCATAGGAGATCACTTATCCTTCCGGTCGGGCCGTGGCGGAGCAACGCCCATGTCGGACTTGCCCAGCTTCGCCGCGGAGTTCTTCTCTGGAAGGCTGCGTGAAACTTTCGGGAACATGAGCGTCGGCCGCACCGCCGAGGGGGCCGGCGCGCCGACGAGCTGCTCCCGGACCGGAGGAAGACGCCGCTCGCCGCAGGGACTACCGGGCCTCTCCTGCATGTCCTGGAGCAGCCGACGGATGGTGAACTCGGTTGCTCTGAGCACTATGTGACGTATCGTGGGCAACCCTGCGACCGCCGTAGCATCGGGGTCGCCACCTTGGCCTTCTGCCGGTCGATCACCTTGCCGCCGGACGAGCACGCCGAGTTGGTGGGGCGGTCCAGCTGATGGGACTGGAGACTCCCGATAGGTCTCGGACCATTCCAGAGCCCCTGCTGACGGTGCGTCGAGTGCTGCTGTGTGAGGGCATGCACGGAAGCATCAGCGAAACTTTCGGCGGAGCTCTTCCTTTCTCGGTGGTGACACCGGAGAGCGTCATGAAGCTTATGACTGGGGGAACACCGCGTCGATGAAGTCGTTGCGGAAGGCGGAGCGTGGATCCAGGCCCCGCATCAGGCGGTGGAAGTCATCGCGCCGCTCGTACAGGGCTCCGGCGGCCTCGGGGTGCAGCGCGAAGAGCTTGCCCCAGTGTGGACGGCCACCCAGTGGCAGCAGCTCCGCCTCGACCAGGGCGATCGCCTGATCCACCGCTTCCTCGGCGGGGCGCCAGGTGAAGTGGGCCGCCATGGAGTCCCGACCGTTTGCGGGACTGAGCCACAGGTCGTCCGCCGCCACGGTGCGGATCTCGGAGGTCAGCAGCAGAGGCGCGATGCGCGGACCCAGGGCGCGCATCGCCGCGACGGCGGCGGGTGCCGCTTCGCGCGGCAGCAGGATCTCCGACTGGAGTTCCTCGCCGGCGCTTGGGGTGAAGTCCGGCCGGAAGTGCGGCAGTCGTTCGTGCCACGGGCCGGGAACGCCGAGCTGCTCGGTGCAGTGCCGTGGGGAGACGCCCGGAACCGGATGCCGGGGGCCGTCGGCGAGGCGGCCGTCCAGCCATCGGTCTCCCAGGTGAGCGGGGCCCTCGTGATCGGTTCGTCGCTTGACCCACACGTTGGCGGTGTCTCCGCTCCAGTCCGTGAAGGCGCTGACGCTGTAGGCGGCGCCGAACGCATCGTCGAACCGGTCGGCGATGCGGTCCAGCGGCACGGCGTCGTAGACCCACTGGGCCACCTCGAAGGTGGGCTCGACTGCGAGGGTGAGGCCGACGACGACGCCGAGGGCGCCCAGGCTGACAACCGTTCCTGCGAAGCGGTCGCGGTCGTCGGCGCGTCCGATGTCGAGCAGTTCCCCGTCCGAGGTGATCAGCCGCAGCGCGGTCACCGCTGAGGCGAGACCGGGCAGGCCGTTTCCCGAGCCGTGGGTACCGGTGGCGCACGATCCGGCGACCGAGATGTGGGGGAGTGACGCCAGATTGGCCAGAGCCAGTCCCTGTGCCTGCAACTCCCTGGCGAGCTCGGTGTAGCGCATGGTGCCGGTGAGGGTGACGGTGGTCAGGTCGGCGGCGACCTCCAGCCCACGCGGCAATCCGTCCAGCAGCACCAGTTCGCCCGCGGTGTCCGCGATGTGGTTGAAGGAGTGGCCGCTGCCCAGCACCTTGACCCGGTCGGAGGCGGCGACGAGATGACGGGTCTCGTCGACGGTCCGGGGTCGGTGGACCCGTGTCGCCCGGAAGGCGATGTTGCCTGCCCAGTTGTGCACGTGTGCGCCTCTCGTTCAGTGCCCGCCGTCGCAGACGGCAGGCGGGTCAGGTCAGTGCCGAGCGTCCCGGTGCCCCGGATCGATCGTCGGCCTTGCCACAGGGCGTAGGAAAGTTCGGCCGCCGCCGGTCCGGCTGGGTGCGAGTGGCCCTCGCGCGCGGAGGGCTCTGCACCTCGGCGTCAGACCGGGGCGCGGAGTCGGGTGCAGCCTCAGACGCGCGTCCGAGTTGGAGGCGGCGCGGTGCTGCTGCGCTCGACCAGGCTGGTGGCCAGGTCCACGCGCAGCGTGGACGGCTTGTTGCCGCGGGCGAGATCGATCACCATGCGCGCCGCGACCTCGGCCATCTCGGTGAGCGGCTGGCGCACGGTGGTCAGCGGCGGGCCGACCCACCGGGCGATGGGCAGGTCGTCGAAGCCGACGATGCTCAGATCCTCCGGGATGCGCAGACCCAGTTCCCGTGCCGCCTCGTAGAGTCCGAGCGCCTGGAGGTCGTTGCCGGTGAAGACGGCGGTGGGCCGGTCCCGGCGGCGCAGCAGCTCCAGACCCACCCGGTAGCCGGTCTCGTGATGGAAGTCGCCCTCATGAACGAGCGCGGGGTCGAAGGCGACGCCGGCCGTCTCCAGTGCGGCCCGGTAGCCGTCGATGCGGGCGCGGCTGCACATCATCCGACGCGGTCCGGCCACCATCCCGATACGCCGGTGGCCGAGGTCGAGGAGGTGGCGGGTGGCGGCGAGGCCGCCGTTCCAGTTGGTCGTGCCGACCGCCGGCACATCCTGGCCGGGGTCCCCGGCCGGATCCATGACCACGAACGGGATGTCACGGCTGGTCAGCTGTGCCTGCTGCGCTTTGTCGAGCCCGGACAGCACCAGGACCACGCCGGTGGGGCGGCGGGCGAGGACTCCGTCCATCCACGACTGCCCGAGGCTGAGTCGGCCGGAGGACTCCGACAGGACGACGCTGAGGCCCTCCTCGCGGACGACGTTCTCCACCCCGCGGATCACCTCCATCGCCCACGCGCTCTCCAGCTCGTGGAAGACCAGTTCCAGCAGTGGACTGGAAGGAGCGCTGTTGCTGCGTCGGCGTTGGTAGCCGTGCTGGTGCAGGAGCTCCTCCACCCGCTCCCGGGTCGCTGGTGCCACGTCCGCGCGGCCGTTCAGGACCTTCGAAACAGTCGGTGTGGACACCCCTGCCTCGCGCGCGATCTCGGCGAGTGTCGCCGCTCTGGTCACGAGCCCCTCCTGTGCTGCCCTGGTGCCTGAAGTACGCAGTCGTTGCGACGGTATGGGTCGGATGCTAGCTGGTCGGAAGCCCTGTTGGCACGCCCGAACCGAGACCTTCCAGGACCTTGACGGTGGCTGGTGTTGCGCCTAAGTTTCCCGCAGCGTTCGGCAATCTCTTCGAAACAATCGACGGAGTGGCAGGCCATGGATTCTCTTCGTGTGCGCATACGCAGCGGTGCGTCCCGGAACAGATTCGCCGCGATCGCGGCTACGACCACGCTGGTGCTCGGTCTGACTGCGGCCTGCGGGTCCAGCGGCGGGTCCACGTCGGGCTCGGCCGACTCCGGGACGATCCACGTCCTGGTCTACGGCGACTCGGGCAACACGGTCGAGCAGCAGATCGTCGACACGTTCAACAAGACCTCGAAGGTCAAGGCGGTGCTGTACACCATCCCCGGCGCTGACTACCAGTCCAAGCTCAACACGATCATCAACACCCCGCAGGCCCCCGACATCTTCTTCAACTGGGGCGGCGGCAGCATCGCTCCGTACGTCAAGGACAACCTGCTGCTTCCGCTGGACAGCATGATCGCCAAGGACCCCGGGCTGAAGGACAACTTCCTCCCCTCCGTGTTCAATACCGCGGTGGTCGACGGCAAGTCCTACGGCATCCCGATGCGCGGTACGCAGCCGGTCCTGCTCTTCGACAACAAGCAGGTCCTCGCGAGCGCAGGCCTCAGCGTCCCGCAGACCTGGAACGACCTGCTGGGCGACGTCGCGGTGCTGAAGGCCAAGGGGATCATCCCGATCGCACTGGGCGGCGGGGACCAGTGGCCCACCCAGATGTGGTTCGAGTACATCTACGACCGGGTCGCCGGTCCGGGGTTGTTCGAGCAGGCGCTCGCCGGTGACAAGGCTGCCTGGTCCAGCCCGGACAGTGTGAAGGCCCTCGGGATGGTCAAGCAGCTGGTCGACGCCGGCGCCTTCGGCAGCAACTTCGACTCGGTGAAGTTCACCGACGGCGGCTCCCCGGCGCTGCTGGCCAAGGGCAGGGCCGCTTTCGAGCTGATGGGCTCGTGGGAGTACTCCACCGAGCAGTCCAGCGACCCCGACTTCGCCAAGAACGGCCTCGGTTGGAGTGCGTTCCCGGCCATCACCGGCGGCAAGGGCGACCCGGCCGACATCGTCGGCAACACCAACAACTTCTACTCGGTGCTGAAGAAGACTCAGCACCCCGACGCGGTCGCGGCGTTCCTGAAGCTCATGTACTCGGACGAGTTCGTCCAGGCCCAGCTGGCCATAGGCAACCTGCCGACCACCACCAACACGCCCACCTTCCTGTCCACTTCGGCCAGCCCGGGCTACTCCCAGTTCCAGTTCAACCTGGTCAAGGCGGCGCCCTCGTTCCAGCTCTCCTGGGACCAGGCCTACCCGCCGGCGGCGACCACGACGATCCACACGGCCGTCCAGGAGTTCTTCGACGGCAAGACCGACACCAACGGCTTCATCCAGGCGATGCAGTCCCTGGCCACCTCCTGAGTACCGGACCCATGAGCGCACTCTCCTCCGCAGTCGAGCTCGGCCGCCGTCGCCTCAAGGCGCGCAGGGTCGGCGTCGGGGTGACCCGCCCAGGCTTTGTCTGGGCGGCACCCGCGACCGTCTTCTTCCTGCTCTTCGCCATCCTCCCGCTGGTCCTGGTCGCCGTGCTGTCCTTCACCAGCTGGGACGGCATCACCTCGCCGCACTTCAACGGCCTGGCGAACTGGACCACCCTGTTCCACGACCCGGTGATGACCCAGAGCATCTGGCTCACCTTGCTGCTCACCGTCCTGGGAGTCGTCACCCAGACGCCCATCAGCATCCTGTTGGGTGTGTGGGCCGCCGGACCGCAGCGCAACCGGGCCGTGCTGTCCGCCATCTTCTTCGTCCCGCTGCTCCTGTCGGCCACCGCGGTCTCCGTGCTGTGGCGCGCCCTGCTCGACCCCAACTTCGGCATCCCCGGTCAGCTCCCGTGGCTCTTCGGCAACGGCAACCTGCTGGGCAGCCAGTCAGGTTCGATCGCGGTGCTGACCTTCGTCGGAATGTGGCAGTTCACGCCCCTGCACGCGCTGCTCTACCAGGGCGGCGCGCGCGCCGTACCGCAGGTCCTCTACCAGGCAGCCGCGATCGACGGTGCCGGCACGGTGCGGCAGTTCTTCCACATCACCCTGCCGCAGCTGCGCAACACCATGATCACCTCGGTGATCCTCATGGTCGTCGGCGGGTTGACCACCTTCGACACGGTGCTGATCCTCACCCAGGGCGGACCGGGCACCGACACCACGGTCAGCGCCTACTACATGTACGAACAGGGCTTCAAGAACTTCGACTTCGGCGCGGGTTCGGCCATCGCGCTGGTCCTGGTCGTCGTCGCCACCCTCATCTCCCTGGCCGTGGTCCGACTCTCCGGCTACGACAAGATGCGCAGCACGACGGAGGGGATCTCATGAGACGGAGGCCCAACTACCTCGCCGGACTGGGCTCCCTGATCTGGCTGTTCCTGGTCGGTCTGCCGCTCTACGTCCTGCTGCTCTCGACGCTGCGCACCACTTCCGACTACTCCACCCAAGGGCCGCTGAGCTTCCCCTCACAGCTGACCCTGAGCAACTACGCCAACGCCTTCTCGAACGGTTTCGGACAGGACTTCCTCAACACGGTGATCGTCACCGCCAGCGTCGTGGCGATCGTCCTGCTCGTGGTCCCGCCACTGGCCTACGCCATCGTGCGAGCCCGGGGGCGGACCATCGGCCTGGTGTTCCGGGTCTTCCTGCTCGGGCTCGCGGTGCCCGCCCAGGCGGTGATCGTGCCGATGTTCTACGTGATCAGCCAGGCCGGGCTGTACGACCACCTGATCGGTGTCATCCTGCCGACCGCCGCGTTCTCGCTCCCGGTGTGCACCCTGGTGCTGACCGGCGCCATGCGCGACATCACCCCCGACCTCTACGAGGCGATGGCGATCGACGGTGCCTCACCCGGGCGGGTCTTCCTCCAGCTGGTCCTGCCGCTCTCGAAGGCCGGACTCTCCTCCATCGTCGTCTTCTCCGCCCTGCAGGCCTGGAACGGCTTCCTCTTCCCCCTCATCCTCACCCAGTCGGACTCGACCAAAGTCATCACCCTCGGTCTGTACAACTTCCAGACCGAGCACGGCGTCGATGTCCCCGGTCTGCTCAGTGCCGTGGTGCTGTCCATGCTCCCCATCTTCGTCGTCTACCTGTTCGCCCGCCGTGCCCTGGTCCAGGGGCTGATGGGGGTCGGAGGAAAGTGACCGGCAACATGAATCCCGCACTCGGGGCCGAACTCACCACCCCCCAGTGGCGGGACGTCGCCCTCGACCCCGGAGCCAGGGCGGACGCCCTCATCGCGGCCATGACGCTGCGTGAGAAGACGGCCCAACTCGTCGGCGTCTGGGTGGGCGCCTCCGACGAGGGAGGCGAGGTCGCACCGCACCAGCACGAGTTGGAGGAGCCTCCCGACCTGGACGAGCTGCTGCCACACGGTCTGGGCCAGCTCACCCGGCCCTTCGGCACCGTCCCGGTGGACGCGGCCGTCGGCGCCCTCTCACTCGCCCGATCCCAGCAACGCATCACGGCTGCGAACCGCTTCGGCATCCCCGCGCTCGCCCACGAGGAATGCCTCGCCGGCTTCGCCGCCTGGGGCGCGACCGCCTACCCCGTTCCCCTGTCGTGGGGAGCGACCTTCAACCCCGAACTGGTGCGCACCATGGCCGCCGCGATCGGCACCGACATGCGCTCCGTCGGCATCCACCAGGGTCTCGCCCCGGTGCTCGACGTGGTACGCGACACCCGCTGGGGACGCGTGGAGGAGACCATCGGCGAGGACCCCTACCTCGTCGGCACCATCGCCACCGCCTATGTGCAGGGCCTGGAGTCCGCCGGGATCGTCGCGACACTCAAGCACTTCGCCGGCTACTCCGCCTCACGGGCCGGACGCAACCTCGCCCCGGTCACGATGGGCGCGCGCGAACGGGCCGACGTGATCCTGCCGCCCTTCGAGATGGCGATCCGCGACGGTGGCCCCCGCTCCGTCATGCACGCCTACACCGACACCGACGGCATCCCCTCCGCCGCCGACGAGGCGCTGCTGACCGGCCTGCTCCGCGACACCTGGGGCTTCGACGGAACCGTCGTCGCGGACTACTTCGGCATCGCCTTCCTCAAGATGCTGCACGGCGTTGCCGGAAGCTGGGGCGAGGCCGCGGGGCTCGCGCTCGCCAGCGGTGTGGACATCGAGCTCCCCACCATCAAGACCTTCGGGCAACCGCTGCTCGACGCCGTCCAGACCGGCGCCGTCCCCGAGGAACTGATCGACCGTGCCCTGCGCCGGATACTGATCCAGAAGGCACAGCTCGGAATGCTCGACCCCGACTGGGACCCGCTGCCCCCCGCCCTCCGCGGCACCGACCTGGACACCGCCCAGGAACTGCGCGGCACCGTGGACCTGGACCGCCCCGCCAACCGCCTGCTGGCCAAACAGCTGGCCGAGCAGGCCGTCGTGCTGCTTCGCAACGACGGCAGATTGCCGCTGGACCGCCCCCGCCGGATCGCGCTCGTCGGCCCCAACGCCGACACCCCGACCGCCGTGCTGGGCTGCTACTCCTTCCCCGTGCACGTCGGCGCGCAGCACCCTGAGGTCCCGACCGGCATCGAACTGCCCACGCTGCGGGAATCCCTGGCGGCCGAATTCCCCGACGCCGAGATCCTCTGTGCCGCGGGGGCGACGGTTGACGGCGACAGCACAGCGGGTTTCGCCGAGGCGATCGCTGCCGCCCGCCTCGCCGATGTCGTCGTGCTCGCTCTGGGAGACCGGGCCGGCCTCTTCGGACGCGGGACGAGCGGCGAGGGCTGTGACGCGGAGTCGCTCCAACTGCCGGGCGTCCAGGAGCAACTGCTGGACGCGCTGCTGGACGCGCTGCTGGACGCGGGGACGCCCCTGGTGCTGGTCATGCTGGCGGGCCGCCCGTACGGGCTGGGGCGCGCCCAGGAGGAGGCGGCCGCGATCGTCCAGTCGTTCTTCCCCGGGGAGGCGGGCACCGAGGCGATCGCCGGCGTGCTCTCCGGACGGGTCAACCCCTCCGGACGACTGCCCGTCAGCGTGCCGCGCCACAAGGGTGTCCAGCCCTCCACCTACCTGGCCGCCCGGCTGGCGCACGACAGCGACGTCTCCAGCACCAGCACCAGCCCCGCCTACGGGTTCGGACACGGACTCAGCTACACCCGGTTCGAGTGGTCCGCCCTGGACGCCACCGTCGCGGAGGCCGGCACCGACAGCAGCTTCCGTATCGGCTTGGAGGTCCGCAACACCGGCGAGCGCTCCGGCGCCGAAGTCGTGCAGTTCTACCTGCACGACCCCGTCGCCTCCGTGGTCCAGCCGGTGCAGCGCCTGGTCGGCTACCGACGCCTCCCGCTGGAAGCCGGAGAACGCTGCCGGGTGCTGCTGGAACTCCCCGCGGATCTCGCCTCGTTCACCGGACGCGACGGGCGACGCCTGGTCGAGCCGGGCGAGCTGGAACTGCGGATCTCCGCCAGCAGCACCGACCACCGGTTGACGGTCCCGCTCCGCCTGACCGGCCCCGTCCGGCAGGTCGACCACACCCGCCGCCTTCACCCCGTCGTCACCGTCGAACACCCCTGACGCAGCGGAAGGACCCCGTGCACACCGACCTGCCCGAGGCGGAACTGCGGCGCTACCGCAGCAGCCAGACCGCACCGGACGACTTCGACGCCTTCTGGAGGGAGACACTCGCCGAGACCCGGGCGCTCGGGGGCACGGTCGAGCTGACTCCGGTGAGCACCGGACTGAGCACGGTCGACACCTTCGACGTCACCTTCCCGGGCTTCGGCGGGGAACCGGTCAAGGCGTGGCTGCGCCTGCCCCGTACGACCACCGGCCCGCTCCCCGCCGTCGTCCAGTACGTCGGCTACGGCGGCGGCCGAGGACACGTCCTGGAGAACCTGCTCTGGGCGTCCGCCGGATACGCCCACCTGCAGATGGACACCCGCGGGCAGGGTTCGGGCTGGAGTCGGGGGGCCACCCCCGACTCCGGCCCCTGCGGGCCGCAGGTCCCGGGCGTGATGACCCGGGGCATCGGGTCGCCGCACACCTACTACTACCGGCGCCTCATCACCGACGCGGTCCGAGCTGCCGAGGCCGTCCGCGAGCTGGACTGCGTCGACCCCGGCCGGGTTGCCGTGGTCGGACAGAGCCAGGGCGGTGGCGTCGCGCTCGCCGTCGCCGCCCTGGTCCCCGACCTGGCGGCGGCAGTCGCCCACGTGCCCTTCCTGTGCGACTTCCCCCGGGCCGTTCAAGTCACTGACGCCGCACCCTTCCGCGAGATCGCGGACTACCTGTCGATCCACCGCGACCAGGAAGAGACCGTGCACCGCACGCTCTCCTACATCGACGGCGTCAACTTCGCACGCAGAGCCACGGTCCCGGCCCGCTTCTCGGCGGCCCTGATGGACGCGATCGTGCCACCCTCCACCGTCTTCGCCGCCTACCACGCCTACGCGGGCCCGAAGGACATCACCGTCTGGCGCTACAACGGGCACGAGGCGGGAGGGCCGGACGACGACCAGGGCGCCCTCGACTTCCTCGCCGAGCGGCTCGGCCCCATGGACCGCTCACGGTGCACCTGCCCGGAGTCGTGAACACCCGGTCCGACACCCTCACCACAAAGGCACGCGGTCCATAAGCTCCACGAGGCTGAGCACATCGCACAGAGGGCCTTCGTCGTCGACCGGGAGAGGCGGCCGCACATCGGCCAACCGCCTCCCGTCGGGTGGCGCATCCGGCCTGAGGTCGGCGACGTCGTCGTCGAGGGCGTCTGCCTACCAGTTGGTAAGGGTAAGAACCTTGTGAGGGTCCTGCGGAGGGGTCGAAACGGGACGTAGGCAAACCACTCCGTTCCAGGCTGCTGCCCCGGGAGTCGGGCTAGACCTCCATGTCCGGGGAGATGCTGACCAACCTCCGACATTGGTTGTTCGTCAGCCTCGATCAGGGCTAGCGTGCACGCCTGGCCAATGCCGACCGCCTTCCTTCCCAAGCCCGGAGGGCAACACGGCTGTAGCCGTCATCTGCCCCCGAAGGATCGGACGTCGCGTGATATATCCCTTGCCGGGAGACAATCGAGGCGGCCGATGAGGTTCGGACGTCGGCAGTCCGCTGCAGCTCCGGCGAGTGACGCGGGGACAGATTCCGCGCCGCTTTCCGCACCGGCTGCCGCGCCGCGTCCGAACCGGGCTGAGTCCGGGTCACCAGCCGCGCCTCCACCGGCTGCGCTCGACGCCGAGGAGATCGCGCTGCTGCGGGCGAGCGTGGCGCTGGTCGGCCCGCTCGCGCCCGACCTGACGGTGTACTTCTACGCGATCCTCTTCCAACGGCATCCCGAGGTGCGCCCACTCTTCCCCGCAAGCCTGGACGTGCAGCGGGACCGGCTGCTCCGCGGGCTGCTCCGGGTCGTCGACCTCGTCGACGACCCGGAGAACCTCGTGCACTTCTGCAGCCGACTCGGGCGCGATCACCGCAAGTTCGGGGCCCTGAACGGACACTACCCCGCCGTCGGCGCCGCCCTGCTCGACTCGCTCGCCCGATTCGCCGGGGACGCCTGGACACCGCGGCTCGCCGACGTGTGGACGCGCGCCTACGGCGTCGTGTCCGACGTGATGATCCGCGCCGCCGAGGAGGACGCGGCGCTGCGGCCCGCCGTCTGGAAGGCCGACATCGTCCACCACCGCCTGCGCGGACCGGGCATCGCCGAGATCACCCTTCGGCCACACAGCCCCTACCCGTTCCGGGCGGGCCAGTACGCGAGCGTGGAGACGCCCTGGCAGCCCCGCTCCTGGCGCTACTACTCCCTCGCGAACGCCCCGCGCGAGGACGGCACGCTGACCTTCCACGTGCGCGCGGTCGAGGGCGGTCTGGTCAGCCCCCACCTCGTGTTCCGGGCACGCCCCGGCGACCAGTTGACGCTCGGTTCGGCCCAGGGCGACATGGTCCTCGACCCCCGCCACGAGGGCGACCTGCTCTGCGTGGGTGGAGGCACCGGTCTGGCCCCCATTCAGGCACTGGTCGAGCAGACCGTCCAGGACGGCGGCCGGCGGTTCGTCGACGTCTTCGTCGGAGCCCGGACCGCCGACGAACTCTACGGACTGGACGACATGCTGCGACTGGCACAGCGGAACCACTGGCTCAAGGTACGTGGCGTGCTCTCGGACCAGCAGGTGCCCGGCTGGCGCGGCTCCCTGCCCGAAGCGCTGCAGGAGTTCGGCCCCTTCTACCGCCGCGAGGTCTACCTGTCCGGTCCGGTCGACATGGTCACCAGCTCAACCCGGGTACTGCTGCGCCAGGGAGTGCCTCAGCAGAACATCCACTACGACCCGTTCGACGTCCCGGTGCTCGAAGCCGCGCTGCTGTCCGATCGGCTGCGTCCGGAGGCCGGCCGATGACGACCCGAGAAGCAGAGACCACCAGGCTGCTGACGGCCGCCGACTCCTTCATCCGGGACTTCGCCCGCGAACACCCCGGGGCCGTCGACCCCGAGGCCCGACTGCGCGAGATAGCCGCCGCGGTGGCCACCGAAGGAACCTACACGCACACCCCCGCAGAGCTCGGCTACGGCGCCCGCGTGGCCTGGCGCAACGCCGCACGCTGCATCGGTCGGCTCTACTGGAACAACCTGACGGTCCGGGACCTGCGGCACCTCACCCACCCCGACGACATAGCCCGCGAATGCTTCGAGCATCTGCGCATCGCCACCAACGACGGCCGGATCCGACCCGTCATCAGCGTCTTCGCCCCCGACGCCCCCGGCCGCCCGGCGGCCCGGATCCTCGGCGAGCAGCTGGTGCGCTATGCGGACGACCCGCGCAGCGCGGAACGCCGCGCGCTCGCGAAGGAAGCAGGCTGGAAGGGCGGTGAGGAGCCGTTCGAGATTCTGCCGCTGCTGATCCAGGCGGCGCCCGACCGTGCCCCGGAGTTCTACGAACTCCCCGAGGACGCCGTTCTCGAAGTCCCACTGACACACCCTCACCACCCCGGCTTCGCGGCGTTGGGCCTGCGCTGGTACGCCGTGCCCGCCGTCGCGGACATGACCTTGGAGATCGGCGGCGTCCACTACCCGGCCGCGCCCTTCAACGGCTGGTACATGGGCACAGAGATAGGCTCACGCAACCTCGCCGACGCCGACCGCTACGACCGACTACCGGCCGTGGCCAGGCTGTTCGGTCTCGACACCTCGAGTGAGCGCACACTGTGGCGCGACCGCGCGCTGGTGGAACTGAACCTCGCGGTGCTGCACTCGTTCGCCCAGGCAGGTGTGACGATGGCCGACCACCATACCGAATCGACGCGGTTCCTCACACACATCGACCGGGAACGCCGCCACGGTCGCGCCGTCCCCGCGGACTGGAGCTGGATCGTGCCCCCGCTCTCCGGCGGGGCCACCGCGGTCTTCCACCGCTACTACGACCCGCCCGACCCGCTGACGCGCCCGGCCTTCCTGCACCGGCCGACACCGTGGGGCCTTCTCCAGCCGGACCACTGTCCGGTTCACGGCAGCTGAGCGCCGCCGGCGCCGCTCGGGGCACCGTCGCTCGTTCGAGTGGACCCGCCCGGCGTCGGGCCTGTGTGCGGCGTGCGAGCAGTGCCGTATACCTGGTGTTGAGCCGGGTGGCAGGGGTTCTGGAGAGTCAGGAGGAGTCGGCCTGGGCGGAGGTAGGCTTCCCTGACGCGGCGTCGCCCCTCGCTCGGCGGCAGGTCCGCGACGAACGCGCCAAGCGCGCGGGGGAGGAGCAGCCGTGACCGCCTTCCAGCGCCCGGGGCAGTCCCCGGCGGTGTGGGTGCTGCAGGCGATGCCGGGCCCGCTGACCGAGGTCCTGGGCAAGCGCGGCGGGGTGCCGCACAACGTGTTCCGGCTGGTCGACCAGCAGCTCCAGTACCGGACCGCCGCCGAGCTCCGGGACCGGATCGAGCGCCGCTGGTTCAAGCTCTTCTCCAACCTCACGCAGCCCGAGCTCAAGGCGCGGGCGGACCAGATCGCATGGGACCTGGTGGCCCCGGGCGACTGCCCGGCCCCGGAATGCGAGGACGGGTGGCTGCGGGACGACTCCGGGTCCTGCCCGCACTGTCGCAAGCCGTCCAGCGTGTTCCACATGACCGGTGAGGACCACCGCGACGCCCCCTCGGCGTCCCCGAGGTACGCGGCCCAGCTGGCCGAAGCGATGCGTGACGAGCGGCGGCGCAAGTACGGGATGCCACGCGGCGAGCGCAGCCGACACAGGGTCGAGCACTTCACCGACTACACCCCGCCCCCGTACACGCTGCGGGAACCTGAGCCAGGCCTTCCGACGGAGGAGGAGGTCGAGCTGGCCGTGCGGGCGGAGCGGGCCCGCGAGGTCCAGCGCGTGGCCGAAGAGCGCGCGAAAGCCGACAAGGCCGCCCGAGCCAAGCAGGCCCGACGCAACGGAGGATCATGATGCGCGTTCAGTGCGACCAGGTGCGGGCTGTGCAGCTCGCCGACGGCTGGCACGCCGTCGAACGCGGCACCTTCCGCTTCGACTCCGTGCAGTTCGCCTCCGACGCGCCGGCGGAGAAGGACGACGCGGTCGTCGAGTGGCCGGCGGCTTTCGTGTTCGGGACACCGGACGGCGAGGCCTTCGCCGGGCCGCTGTCATCACTGCTCGCCGTCAGCTACCAGGTGCCCGACAAGCCGCGCCCGCCCGCGCACGAGGACCTCGCCCGTCGCCTGAACGGCCAGGTGCTCACCGTGGCCGGCACCTCGACCGTCCGCTTCACCCACGCCGACCACGAGTTCGACGTCTGGCTCGACGCGGGCACCTGGCGGTACGTCGAATCAGCGCAGCGCACGACCACCACCGCGGTGGACACCTACCTCCCCGAGCCGGACGTCCCCGCCCTGGTGAGCCAGATGATGGCCGACCTGAAGAGCACGTGGGGACTTGGCCGCCCGCCGGGTTCCCGTGACGGACGCGACCACGACACCTCCCCAACCACCGGACCGGTTCGACCAGTTCCATGAGCAGACCACCACCCGGCCCACCCAGATCCTGTACTCGCTCAGCGCCGAAGCCTGAGCTCACTGGCCGCGGTCCGTCAATGGCTCTTGACCGTGGGTGCGGCGGCTGGCGGCCTCGGTGACGACGTCGGCGGCGCGCAACCAGCCATCTCTGCTTCAACGGCCATCGGCGCGGGCACGAGACCGGCCTTGGACCCCGGATCCCCCGAGCGAGGGCTGGTCCGGTCCGCGTACAGGTCCGCTTCCAGCGCCGCCCGCAACTGCATCAGGTCATCGAAGTCGGCGAGCGTGCTGAACCGGCACAGCAGTTCCTGGACCATCCGCGCATCGCCGCACCGGACAGCCTGCACCAGGTACGCGATCACCTGGGACGCATTCAGCCGTGTCGAAGGGCACGGGGACAGGTCCTCCCGAAGCCGGAACCCCTCGGGCCAGGGTCGGCCCATGCCGTTTCGATCTACCACCGAAGCCGACGCTCTCCCACCGTCAAGGTGCAGTCAACTGCCGTGTCACGAGCCGGCAGGGAGCGAAGAGAGGGGCGGCTCTCTCCCACGCCGTTCCGGGGCAGCAGGCCGGTGTCGGTGCCGGCCAGCGCAATCAGTTTGGCCATGGTGGGTCTGGGGTGATGCAGCCGTAGGGATGCTCCGAGTATCGCGGCGCGGTGGCGGGCCTGCAGGAGCGCGCTCAGGCCGCTGCAGTCGCAGAAGGTGACCCGGGCGAGATCCACCTCGATGGTCCGCACGCCGCCGGCCAGGCACTGCGTCAGCGCCCGGCGCAGGAGCGGCGCGGAGTCCAGGTCGACCTCGCCGGTCAATGTGATCTCTGCCCGGCCGTGCCAGTCGTGCCGCTCAACGGTGAGCGTAGCTGTCGGTTTCCCGGCCCCGCGCTGGGGTGGCGGGCGATGGCGGACCGCCATCGATCGGGCGGTGATGCCGTTGGTGGACATCCAGGTCTCCTCGGCCGTCTCCTGTGGGACGCCGCCGGGGTCTGGGGCAGCCGGAACCATCGCCGCCGAAGCGGCCCTCTCGGTCGGTCGGGCCAGCCGATGAGAACGGCTACCGACGCTCGCGCCAAGGTATTCCACTGCGGACTGTACGGCCTTTCGCCGCGGCCCGATACCACCCCGGCCGCGCGCGCTTTGTCGATTGATCAGGCCGCTGAGCCCCCTCGGCTCCGGGTACAAGACCCTTCGGGGCGGGCGCTCCGGCGCTGCCCCGAAGCGCCCAACTCCCGTCCTTCGCAGGAGGAGCAAGTGAGCGACACCGTCCGCCGCCGAGTGCCCTGGTACGTGAGCATCCTGATAACTGTCGCGCTGATCACGGCGCTGTTCGTGGTCGCGGGCCACTTCGACTGGTTTCCCGGACTGCCCAACCCCTTCGGTGAGCGAAGCGTTGACCGCAGTGGCCCGGCGGTGCTGCAGTCCGTGCAGGACATGAGCCGTTACGACGCGGCGGCGGGCAACTTCCAAGTGGTGGTCGATCTCGACAAGGAGGCGACCTTCCTGCCCTCCGCCCTGCTCGGGAACCGCACCCTCTACGTCGCCGCCGGCACCGTCGACTCGTACGTCGACCTCGCCAAGGCGAAGGTCACGGTCTCGCCGGACCGTCTGAGCGCGACCATCACCCTGCCGCATGCGCAGCTCGCGTCGGCGGCGCTGGACGCGAAGCGCTCCTACGTCGTCGCCCAGGAACGTGGCCTGTTCGACCGCATCGGTCAGTTCTTCTCCGGCAATCCGGGCGACCAGCAGGAACTCAACCTGCTGGCGGTCGGTCACATCCAGACCGCCGCCGCGGCAAGCGGTCTGACGACCCGTGCGCAACAGAACACCACAACGATGCTCCAGGGCCTGCTGCGCTCGCTGGGCTTCACGACGGTCTCGGTCAGCTACGACTGACGGGCAAAGACCGCGTTCGTCCGCTTCGACGTCGGCACCTCCTCGAACCTGGGCGCAGAGGGCAACTGGGACCTGGCCTGGCAGCCCGGACTTCGCCCGTACGAGGAAGAGAAACGATGGGGGACGACGAGATCCACACCCCCGCGGCAGGAGGCGGGGCTGCAGCGATCACTTCGACGGCGTCAGTGCGCGTCGCCTCAAGGGTGGCCCCTGAGTTTGTCCAGCAGGCCGGGGATGCGCCGGCACAGTGCCCGCTCCTCGTCGTCGAGGGTGGCCTGCATGGCCGCCGCGATGCCGGCGGCCCGGTGCCGACGCTCGTCGCCCAGCCGGGCGAGACCCTCCCCGGTGATCTGCACCAGGACTCGGCGGCGGTCGAGGGGGTCCGTCTCGACCTGGACGAGCCCTTGATCTGTCAGCAGCCCCACCGTGCGCGCCATGGACTGGTGGCGCACACTCTCGCGGGCGGCCAGGTCGGTGATCGACAGAGCGCCGACCCGTGCCAGATGGCCCAGGACCGCCGCCTGGCCGCCCGGCATGACGTCACCGGCGCGGGCCCAGCGGACGAACTCCCCGACCGAGACTCGCAACAGCTCGGCCTCGGCTTCTGCCTGTCCGTCTTCTTCTTCCACTTGCTCAATGTACAGCACCGCTGTACGTTTTTTATACAGCGCTGCTGTACATTTCTCGCGAAGGAGACCCCTGTGCCCTACAACCCGTACGACCTCGCCGTGCCCGCACGGGCGTTCACGCTCACCAGCAGTGACTTCCCCGCAAGAGGGGAACTGCCGAGCTCGGCCTACAACACCGAGGGCGGCGCGAACGAATCACCCGCACTGGCCTGGACGGACCTCCCTGAGGGCACCCGTAGCCTCGCGGTGGCCGCCTTCGACGCCGACGCGCCCATCCCAGGGGGCCTGTGGCACTGGGCCGTCAAGGACATCCCCGCATCCCTGCCCGGCCTGTCCCGGGGCGCGGGCCGACCCGGCGGCGCCCACCCAGGAGCGCCGCTGCCCAACGACCTCGGCCAGGCCGGCTACTCGGGAGTCAACCCGCCACCCGGCACCGGCACCCACCGCCTGTACATCTGCGCCACCGCCCTCGACGTCCCGACGCTGGACGTCCCCGAGGGTGCCAGCCTCGCCATGTTCAACATCCTGATGATTCCGCACACCCTCGGCCGCGCGATCCTCACCGGAACCAGCCAGGCGCCGGACGCCTGACAACTCCTCCGGGGAGCCCTCTGTGGCCCCCTGGATGCGGCAGGAAGGCAGTCCTCCGCCCGCCGTCGGGTCGACAGTTGCGCACCGGCCGGTCTCCCGCCGAGCACGACGGACCGCCTCGCGTCCCGGAGCCCGGCAGCTCAGGTGATGGGCGCCGGGGGCTGGTCGCACGGGGGCCACTGCGCCTGGTGCAGCGGGGCGATGGCGTGGAGCAGGTCGGCGGTGCAGGGGAGTTGCGCGTCCCGGGCGGTGCGGATCTCCCAGTCCTCGGGCGCGCGCCGGTGCGCGGTTCCGAGCAGGGTGGGGTCGGTGAGGTCGCGGAGCTTGTCGTGGCGGCGACAATTGCGTCGTTCGGGGGAAGTCGTGCGGTATCAGACCGTGTTGGACGGACTGCAGCAGGCAGTACGGGCGACTGCGGCACGGGGGAAGGTCGCCACATCCATCCCGGCCCTGGCCGGCGCGGACCCGGCATCCTTCGGCTCACCGCGCGTCGGACGGCTGCTCCTGACCCGCGAGCGAGCGGCAGGCGGCGGAGGAGGCCGGGATCTCCCGGCAGACCCTGCGCCAGGCCCATGAGCTCGTGCTGAAGCCAGGCGGTTGGCTGCGTCGGCTGCGGGTCGGCTACGGCACCGAGGGTTCGACCTGGTACCTCGCGGACGGCCCTGCAGACCTGCGGCGGGATGGTGTGTCTCGTGATCAGCCCAGTCAGTGCCCCCCGACGGGGAGTTTGGGGAGTGGACCACCCCTGGTCTCTACCGCACGCTGTCGCGCCTGGATTCCCACCGCCTGGTCCAGCGGTTCGGCTCTGGGTGGTCGCTCACGGCCCAGGCGCTGAGGGGGATCGGTAACAGCGTCCCGGAGGCTGTTACCGCCCCAGCGGTAGACCCTGAGCTCGCCGTCGTCGGGTGGGACGCCCTCGCGACCGCCTACGGCACCGCGGGTGTGGCCGCTGCCCGGCGACGCGGCGCTGAGAGGCGGACGAGCGCACGGAGCGGATTCAAGTGTGACCCAGATAACTTATGTCACGGCATATATGTCGTGTAATGTATTCGATATGAACACTGCAGAGAAGAACCCGACCCTCGTCTTCATCCCCTGCTTCTCCGGCGCCCCGTGGAGCGCCGAACAGCTCGACCCCTACGGCGAGGCGCCCAAGCGCACGCTGCGCCTGCCCGAGGGCGTCGACGACATGGAGCGCTACGCCGACTACGTCGAGAACGC